>REDJ01000232.1 GCA_007693555.1 Bacteroidota bacterium
ATATAAACTGTGCCGCTATTAAGGCTTACAAGTTCATAGTTGAATTGGATCTGGATGAGATGTAGTATGGTCAGGTTAGCTTCATTATCAAACCCGCTTTGAACTTCAAAGTCCTCCAGTGGAAGAAAAACCTGGTGCCATTGAGTACCAATGTCGAAAGTATGGGTGCTTCGACCGTTTACATCTACATCGTCGCGAAGCAAAACCAGTGCATCTTCAATAGGTTCTTCAGCTTTAACGTTTATCACGAAATAATTATAAGAAGAAACATCAATGAAATCGGGGAAGGCCCACATTCTATAGCCAGTAAAGGTATTATCTTCACTCACGGTATATTCAAGTTTTATTGCAGCACTGCCATCAATTCCACCATCGGGCAAATCAGTTGCAATAGTTTGGCTGTTAATGACTTCTCTGAATCCACCTACGTTTGTGAACTCATCCTCAAAATCACACCACATAAAATCAATATCAGCAAAAACGGGGTCATCACCATTTCCATCCGGAGCATTTCCCACCCTTATATTGTCAAAATAAATAATAATGTCTTCATCATGCTCAACTGTTTCCGGGAAGTCAGGGAAGAAAGTTATAACTTCAAAAAGACCGTCCTCATCAGAAAAGTCAAACACAAGAGTTTCCCACTCATTAACTTTTGTCTGGGGAAACAAACTGGGTACTTCAACATCATCAGCTCCGTCGGGTTCTAATTTGAAAACAACTGGACTTATGACCGGCTTCCACACATCCACATAAATATACTTATATTCAGTTAAGTCAAGGGGTTCAGGTAATCTTGAAAAGAAACCTGCCCATGGGTCGCCATCAGCACCACGTCTGAATTCTACAACATAGTTGCTGGTATTCCCAACAGGATCGGGGTTGGGTACAACATGCATATACCCTTGAGCTCCTGCTGCAAACCAGTTCAGCTCAATGTGTTCATAGTCTTCTACCATTTGAGACCATGCGTATCCTGAGAAAATCAGGATGAAAGTTAACAAAAAAGTAAATTTTTTCATAGGTTTTAATTTTTTAGGTTGATGAATAGATTAATTAATTGAATTATAGTATAAAGATAAGAGAAACTTTTTTGAATGCATAGGTATTTGATCATATTAAAAGATGAATAAATTATTTAATCTTATCAAAACATTTATTATTAAAAGCATCAAAAATGCCATATATTAAGTTATTGAAAATCTATGTATTATGGTTTTCATTGAGTATTCAAAAAATGTCTTTGTAATCTGATTCAAAAAACACACAAAAAGTTTTTTTCTAAGGCTTCACCCAAAGTATCTTTTTCCCTTCATGCTCCCACCAGCGATCTTTCGATTTAATATGAATAATGTGCATGCCTGGTTCGAGCTTTTCGGTGATCTCTGCCTGCCAAAGCTTATAAGAATTTGCCGAGCCTCTCATTTCAAGTCCGGGAAAATCTTCAAAACGTTCTCTTATGGCATTTTCATGCTCCAGCATTTCTCTTCTTAAAGGGTCCTGGGATATTATTCTTTGCATTGGTATCCAGGGGCCATTATCACCTACGCTCATAAATACTTCTGCATCGGGCATGGCATTAAAGATATTGGCAGTAATAACAAGGCCAGGAGTATTTTCACTTTCAATTTTATCCTGTACATGAATATGCATTTGAAAGTCAACACTTCTGCGCGAAGATTGCCAGTGTAGCTTAGCCTGATTATCAGCAATTTTCAGAATACCGTAACCTGCGGGAGTGCCGTCACTCATAACTGCATGGGGAATACCATATTCATCGGCAAAGCCACGCCACCATGCACCACATACGGCTCCTACACTTACCATATGATGAGGATTTTGGGGAGAGAAACCAAAGTCTTCATCCAGGAAACGATGATAATGCCGATGCCAGTGGGCTCCCAGTGATAAAACATTGGTATGCGAAGAAAGCAACTCAGCGAGACGGTTGCGCTGCTCCATGTTCCATCCCCGGTCGTCCCATGGGATGTGCATAAGTATGATAAGCAGTTTGTCATTGTCTAAGCGAGCTAATTCATTCTCAAGATAGATCATGTGGTTTTCGCTCACTTCTGGCCGGTAGTATCTGTTATCACCATCAATAATAAATCGAATGTTGTCCATTACAATAAAATGGGCAGGGCCATACTCAAAGGAGTAATATGACGGGCCATAATGTTTGAAGTATTTGCCACGGGCAGCAATGTTGTCATCTGCGGTGAAATCCAGATCATGGTTTCCGATAAGGTGTCTCCATGGCACCCCAAGTTTGGAAATGATCTGATTCAGGGGCTCAAAAAGGTCAAGATTATCAAAAACAAGATCACCCAGAGTTATGCCAAATGCAGCATCATAACCGATGAGTTCATCCACAGCATCCCTGGTAAGATAATGCAATTCCTTTTCATTTCGCGGCTGGGTATCGGCAAATACTATCACTTCAAATTCATCAGGTTCTTCAACTGGGTACATTGGAAAATCTGCCGATTCGGGCAGTGGAGCTGTGGCTGCAAGACCTGTGTATTTTGCCCCGGTAGCTCCTTGCGGAAAATTTTTGTAGTAAAACCTTGGGATTTGCAGGTTATCTGCAGCAATATTCCAGTTACGGGGTTTAATAACAAAAACAAATGAATTATCCAGCAATTCCAAACGATAACTTCCCCCCTGATCTGTCAGAACAATATCCCTGCCATTGGATACTGCAATACCCTCAAGAGGAATGTCTACAGCAGGATTATAGGTGCCGGTTTTTTCCTTATCATGAAACACGATGCCTGTAATTTCCCTGGTATTATTTTCAGCTTGCTGCCCATACAACAAGGAATTTGCCCAAAGCAAAAACAGTATTATTGAAATAAAATATTTAAAAGATTGAAAAAGTGAATTATTCATACCGTTGTTTTTTCGCTAAAAATAATGCAAAGCATGTTATAAAAAGAGATGAACAGATTAATAAATAATTAATTTAAAATGAAATAAAACCTAGTTTTCTCAGGCCATCTGACACTTCAGGGTTTTTCATAAACAAATCCCATAAAAGCCCGCTACGGTGGTTTTCTATCATAACCACAATTGGCCCCTGGTCGATGGCAAGATATCTTTGGGGAAACCAGTTTTCCGATATACTGAAAGCATCATAAAATCCATATTTTCCCCATAATCTGTCTCCCAGCTCTTCGTAAAAATACCGCATAACCTGCATTGAATATTCAGGAGTATATGGCATAGATGAAAGAGCCGCTGTAGGTGTAATCACTCCCCTGTCATTCACAGGACTGTGTGAAGCATAACCTGTCGGAGAATAGCTTGATGTCAATCCCCAGCTGTATTCATGGTAACCCTCAAATCCAAGGGGGTTTTCAATACAATAGGCCCGGTTAATCAGGGTATGATTGACATTGTGCTCCCAATAATTTGCATATTGGTCTTCAAGGTTTCTTGGGTCAAGACCCAGAAAAGAATAATGAGCCCAAAAAAGCGGACCACCATATTCTCCACCCCGGTTGTGCTTTAAAGTAAGTGTATACCCATATTGTGAGGTATGGGTTTTTATTTCGCCATCTCTTGCCCAGCCAAAGTGGTAGGCTGATGCAGGTATGGGATGAGTAGGAGATGAGGCAGCCAGTATATATGTAATCAAACATTCATTGTAACCTCTTATTTGATGATTCATTCGCCATTCATGGTTGGGCGACCAATGCCAGTAAAGAACATCTTCATTGTCGCGCAAATGCCAGTCCCATTGCACTTCTCTCCAAAGCTCATCAATTCGGGCGGCGAGTTTTTTTTCATGACTATCGCCCTGAAGAAGATATTGTTTTGCGGTAAGAAGACCTTGAATCAACAGAGAAGTTTCTACAACATCAGAGCCATCATCATACCTGCTGAAAGGACTAACTTTTCCGGTTTCGCCATCAAGCCAGTGTGGCCATACTCCATGATACCGGTCTGCCGTGATCAAAAAATCAACAATCTGACTCAATCGATTTACGCCTTCCTCTCGGGTAATGAAATTTCTTTCAATTCCGGTAACAATAGCCATAATGCCAAAGCCCGAACCTCCTGTAGTTACAATATGTTTATCATTTCTCGGATAAATGCCATCAACATGATATCGCTCACGTGCCATTCCCGAATTGGGCTCTGCACCGTCCCAGAAATACTGAAATGTATGGTATTGAACCAGTTCAAGTAATTCTTCGTCAGACAGTTTTAAACCATCATAATAGTCTTTTGGTGCAGAGCTGCTAAGGAGAAGTACTGAAATACATATAATTAATATACGAAATATATACATGCTTCTTTTTCCTGGTATTTACGGGTTTTTCATATGTTTATTTTGAGCAGGATTTTCTATGAAATTTTCCGGATATATAACTATTGAACCCTTTTAAAGTTACTCCAGCAAATTAGTTAACTGAGGTTTCTTTAAGCGGTTCAATAGTTTATATATCTGTTCTTGCATCATCTTATTAATTCGGAAACAAACCAGAAACCGGTGGTTCAGCCAATCCGGGTTGCAGGTCGATTTGGACAGTAGGGATCGGGAAAAACTCATGCTCACCAGGAACAAAGTTTGGTCCGAGTTCTTCTGTTCTGTTAAGTCTTACAAGGTCAAAGAATCTGTCAGCACCCCATTCAAATTCCAGTTCAGCGGCTCGTTCATCCAGTAAATCATCGATAGTTGCACCGGAAATGGGTGGCATACCGGCACGGTCTCTAACTTCATTGATAAAACTATCGCCGGCACCGGCACCGTTGAGATGTATCAATGCTTCAGCATGAAGCAAAAGGGTTTCGGCATAGCGGAAAATTCTTACATTATTCCAGCCACCATAACGGAATCTACCGGGAGTTTGCTGGTTAAATGGAAGGTAATTTTTAAACCAGAAAGCTTCGGCAGCACCCCTTCCTTCGTTGTTATATCTGTCAAGCAATGCCTGAAGGTCAGCCGGAATTGCGCCAATGGAGTCTCCGTCCAGGGTTGCAGTATTTGGATAGATGATACTTGTTTCATAACGGATACCTTCGCCTCTGGCTTGCATCAGATCTATGTATTTCTGGGCAGGCATGGAAAAACCCCATCCACTGTTAAAAGAACCTCCATCATATCTGGTACCGCCTGCCTGTTTTATACCATGTGCTACATAGTACTGGTCAATCCAGGTTGCATTTCCGGTAGCAGTGCCAAAATCGGTATGATTCATTTCAAAAATATTCTCGGAAGAAAATTCTCCGGGCTTTTTGAATAAATTATAAAAATCAGGGAATAGTGAAAATACACCACTATTAATGATTTCACCTGAAGCGTCGAGCATAGTTTCATAATCCTGAACATCAGCAGCAGCTTTGGCTAATAGCATGTAAGCTGCCCACTTTGTAACACCACCCTTTCTGGGAAGCATGGCCGGATGCTGAGAAGGCAGGTCATTAACTATTTCATTGAGCTCGCGGAAAATATAATCATATGCTTCAAGACGCGGTGCTCTTCTTAAAGCTGCTGCCACAGTACTGCGGTCGTAGTAGGGAATATCACCATAAATTCTGGCCATCCTCCAGTAAGCCAATGCCCTGAAAAACCTTACTTCGGCTTTGTATTGCCTTACAAGTTCCTGGTCGGAGGCATGTTCTCCGAAAAGTGCAAGTTCTTCAAGGGCGGCATCGGCATCTCTTATCAGACCAAAATGAGCAACCCATAGGTTGTTAACAAACCAGGCAGCTCTTAGTGATTCATATTTGAAATCCTGAATATCTTCCATAACGGGCTGGTCATTGGCATGAGCCCCTTTAAAGATAAAATCACTTCTGAAATTCAACATGCATTGGTTGGCCCAATGATGCAGATTATTGGCGTTTGCTCTTGCGTATATACCTGAAACAGGTTCATACATTCTGCTTTCATCTGTATAGTCAACTTCCTCAAGCGGTATCTGACCTTCAACAGCTTTGTCAAGAAAATCCTCGCAACTGCTGAACAAAAAAACCAGGAGCATAGGTACGATTATAAATATTCGATTATTTTTCATATCATTAAAATTTGAAAGTTTGGTGATCATATTACCTGATAATTTAAACTTAACATAAATAATTTGCTTAATAAAATCGGGTCTCATGATCATTTATTTTTTTAATAAGTAATGTTAACACCAAGAGTAAAGCTAGTAGGTATAGGATACACCCCTGCAGCTTCACCCTGTCCTGTTACTTCTGGCGTAAAGCCATTGAATTTAAAGAAAGTAAGCGGATTTTGGGCGGCAAACCTTACCCTGATTGTAGAGCCTGATTGGCTTCCGGGCAAAATATCACGGAAGGTATAACCAAGAGTTATGTTTTGAATTCTGAAAAATGACCCATCTTCAACAAGGAAAGAATTTAGTGGGTTTAAGTTCCAGGAATTTACCATGCCTTTGGCTGATGGATAGGAATTGGTAGATCCTTCTCCTGTCCATCTGTTCTCATAAAGGTCAAGATCAAAATTGTAATCAGCATGCCATGCTCTGTTTCCCCTTAAGCGGTTAATAAGTTTATTGCCCGAAACACCATATAAAGAAACAAAAAAGTCCCAGTTTCTGTATTCAAGGCTTATTTGTCCGCCATAGGTAAAATCAGGAATATTGGCCCCAAGGTATTGACGGTCATTCTCATCAATAATACCATCACCATTTAAATCTTCAAATTTTAAGAATCCGGGTTCTACCTGCGTATGTACACTTGTATCGAGATGTTCTTCAATTTCTTCCCAGTTTTGATACACACCAATTACCTTGTACCCATAAAAAGAGTAAAGCGGATGTCCTACCTCAGTTCTTCTGCGAAATTCGGCAGATCCTGCATCAATGTAAGGTTCTCCTCCAAGGCTAAGTACTTCATTTCTTAGTGTACCCAGGTTTGCTCTCACGTTATATCTGAGCCCACCTGTCTCATCCTGCCAGTTAATAGAAAATTCCATACCGGTATTGAGGATTTCTCCAACATTTCGGATCAAACCACCTGCACCCATAAGGTTGCTGGTCCAGATTGCTGCATTTTTTGTGACACGGTAAAACCAGTCAATTTCTGTATAAAGCCTGCTGTCAAAAGTAGAGAGCTCAATTCCGGCATTGGTTTCTTCAGTCAACTCCCATTCTAATTCATTGAAGAAAACGCTGGAAACATATCCGGGTATGATTTGGTCATTTCCGAAAATATATGAATTATCAATCCCGGTAAAAATTTCCCGGGTACCTGATTCGCGTGGCACAGCATTGTTACCAAGTTGACCCCAGCTTGCTCTGAGCTTAACAAAGTCAAAAAGCTCCTGGTTATCCATAAAAGATTCCTCACTTACGACCCAACCAACCCCAACTGAGGGAAAGTAGCCCCATGTTTGTGAGTACTTATCGGTACCATCTGCCCTGAATGTTGTATTCAGCAAGTACCTGTGATTGAAGTTGTACATAAGACGGCCAAAATATGAAACACCTCTTTCAGCAAACCCACCGTCGAATACATTGAAGCTGGCAGGATCCGGGTCTTCTGAATTTCCAAAATATAAATATTCGGGAATAAGACCCGGAACATCACGTGCACTGCCTCCAACATGTCTTGCATCAACCTGTCGGGTAGAAAAACCTCCCAAGACAGTAAAATTATGGTTGCCAATATTATCTTTATAGGTTAGGGTGTGATCAAGGTGCAGAGCACTGAAGTAATTATACCTTTTTGACAGACTTGAGTTTTCATTTCTCAGTTTATCATCAACAAAATAAACAGGAACATAAACCCTGTTGTTATTGTTTCTGATTTCATGGCTGAACTGGGTTCTGAAAACCAATCTGTCATCTCCAGTAAGTTTCAGATTGGCATGTGCATTATACATAAGATTGATTCCACTGGTAAAATTAAAATTGCCTGTCATGAAATCAAGCATAGCAACCGGATTATTTACAGGTCCTACCTGATAACCGGCCTGAATGACCCCTGCATATTCACCTGTTTCTTCCCTGACCGGTGTAATGGGTACCGCACTATACATGGCACCCCATACAGAGCCTTCATCACGGGCGTGTGTATGGTTCAGGATTATGTTAGTACCTAAATCGAGGAAATTATAGGGATTAAAGTTAACACTTGCCTTCAGGTTGATTCGTTCATAGGTATGGTCTGATTGAAGTAGTCCTTCCTGGCCCATATAACTTGCACCCACGTGGTAGGTTGTAAGGTCGGTGCCACCCCTGAAGGTTAGTGAATGATTCATAACCCTACCCACTCCCAATAATTCATTATACCAGTCTGTATCTGTGGCGGGAATAACGTATTGCTCACCGTTCAGTGTAAAATCCCGTCCACCCCAAATATTGATTGAAGGTAAAAGACGTGAGTAAGAGTCTTGTTCTATCAACAGTGTTGAGTATTGCTCCCCATTGGTCATCTGCATGATGTTGCTGGTTGAATTATAGCCAACATAGCCATCATATTCAATAATTATCCCCTCGCCTCTGCGTCCTTGTCTTGTAGTAACCATTATTACCCCTCCGGCTGCCCTGACACCATAAATAGAAGCTGCAGAAGCATCCTTCAAAATAGCAATAGACTCTATGTCATTAGCGCTTAGCCAGTTAATATTGTCGTAAAACATTCCATCCACAACAAATAAGGGCTGCGCACCCTGCATTGATGCAATACCACGTATATTGATCTCAGGGTTGGAACCGGGGCCTCCCCTGTTGATGATTTGCACACCAGGGGCTGCTCCTTGCAATGCGGATGCCGGGTTGGATGTAATGTTTCTGACAATATCGGCTCCGCTTACAACCGGGATAGGCGCAGTTAAATCAGCCGAACGGGCTGTTCCATAGCCGATTACAACAACCTCATCAATGCCGATAGCTGCCATTTCCAATACAACATTTATTATGGTTCTGCCTTCTACCGGAACTTCTTTTGTTTGCATTCCAATAAAAGAAAAAACCAGGGTTGCATCTTCGGGAACATTACGCAGGGAATATTGCCCATTCATGTCAGAAGTGGTGCCTGCAGTAGTTCCCTTAATAATCACCGTAACTCCCGGAATTGTAGTTCCGTCATCGGCACTGGTAATAGTACCGGTCACAGAAATCTGGGATAACGCTGTATTTGCCAGAAAGGGCAGATACATTAAAATAATTAGTAGTTTTTTCATAATAATATATTTGGTTTAAGTTTTTAATATCCTGTAAAGTTATTTCCAGGAATATTTTTATTGTAAGTATTTGTCAAAGCCTGTGGGGGCAATTCCCTCCCAGGCTTTGAAACAAAATATTTATTGAACAAGAATTTTTTTAGAAACCGAGGTTCCTTCATGTATAACTCTTATAATATAGATACCCTGGTTAAGGCCTGATACATCGAATCTGGCCATTCCGTTTGTTGTTTCTATCTGCCTTATAAGGCTTCCGGTAATATTGAAGAGACTGATTTTTGATCCTGGTGCTGTTTCGACGTTTATCTGATTGTACGTGGGATTTGGATAAACATTTAAATCAAACGGATTAAATGATACTTCCGGAACTAATACACCCACTTCTTCAGTAAAGCCTACAAGGTCAATATATACAGTTCCCTCCATTTCGCTAATCAGGTCTTCATCAAAAGCAATCCGAATGCCAAGTATGTTAGTAAGATCTGCTTCATCGAAGTCTCCCAAAGCCTCAAAATCATCCAGGGCGATGAAAATATCCTCCCATTCTGTTCCAATATTTATGGTATGTTGGCTATATCCTACTTCATCCTGGTCATCATCGCGAAAAATGATACTGACATCTTCAATGGCTTCTTCGGCTTTTATTCTTATAGCAAAGTAGTTATAATCTGATACATCAATCCCATCTGGGAATGCCCATAAATGCAATCCTGTAAAAGACTGGTCTTCATTAAGAACATAATCAAGTTTTAAAGCATTACCTCCATCTGCGCCCTCGCCGGGCATCTCAGTTAGAGTTGTGTTGTCATTAATAGGTGATATGAAGCCTCCCACATTGGTAAATTCATAGTCTTCAAAATCAGCCCAGATAAAGTCATAATTGCTGAATGTTTGACTGCTGGCCAATCCAGTAATTAGCAGCATCAGAGTCATTAATGTTGTAAATTTTTTCATGGGTTTTAAGTTTTAGTTTAATAATTGAGTTAAATGGGTTTAAAAATATTACATAATCATTTTCATAAAGATATCACCATTTTCAATATTTTTCAATACTTTCCTTTGTTAAAAGACTACTCCATAAGAGTAAAGCTTGTTTTTTTAACATCTTCTGAGTTGGTGCCTATAAACAGGTGAAACTCCCCGGGTTCAGCTTTGAATTCATTATTGGCATTATAAAATGCCAGATGGTTTTGGTTGAGTTCAAATGTTACCTCCCTGGACTCACCGGGCTCCAGTGCAATTTTCTCAAAAGCCTTGAGTTCTTTGATCGGCCGGGTAATGCTGCCTACCAATTGTCTGATATACAATTGTACCACTTCTTCTCCGAATCTGTCTCCGGTATTGGTAACAGTAACAGATGCATTTAAACTACCATCCAGGGGCATCTGGTTGCTGCTCAGATTAATGTCGGAATACTCAAAAGTGGTATAAGACAAGCCAAAACCGAATGGATATAGTGGTGTGTTTGGAACATCAAGGTATTTGGATGTAAACTTGAATTCTGTCTTTGGGCGACCGGTGTTTTTCACATTGTAAAAAATGGGGATCTGGCCCACATTGCGTGGGAAAGTCACAGGCAATTTGCCCGAGGGGTTGTAATCTCCGAATAATACATCGGCAATGGCGTCGCCGGCGGTGGTTCCCAGGAACCAGGTTTCCAGGATTGCGGAAGCTTTTGCATCAACATTCTCAATTGTAAGCGGGCGGCCATTCATCAGAACTACGACAACGGGTTTACCAAGCTTTACAATTTCGTTGAACAAATCTTCCTGCACTCCCGGCAGGTCAATAATTGATCGGCTGGCGGCTTCACCGCTCTGCCAGTAATGTTCACCCAGGGCCATGATTACCACATCCGAAATGGCTGCAGCCCTTATTGCCTGTGGAAAACCTGATTTGTCTTCTCCAATTACATCGGTTCCCTTTGCATAATTGACTTGTGTCTGGCTTCCTAAGCGATTTTTCAGACCTTGCAAAAGGGTAACACTTTTGGTGTAATCACCTGCAGCAGACCAGGAGCCGATGAGGTCTCTTTGGTTGTCTGCCATAGGCCCAATCAGTGCAATACTTCTGATATTGTCACTTAAAGGGAGTGTGTTGTTTTCGTTTTTGAGCAGAACAATGGATTTTCGGGCAAAATCTCTGGCAAATTCAAGGTTTTCTGCTGTCATAATCATTTCTTTCTCTCTTTCCGGATCACTATAGCGATAAGGGTCATCAAAAAGACCCAGCTTGTATTTCATTGTAAGAATTCTTCTGGCAGCTTCATCAATACGTGATTCGGAAACCTTGCCCTCTGCCACAAGCTCTGCCAGATAATTATAAAAAACCGATCCCTGCATATCCATATCTGTTCCTGCATTTATTGCCAGTTTACCGGCATGCTTTTCATCTCTTGCAAAACCATGGGGAACCATTTCATTGATTGAAGTGTAATCTGTAACCACAAATCCTTCAAAGCCCCATTCATCTCTTAATATCTGGGTAAGCAAAAATTCGCTTCCTGTAGCAGGTACAGCAAAAAGATCGTTGAAAGCGGTCATAAAGGTAGCAACGCCTTCTTCCACAGTAGCTTTAAATGGAGGAAGAAACTTATTGCGCAGGGTAATTTCCGACATATCCACGGTATGATAATCTCTTCCTGCCTGTGGCGCTCCATAAGCTGCAAAGTGTTTTGCTGTAGCGAGCATGGTATGAAGGTCTTTCAGGTCATCACCCTGGTATCCTCTTACTTTAGCTCTTGCCACTTCAGCAGTAAGGAATGGGTCTTCACCGGAGCTTTCTGCAATGCGTCCCCAGCGCGGATCGCGGGTAACATCAATCATGGGAGAAAAGGTCCAGTGCAATCCTTCGGCAGTTGCTTCCCTGGCTGCAATTTGAGCAGACTTCTTAATGGCTTCCATATCCCATGTGGCGGTTTCTCCTATGGGCATGGGGAAGATGGTTCTGTGTCCGTGAATTACATCGTATCCAAAAAGCAAAGGAATGCCCAAACGGGTTTCTTCTACAGCAATACGCTGTATTTCTCGGGTGTAATCAGCTGTAAAAGCGTTGAAGACTGCGCCAACCCTGCCTTCACGGATATAATCAAGATAGTCTTCATTCATGAATGGGCCTGTTTCATCCATGTAGCTTGAATATAAAGTCAATTGCCCGATCTTTTCTTCCAGGGTCATTTCTTTCATCAGATTATCGATAAAACGTTTCATTTCCCTGGTTTCGGCATCATGCTTTTCTGGTGTGCATGCCAGGAAAAATACTAATGGTAAAATGGAAGTTAAACTGAATAAATTTTTGTGCATAATAATTTTGATTCTGTTATTTGATTTCTATTAAAATTTCATTTTTGTTATTCTGCAATAAACCGGTTAACTGCTCCCTGGAAATAACCACTCCACCTTCACGGTAAGGGTTTTCTTCCGGTTTGGAACCTAAAAGATGGCTATTGAGTATTACAGATTTAACTCCAAATCCCTGGCTACCTGTTTTGAATGATACTTTTAGCGGTTGCCCAAAAATTTCTGTGGTTGCAGAAAGTCCGTTAAAAGAGGATGGCATAACCGGATCAAAAACAATATTATCTGCGTAAATCCTGATTCCCAGCAAACGTGAAACTATCAGACCGATAAATATGCCTGGTCCGCTTGAATAAACCCTCCAGCCACCTCGCACAGTCATCTTGCCGTTTATTACATCTTCATATCTTTGATCGGCATCATACCTGCTTTTAAATACCACATCGGAGCTGCTGTAATAGCAATTGGCCTGGCGAATATCGCTGCATGACACAATATCACGGTAATCAACAGGAATAGCCTGCCGGAGTGCCTTAACAAATGCTTCCGGTTTGCCCATGATGGCCAGCGATTCGGCATAACGGATATGTTCATGAATGTACATCAGCCCGATCTCACGGCCAAAGAATGTGCTGCTTTCGGCCCTCTGGAAAATCTCCTGAATACCTCCTTTGTAGGGCAAAGGACGGTCCATAAGTCTTGCCCCGTCGGGTCCTTTTAGATAATGTTCTACAAGATCCTGATGGTTTTCGGCCTGTTCACGGCTGAAAATTCCACTGATGATGCCACGGTTCATGGGTAAAACACTATACTTAATGCCTGTTGTTGTATCGGTAGGATGGAGCAGAACGCTGATACCGCCATCTTTTTCAGCCAACCCATATCCGGCAACCACTCCATCTTTAACCAGATATTTGTTGAAATCTGATTTTATCTTTTCACAAATTTCATTCAATTCCAGGGCTTTGATCTTGTTTCCGGCTGCTTCATACACACTGGTATATTGCATGAATGCCTGGTAATTCATTTCAACGGTCCAGGATGAGATCATCCGGCTTGCCAGATCTTCGCTCACGGGCTGGAGGGAGTCATTCCAGTCACCACCTCCAAAGGGTACCAGTGATGTACCGGGAATAAATGAACTGACAATCATGTCAATAAGTCTTTCAACATGTTCGGCAAGGCTTGACTTTTCTGTTTCTTCCGAGTTTTCGCTGTACCAGGGCAAAACTTCATCCAGAATTTTAACATCACCGCTCATATTTACATACTGAGCAAGGGCTATGATACACCAGTAAATGATATCTCCGTGGGCTTCGTGTGCCCTGATGTGTGAATAGCTGTCGAACATCCACCACTGAGCCCATCCTCCGTCGGGGTTTTGGTTGGAAAAAATGGTGCAAAGTACTTCCCGGGCCTCCTTGTATTTGCCAAGATATAAAAGCAGATCAATGGGTCCCTGTGAAACATCACGTGTTCCCCAGGCAGCACCACCAAATTGTTCCAGTCCATAAGGTGTAAGGTAGTGGATGAGTGCATTCATTCCATACCAGGGGATGATTTCACTTATGGCTGATATGTCTTTGTGATTTCCTTTCAGCGTAAGGTTCTGACTCAGATTTTTCCAAACAACCGCTGCTTCCATGCCGTTTTGCCGAAACTTCTGGTCTGCTTCATCTATCCTGTTGGATTTGGCAGGAGAAGTAACTTCACCCACAAAGCTCATGGCAAAGCTCATGGTACTTTTCACCTTGAGTACAAGAAGTGAATTGTCAGCTTTCCGGTTGGTTTCATTGTACAATGATTCTGCACCCTGAACATCAATTCCGGAATTACTGCCATGCAACAGAATTCTGAATTGTGATTCAGGAAACTTTGAAATGATCATGCTTTCCTTAGACGGCCGGGCAATTATTTCTCCGTTTTGCTTCTGAATTAATTTCCATGAATTCAAAGGATCGAACTGATGAGTCAGGGTAAGATCAATTTCGCATCCTGAAAGCACTTTTAAATCTGTATGAATATTAGGTGAATGGGGGTTAGTCCATGTTCGCACCTGTATAATGTGTTCACCATATTTGTAAATCCACCGGCAATGGTTAAGGCCCATTTCAAATGCTGATGGAACACCCAGTAGCCATGTTTCCTTGCCTGTACTGACAAATATTCGCTGCCCGGTTTCCCTTACAAGATTAAACTGCCCGGAGCAAACTGAGAGTAATATATTGAAATTTGTATTCCCCTGGGTAATATGTGAGTTGAAAACCCCGAAAGCATAGGGGTTGGTCGACATGATGGCTTCATCCGGTTTAAGACCTGAATTTGCCTGTATGATATGCCCGTGCGGACGGTCGGTGAGAAGTTCTTTGGCTTTGAGCACTACATGGTCATGATCATTGCAGAAGAAAGAAAGTACCTGACCGTTCTCTGTTTCTTCATGACGGCGTTGAGTGCCAAACCAGGTATCCAGTTGCTGACTGCTAAGTTCTTCCGATGGTAAAAAAGGTGCTGTTTGAAAAAGGGTTGTGACGGGCTGCTGCCATCCATTACCTTCAAATTCCGGGAGTTCTTCCGAAAACTCCTGAAGAATCCCGGGAAGACGTTTCAGGTCATCCGTTGAAGTGGCTTCAGGGTGGTCAGCCATAAACGAAAAGACAAACGCATCTGAATAACTTTCACCTTTTTTCAGAGCAAAAGGCTTCCCCTGAAGTGCGATTACCGAAGATTCTCCGGCATATTCGCCTGTAAGTTTTTCAGACAGCAGTGTTTCCGGAATTCCGGTAACTCTGTATGATTTTCCATAAAACTGCATTCCGTCGGTTAATCCCGATAAAGCACCTTTTTTGCAGGCCATCATCAACCAGGGATACCCTGATTTTTCTTTCATGTTTTGCCGGCAAAATATAACAGGGCCCAGCGTTTCATCTTCAATGATCAACCTTTCAATATACTGGCTTACATAATATTCATTTACGATTCCTGAATCAGCTGCTTTGAGCCCGACATCCTGCACGCATACCAGATCAAATTTGACATCTTCACCTGAATGGTTTGATATGCGGATGTTCCATTGCCAGTTCTGGCTTTTTTCTGAAAACTGAAGTGCGCAAAGATAATCCACACCTTTCCAGTTTCCCTTTGTAAGACATTCCTTTTCGCTTAAACGGAACACACCCGTGCTTTCAGGGCCGGTTAAAGGAATAAATTCAATATTTTCAGTATGTTTTCTCAGAAAAATATTTACCCCGGGCTCTGAAAAAGGGGAGCCCTCTCTCATACTGATCCTGATTGATCCGGCCTTTATGCATTTTATGGCACCGGTATCCAGGAATTCAACATTTAGTCCGGTATGGTTTTGAATATTCATTTTTCAGAGTTTTATACTAAGTAACATTTCTTTTTTATGCTTGTGATTGTAAGAAAGAATAATCTTGTTTTCCCTAAGCACAGGTTCCAGTGGTGTTCCATCCAGTTCAGCAGACTTTATTTTGCCTTCCAGAACCATTTCACCCATCAGATCGCGGTCACCATAAAGTGTAATCTTCAGATAATTTTCGTTCTTATCAATAGCCAGCAGATCGGAAGTACAATGTATGATTGTAAGCTCATCGGCAACCTTCATGCAAACCGGCGAAAGAAAGGCATAAAGCGGAGGGAAGTTTAACGACTCCCCGGAATATGGCAATGTCAGGGTTTCTCCTGTTGCGGGATGGGTATATTTAATGGAAACATCTTGTTCCTCATTAAAATAATTGCCTGCAAAAAGCATGGCACTTTCATTTTCAGAAAACCTTTGACGAACGGTAATATTATCAGTGCTGGCAGATGCCACTCTGAGTTTACCCCCCATTCTGTTGAGCAGTGCCATGTAAACAGGCTTGTGCCCTTCGGTATCGTATCCCAGCCAGGTACCCAGGTGGAGAATTTCTCCTGAACCCAGTTGCTTGGTAAAGCCACAGACATTTCTGCCCAGGGTTCTGGCAATGATCTGTTCATCTGCCAACGATTCTTCTGCATATGTAATTTGCGGATTGGCACATTTGATATCTTTCAAACCCATAACGTCAATCAAAGGAGAATCGATGAATTCTTTTCCGGATGGACTTATCTTCAATGCCTCCCGGATGATGGTGCAGGGTTGTTGCGATGTATCGCGGTCGGGGAAACAGGGATATATCATTGTTCTACCTCCGGCTGAAGTATAATCTACCAGGATCTGCTGTTCCCGTGCATCCATTTCATCTGTACAAAATGCCCATACCTGCTTGTATTTTTGCAGTTCGGTATGCGAGATTTTGGTGAGATCAGCCATGTCGTAATCAATGTTCAGCACCTGTAATACTTTCAGCAAACCGTCGAAATAAGCAGGTCTTCTTATTGCTGCGGGTACAAACGTTAATTCGCTTGCTCCGTTTTCAGGTCTTTCCAGTTCGGATGTGTAATAAGGCGGATAGAAGAGAACACATACTTCGGCCCTGCGTTCCGATTTTAAGAAAATAGATTCGCAGGTATTTATGATTTTGCTCATCCTTTGCACAAGCGGGAAGGCAGATGTGCGTTCTCCTTCGGCTGTAAGCGGGTTAAACCAGTAGAAAGTATCGCCTGAGTATCCTTTGCGATGGGGGTTGCGGCCCTGCGAGAACATATAGTAGTTCCATCCTTTAAGCCCGTTGGCAATACTCGCTTTATAAAAAAGTTCCATTTCCCGTGGGCTGGTTACCACGTGGTACTCCCGCGAACCGCTCTGAAACTCTGCTGCAAACAAAGGTTTATTCCCCTGCATGGCGACAGTTATATCGTTGATGATACGATCGTCATGCATATTTCGGTGCGACACAAATTCAGGTATGTGATCTACACCAAATATGATATCACTTTTATCACCGTAAAGCTCATCGTACATCGTTATGTTGACAGGAAACTCATAACCATGGCCGTATATCCAGCCTGGCAGGTTATGATAAAATGGTACACTTACATCTCTGTCGCGTGCCATTTTTACAAGCATTTTAAGGTAATCGCCATAATACTTTCTCCAGAAGTAGTGCCAGTCAAAATCTCTTGCACGATCAGCCTTGGATGCATAAGGTGTAAGCACATCCGGGGGTAATTCAATATCACTGAACTGCACGTATTGGGTTTCCCAAATGCCATTTAGTTCTTTAATGTCAGCATATTTTTCACTTAACCATTCAATAAATCGCTCTCTCACTTTGCCGCCATAATCGGCCTGATGAGCCAGCCATGAAAAGAGACCAATCTCATTGCAAATCTGCATCATGATTATGGGGCCTCCGTTTGCAACTTCACTTTTGCTTATGAGAGGCATGATATTGTCATACCATTTCGTAATTTTTTCGAGATAAATGGGATGGAACAGATTTACTCCTTCACTTGAAACCTTGACGCCATTTTTGTTGCGCATCCTAACATCATCTTCATATTTATCAAGAAACCAGTCGGGTAAACCTGCCCCCCGATATTCTGCCAGGATGTATGGGCCGGGTTTTACTATTGCCTTCAAACCGTGTTCTTTGCACTTTTGCAGCCATCCTTTGAGATCACGCTCGGCAATGGTGGAACCGTCAAAATCGAAAATTCCTTCCTTCGGTTCATGCCAGTCCCAGGGCACATAACTGCTAACGGCCATAAGTCCAGCCTCCCGGGCTGCTGCCAGATGGCTATCCCATTGTTCGCGTTTTACCCTGAAATAATGTATTTCGCCTGAATTAAGAAAAACCTCTTTCCCATTCAGGTAAAACAAATTATCGCGGACAGTGAATGTATCATTCTTCATGGTCATGGAACCGTTTTTGTGTACAACAAATTATTCTTCCCGTTTTTTATTTCTTGCCTTCAAAAGCTGTTTTATTTCCCGCAGTCTTTCTTCGGTCAGAGAATATCTGGTGATAAAGAAGAAGGAGAAAATGCTTAGTAAAATGGGTAATCCTATTTCCACCAGCCGCATCATGAACAGGGTATAGGGAGCTTGTATTTTAAGTGGAACAACGCGTTCTTCCATTTGCAAAAGCTCTTTTTCAAGCAACCGGAGGTCTCTTGCAGTATTGAAAGTTGCGAGATCCTTACGGATTTCAGCAATGTTCTCAAGTAACTCTATGTAGTGATCTTCGCTTTTCTCTGATTCTTTTGTGCGGGTTTTCAGGTGGGCCTGCAGGTGATAAGCGTTCACTTCAGCTTTTATCAGTTTGACCTGCAGTGCCAATGCTGTAATTTCCCGTGCGAGTTCATCTGTAGGTTTAATGCCCTGATCCTGCAGTTTTTGAATTGCTGTTTCAAGTTCCCCTATGGTATTGCGCATTTCTTCAATGGCCCCTGCAAAGAATTGGTCGCGGGTTTCAATTATATGATCCCGGCCGGGGCTGCGCAATGCTTCCCTTTCAAGGTAGATCAGGTATTGGTTGGCTTCATTGAGAGCCTGAGATGCAAGATTCTCCAGGATAGAAATATTAGGACTGTTTGTTTCTGTAAAAATGTTTTGTTGCTGTATTACTTGAACTTCATTGCGCATTTCACGTAAGCTTCCTTCAATGGCGTCAACGCGTGTTACCTGTGTCTGATCGAACATGGTTAAAACGATCAGTGCACCGGCCACAAAACTTGCAAGAGCTGTCCCCATTTTAATGAACCACCAGAAAATGGAATAGAAACTACCCTCGGTGCGTTTGCCGGTGTTCAGGTCATCTTCATCGCAAATATCGCCCACCATTGATGCTCCCAGGGTAAAGAAGAATAACATACCTGCGGAAAGCAGCATCGTAGGGATAACGATCAGGTAAGGATAGTTGGGGTTGTAAAAAACTATCTTTGAAAATTGTGCCAATGCCATTAGCCCGATGGCGAGAATAAGTGTTTTTCGTTTTCCGATTTTCGGGCCGATCCAGTTGAGCGGAAAAACAGCCAACAGACCTGTAATTGCCCAAACCGTGCCATTTATCCCAAGCAGGTAGGCTCCGGCAACCTTATCACCACCAAAAATGTAAAAGATAGGGATATAAGAGCCCAGCAGGTTCACAAAATTGAACCCCATGGCCAGGGTGAATATGGTTAGCGTGAGTTTGATAAAGTTTTTATTGCTGGCAGCATGTTTCATATCTTTCCAGAAGGGAGTCTTTTCTTGCTTTACAACCCTTTTGAAACCAGGCTCGCGCAAAGAGAAAAACCACCAGAACGATAAAGGGATCAGGATAGCTGCAACCAATATGGAAACATAGCGCATTCCATCGGCTTCATTGCCTCCGGGTCCTTTGAAGAATTCCATGCTGGCCAGCGCAAAAAGCCAGGGAGTACTCATGGCAAAAAGATTTCCCACAAAACTTTTGGCACTGAACAGACGTGTGCGCTCGTGGGCGTCGGATGTCATTTCCATTCCCAACGCACCGTGGGGAATCTCAAAAATAGTACATGCAGTAAAAAAGAGCAACAATGAGACAAGGATATAACCCAGCTGAAAAGCCTGGTAGCCGGCTTCTGACGGAAACCATACACGAACCATATCGCCTTTGGGTATCCACCACATAAGCACAAAAAATACGGCTACCAAAATTCCGCCCACCAGCAGGAAAGGACGCCGGCGCCCCCAGCGGGTACGCACATTATCGGAAAAGTGCCCTATAATAGGGTCAGATACTGCATCCCATAAACGCGGGATGATCAGGATCACACCCAGCCAGAAGGCACTCAGACCGAGGCTGATATTACCCATTAATCCCACAAGTATACCGGCCACATTGAAGAGGGCGATGGGGATGATTCCTCCCGATCCAAAAGCCGCCAGTTGCGAAAACTTTATCCGGTCTTCGTCCAGGGTATTTTGCTGTTTGGGTTTCTGCTCGTCCATTGGATAAATTTGAATTTTAAAGTAACCTTTCTGATAATTTTCTTCAAATCACTGAATTGCTATTTGCAAATATTCTAGTTAATCCAGGTATTTAAACCCAAGCCTGTTGAGTCCCTTTTGAATAATAGGGTCTGGCATTACATGATCCCAGATGAGTCCGCTGCGGAAATTTTCAATCATCACCAGCATGGGGCCTTGTGCTACACCAATAAAATCATCATTAACCCAGCCTGCTGTATAATTAAAAGCGTCGTAGAACCCATAAGGCCCCCAGATGCTGTCGCCACTTATTTCTATCATTGATCTTATGGTAGGAAATACAATCTCAGGAGCGAACGGGAGCGAAGAAAGTGGCCCGTAAGGAGCAATGGTACCATCGTCAAAGTAGTTGTAGTCGGGCCCGGCGGCGCCTCTGCCTGCATAGCCCAGAAATTCATAATCACCATAATTGTACTCTTCACCCGGACCGTCGCTGGCGGTTACTCCCCAGCAAAACTCACCATAACCCTTCCATCCGTGTGGGTTCTGTATGGCATATTGCTGTTGTGTAAGGGTAGCACGACGTGAATTTTCAAAATAATCAATTCCCTTTTCTTTCATATACCTGTCAACAACACCTCGGAAATCGATAAAGGCGTGCGAAAACTGATGTCCGAAAAGGGGAGGAAAGGCCACATGAGAAAGACCGGGGTACGGAGTTTTCCAGTTATAAGTTGCCAGCCAGGCATCAAAACTTTCTTCAACGTTTTCCATTCCTGTTCCGGCAGCAAGGATGTAAAGGAAAAGTCCTTCATTAAACCCGTACCATCCCCAATTAATAATACCTTCTTCGGGATACCATCCCATGGAGATGGTTTTAGGGTGGTTGGTTTCTGGTCCCATATCAAAGATGCTCCAGTCCAGACGGTTCAGTAAAAAAGCAGCCATTTCTCTAATGGCTCGTTCAGTTTCATTATCGCCTCTATAATAATTTCTAGAAAATATGACTCCCATCAACAATAACCCTGTATCTATGGAAGACAGTTCAGACTCCCAGGTACGTTTGCCGGTCTCCATATCCAGAAAATGGTAATAAAAACCATGATATCCGGTAGCATCCACTGCATCGCTTTGCTCTGACTCTACCAGGAAAGCAAGTGCGTTATAAGTAATTTGTGCTGCTTCCTCGCGTGTCATCCAGTTTCTTTCGACTGCCACTGCAAGCGATGGAAGTGCAAAACCCGTGGAAGCAATACTTGAAGGAGCATAATCTGCTCCCCGGTCTTTGAACAGACCCTTTTCTTTATTAACTTTTTCTTTGAAAAATAAAAAAGTCTGGTACTGTATTGAGTCAAGAAGTGCTTCGTCTTCGGCACTCAGTTGATAGTCTACTTTCCCTTGTGAGGTAAAGGTTATGGTCTGCCGGGTATCACCACAAGAGGAAAAAATCAAGGTTGAAACAACAAATATCCATAATAAAGATTTCAATGTTTGCATAATCTTGTTGTTATTAGAAGGTTAGGTTTTTAGTATTTTGAATGTTTTTTTCGTGTATTCAATTTAAGGTTGTCATAGAACCGAGAGCTTTTTTACCATGGTGCCCAGGTAATTTTGAATTCTGACCATGTAAATTCCGCTTTTCAGGCCGGATATGTCCAATATAGTCTGTTCCTGTTGGGATTTTTTGGTTAACAGTTCTTTTCCGTTTATGTCGAAAATGGAGATTGTAACCTTCTCCGGTGAAAAAAGAGTAACTTTTTGAGAAGCCGGGTTAGGAAACATCTGGAAAGACAGTGAGTGAGAAAGATTTGTTTCAGAAGAAACCTGACTTATAAAACCAACCAGGTCTATATAAACTTTATTTTGCGATGGCACAGTAGAACCTTTTTCAAATGTGATATCTATTCTCTGGATTTTGCTCATGTCGGGCAAATTGTTTGCCCAATCCATGGTTAAAAAATCTTCTACAGGTAAGTTTACTCCCTGCCAATCTGTATCTATATCAATATAAGTATAGGATGCCCCGTCGGTTCCTTGTATACCATCTGTATCAAACATTTGAATCCTGACATCTGAGATGGGTTCATCAGCTTTGATATATATTACCATTTCATCATGCCCGCTGATATTTGCCGAAGGGAATGCCCACAACCAGTAGGATGTAAAGTCATTTACCACGTCCAGGTCATATTCAAGCTGCAGTACAGTTCCTCCAAATTCTCCCTGATTGCTCAGATCGGTGGCGGTGAGCCCCTGTGCCCAGCCAGGAATTTCCCGAAATCCTTCCACATTGGTAAAACCCGGAATTGAAAAATCACTGTAAATAAAATAATCACCCGGATCATTTCCCCATCCGCTCAATGAAACATTAATGTCATCTCCAATTTGTAGTGTTGCATTTTTCAAACCAGGACTATCAGGTGAAAATGAAACCAGCACAGTTTCACTTTCCAGCAAACCAAGTTCAATAGTTTCTGATGGAGTCTGAAGAATAAATTGAGAAGCATCCTCGCCGGTTATATTTATATCATCAGGGTTAATAATCCACTTGGCTTTGCCCCTGTTATATAATGTAAACCCCACCGGATCAGTTGTGCTATTCAGGGGATGTGCTCCAAAATCATTTGAGTCAGGAGAAACAAAAGGAACAGGTTCATTAGGCGGTTCCTCGAGCAATATATCATCAAAATCCCACGATACTATATTATTGGTAGCACCATCAAAAACCCATGCAAGCCTGAAACTTTCAGCGCCTAAACCATGATTCTCGCTGTCGATAATTCCTAAAAACTCTGTTGAAGCAATGAAATCCGGATCTACCCATTCATTAATGATATATTCCTGGCCATCGGCAATGGCAATAACCGAAAGTGTATAAATGCCGGGTTGTTGAAAATTACGAACCCTGTATTTAAATGAAAGGAGCAATGTATCCAGGTCATGGGTAATTATTTCAGGTGTTTTAAGATAGAACCGACCTGTTTTTTCAGGCTCCCACCAGAATACCATTTCCGGGGGAGTGCCTCCGGCATTGCTGAGCATAAAAGTCTCCCAGTTTCGGGTATCGCTCACCCAGCCTCTAGGTACACCTCCCTGAACCTGGGCAGAGAAATCTTCGAGCCATGGTAGCTCTGTAATGGTGGGATCAAAGCTTTTACCTGAAAGCGGTATGTTTTTTTCAGCAATATTTAAAACAGCTGACATTTCACCTACGTTTTGGGGAGTAAAAGCAACATAAACAAATGCCGTGTCAGAATGACCGAGTATAACACTTTCACTAAGATTGTATAAGGTAAATGCTTCATTGTCCGGGCCTGTAATCTCAATGTCAGCAGGTTGAATGTTTATAAATCCCCCACCGATATTGGTTAATGAAAACTTTACAGAATCAGATTGAAAGTTAACCTGCAATTCTCCAAAATTAAATTCACCAGGTGTAATTGCAAGAGCGGGTAAGGCATTTACCTCAATATCATCAATTGCCCAATAATTTATGTCATCTTCCTGTCCCGAAAAGTGCCATGCGAGAAAAAACATACTTGCTCCCACTCCGTGATTTTCACTGTAGATTGTAAATGTATTTTCTTCGGAGGTAAAATTGCCGGGGTTGTCCCATTGCGCTACAATATATTGTTGCTCATCTGCAATGGAAAGCAGTTTTAATGAATAGTTTTCATACTCAGGATTTTCTACCATGGAATGTTTAAAAGTCACAGTTAAACTGTCGAGACCCTGGGTTTGCAAAGGTGGTGTTCTTACCATAGCATAGGATTCATCCTCTGATAACCCTCCAAAAAACAACTCTGGTGATTGTCCCCCTGCAAAATCTGTATCGGTTATTTGCCAGTCTCCTTCCATTGCCATCCATCCGAATGGTAGATCGTCATCAGTAATATCCTGAAAATCCTCTGTCCATGGAAACTCTGTTATGGTGGCATCAAATGCGGTTCCGGAGATGTCTGCACTGTCAACTGCAAAATTGAGAACTACTTCCTTTAACCCTGTATTATGTGGCTTAAAAATAACTTCTGTTACAATACTGTCGCCAGGCAATAATTCTATAATTTGATCAGGCTTAAGCAATTCGAAATGTGTATCATCAGCTTTTAACTTAAAATGAGCAAGTACGCCAAAATGATCCGATTCCATGTCTTCATCTTCATGTACATCGTTAAGAACAATTTCTGCAGAAAGAGGCAGTATGTCATCAAGGCTTGCCTTATTGAAAAAAACATAGTCAATTCTTCTCATCTGATGGCCCACTCTGTGATTCAACGTTGCATGTTCCGGGTCCAGGTGATTTTCATGAAAAATCGGATATACATCTTTGAAATCGTCATACATAAGTTGCATTTCTTCCCAGTCGGGATTTGCATTAAAGTCGCCGGTAATAAAAATATAACTTCCGTTGTTGGTTTCTTCTATAAAATCAAGAAAATCATTGATTTGTATAATGCGGATATGGCTATCCAGCATTCTATGATGCAGGTGAGTATTGTACACATCAACAGTGTTTCCGTATACATCCAGTTTCACATGAATTGCGGTCCTGAATCTGTTAAGAGGTTCCAGTGCACGGTAATTTGTTTCCAGAATGGGATACCTTGAAACAATAGCATTACCATAACGTTGAACACTGCTTTCATCATCTACAGAATCAAAATAATAATAAAACCCCAGTGAATCTGCAATTTGCATAGCCTGATTATCCAGGTTTGCTCTTTGAATGATTTCCTGAAACCCGATAATATCAACATCCATTTCACGAAGTCCATCAAGGATATATGCAAATCTGCCGGGCCAGTTTCCATCATCAGCTTCAATGTTGTAGGTCATTACAGACAAATTTGTTGTTAGGGCATTCTTCCCGTTTAGACTAATATCTTCAGGGTTGATGATCACCGGGCTTTCTGAATCATTTAAGAAAACAAAGGGTTTAGCTGGAGAAGAAGTGCCCGTTTGCTGTTGTGGAAATTCAAATTCGGATGGATTGATAAACGATTGAGACCTTAGCAATCCACCGTTATATAAAACATTACTAATAAGGAGTATCAGGAGTATACTTTTTATCATAGGTTTTGGTTTTTTTATAGTTATAACAAGTTTGTAATGTTCGAATTATTCGGATGAACTTTTTATCTCATGGTTCTTCATAATAAAAACCCAGTTTTTCCAGTCCATTATGGACATCCTGATTTTTCATAAAAACATCCCATAAAAGTCCGCTTCTGTAATTTTCAATCATAACAACAATAGGTCCCTGGTCAATAGCAATGTAACTATCGGCAAACCATCTCTCATCAAAATTGAAAGCATCCTTAAAGCCATAAGGCCCCCATAAGTCATTATATAAGTAATAGTAAAATGTACGTAATGCGCTCATGCTTTCTTCAGGAGTGTAGGGCATTGAGCTTAGGGCAGCGGTCGGGGTAATGGTTCCATTATCTGTACCTCCGTAATTAAAAGGAGCATGTGCCCGATATCCAAATGGGTCATCGCTTGCTGTCAGTCCCCAGATAGAATCGCTGTAATGGCAATGATTACCGGGATTAACAATACAGTATTGTCTGTTTATCAAAGTATGATTGCGGTTTTGCAGCCAGTAGTCGGCATATTGATCATGCAAACCACGGGGATCAAGACCAAGGAAAGAATAGTGTGCAAAAAAGAGGGGCCCGCCAAAATGATATCCGAGGGGCAAGGGCATATAGTAATAATGACTGCCGTTGACCATATTGCCGTTTCTTGCCCAACCCTGGTGATATGCATCGGCTGAAACTGGATATGTAGGCGATGCTGCCGCAAGGATGTAAACCATTAATGCTTCGTTCCACCCACTAATACGCATATTCATTTCGAAGCCGAAATTCGGCGACCAATGCCAAAACAATACATTCTGTCCCTGGGTATAAAACTGCCAGTTGATATCATACCAAAGGGTATCAACAAAGTTACGAAGTGAGTCTTCAAGAGGTGTATCACGATCAAAATACTCACGTGCTGCAATGAGACCCTGAACCAGAAATGCAGTTTCTACAAGGTCTCCGCCATCATCTTTAGCACTAAAAGGAATAGTTCTACCTGTAGTACCATTATACCAGTGTGCCCAGGCGCCATGGTAACGGTCGGCATTGTCAAGAAAATTACATATTTGCAACACCCTGTCAAGTACTTCATCTCTTTGCAGGAAGCCACGCTCTATACCTGCAATCATGGCCATAATGCCGAATCCGGTGCCACCGGTTGTTATCAGGTTTCCTGAAGTATTCCTTTCGCGAGCCATGCCGGAAACAGGTTCTGCAAAATCCCAGAAATACTTGAGAGTTTGCTGTTGCACCAGGTCGAGCAATTCATCTTCACTTAAATCTTCTTCAATTACACGAACCAATTCAGGGCATCGGTCAGCAGGGTCCGTAGTTCCGTTATCAGGAAACTCATCGTCATTGCTACATGATAAAAAAAATATAATAACTAAAAGATACAGGCATGATGCCCTCGATTGAAAGGGATGGGTTGACACGGTGTTTTGGTTTAGTGTTTTGATAAATTATGTTTTCGGGTCTGAAAAAAATCTTTCTAAATCCTTTGTTTTATCCTGTTTATAACATCAGTTTTCCAAAACATCTGCTATTGCCAACTAAGTGATGCTTTTTTTACCTAAAGATTATCAAGACAAAGAACGATTGTGTGAAAGAAGCTCTACAGTTTGGTAAATATAAGAATAACATGCGGTAGAGTCAAATTCCGGCAAGCATATCAATTGCACACATGATTAATATCCCGTCATTTATACCTTAATAATTCTTTCACATCAGAAATTATAATGTTGACTGACAGTAGTTTAAAATGTTAAAAAGTTACTTTTTTTATGATGGGTTAATCATGGTTTTGATGCAGTTCAAACTCCTGATTGAGTAAAAACTCAAAAAGATTTTCCTCCGGATTAAGGTCAAGTTTCTTTCTCAGACGATGTCTGCTTATTTCTACTCCCCGGATTGAAATGTTGAGCATTTGGGCGATTTCTTTCGTTGTAAAGTTCATGCGCAGGTAGGAACATAATCTTAAGTCATTTGGAGTAAGTTCCGGATACTTTTCTTTGAGATTTTTAAAAAAACCCTGTTGCGAAAGTTTAAGATTTTTCATAGCTTTTTCCCATTCTATGCTTTGAGAACCCATACCTTGGTTTATAATACGCTCCATATTTTTTATATACTTTACGGGGTATTTTGAAGACTGATCTTTTAGGGCTATGATTTGTTTTCTTAAATCATTTAAAATATTGTCCTTTAGTAAAAGGTGTCTCATGGTAAGCATGAGTTCATAGCTTTTGTAATCAAGTTCTTTTTCGAGGCTATTTTGCCTCAATTCCATAGCCACGATTTCCTTTTGCCGGCTAACTTCATAACGGAAAAATTCAAATAAACCCCAAAAAATAGCCAGAAATATGATTCCATAAAAAATCCAGGCTGTAAAGCTAAGATACCATGGACGGCCTATTTCAAAGGGAATTTGCACCAGGGTATTGTTTCCATCTCTGATTTCTACGGTATATTTTCCAAAACTTAGATTAAGGTATGTAAAATGATTCCCCTGTGTAGTTTGCCAGGATTTGTCAAGCTCTTTGATTCGGTATTCATAGGTTTGCTGAATCCTTCCAAAATCAGAGGGATTGGAAAAATAGACATTAATATTGTTTACATGGGAAGGTATTTTATTCTCTGGTTTCTGCCTGAAGTAGATTAAAGTATCACGTGAGCAATAAAACATTAACTTCTCCAGAGCCAATCTGGGTTCACGTTGATCCGATTGATGCAGAGATAAATTGTAGGCGCTGAATTTCTGAGGATTGGGGATCAACAATGTTTGTTCATCCATTCTAACAGGTTTAATACGACGCTGAGGCAGATTGATACTTTTATGTGGAATTTCATATTTCTTTTTAGCTGAGAAATCCATAGCCACTTCAAATAAAGCCAATTTATCTTCTTTTATGAACCAATACTCATTTCTTTGATAAGGATTAATATGCGATGGATTTTTGAAATCACCAAGGTGTTCAGTAAGTGTATTGAATAGAACTATCTCATTTCTCACAAAATCATATGTGTAAATACCTATTGGAGTAGTAAATATGACACGGTTATTAATCTTAAAAACTTTGATGTCAAAACTATTGTCGTCAATATCAGGATAATAATTTACTCTTATTGTAGAAACAAGATCTTCTGAAAGTTCAATTTTAAATAATCCCTTTTGGTGGTGTGAGGCCCATAAATAACCAAGGTAATCAACCTCAATGTATCTTGTAGGTTCAGAGAAGTTGTTAATCTTATTGCGAAACTGCCACTGTCCGTTTACACCTTTTTCCAGAATAATTATACCTGTATAAGTTCCTCCCAGTATATATTCACCAAAAGGTATATACGACCACCCTCCGGTAACATCGGAAATTTTATTCATACGGCCATCTTTAACCAGGAATGTGCCTTCATTATGCCCGCAGATAATTTGATCGTCAATTAATTCCAGAGACCACACCTGACCCTGACTTCCCGGTATAAATTCAAAACTGGGGAAATGATAAATATGGCCTTTTTTTTCAATACCTGCCCTGAATAATCCGTGATTTGTTCCAATATAAAGAAAATCATGGTACCTAAGCATCGCATATATAGTGCCCATAGCACCATTGCTCAACTTATAATGCGTGTATGGTGAAAGCAGGTCAATGTAATTTGTGCCCTCATCCATTCCAATCCATAATCCGGAATCTTTATCTTTATAAAGTGACAATACTGTGTTGTTTTTCAGGCCATTATCAGAATTATATGATCTTTGAACGTCTCCCGATTTATTGGTTATAATGAGGCCGTTGAGAATGCTTCCGAATGCAAAGGTTGTATCACTTAATTGAACAGCAGCATTACAGGTAAATCTTTTCAAAAAATCCGAAGCTTCTGAAGGGAAATAATTGAATTCAAATCCGTCGTAAATATAAATGCCCTTATTGTCGGTACATACCATCCATCTGCTTTCGTCATAGGGTATGATGGCATGAATTTTCGTTTCTGAAAAAATCTCACTCCCAGGAATTTGGATGAATTCATTATCCTGAAACCAAAACAAGCCTACTTCGATGATTTGAGCAACAAGTTGCTCTTGTATTTTATGCGAGAAAAGCATGGTATAAGGAGCCTTTACCTTTTTTACTGTTTCAAAATTATAGATGTAAATGGACGTGAAAGATTGAAAATATACTTTGTCATCTTTCAAATATATCTTCCAGATTTCATCGTTTTTTTCAATATCGGTAAAGGAAGTAAGGCTTGTATATTTTAACAGGCCATTCGGGTTGTATTGCCAGTAACCAAATTCCTCAAATGAACCGGTAAAAATCCTACCTGACTTGTGCGCCTTAACTGAACGCATAGGAAAGTTCTCCTTAAGGGTGTTTTTTTGCCAGCTAATTCCATTATATACAATCAATCCTTCAGAATTGGCAAAATAGATATATTTTGAATCCGGACATTGCGATATTGCCCAGTTCTGATTTCTTAATTCAAAATCATTTATGAGAAAAGGAACCAATGCAGGGTGTTCACTCCTAAGTGAATAACCGGTATAAACTATGCTTTTCAGCAGAACAAATACCAGAAGAAACTTTTTAAATACTTTTATTTTCATCCGGTTAAGAATTCTTTGTCAAAAATTTACCGGACTCCCTTAAAAACAAAGTAGTATTATTAGTTTTTACGATGAGCTTATCCATGACGAATTTACAATTTATTCCATTATCAACTGCACTTTTACCGGCCAGTGATCCGAAATAAAAATGTCACCATCCTTTACCAGGTCAATACTATATGTTTCAACGGTAAAATGGTCATCAACAAAAATAAAATCTATCACCCTTGGCTCAATGTTATGGCGAAAAGCGTTAAAAGTACCTGCGTCGCTATTGAAGGTCTCGGTGGCGAGGAGTTCCGCATTCTGTAAATTGTTTTGCATGGCAAACCGTTCCAGCATCTCATAATAGAGCTCTGATCCTTTTGTAATATTAAAATCACCTGTTACAATTACTCTGTTTTCGCCTGCAATGGCTTCAATCTGGTCGGAGAGAAACTGCATACTTCTGCGGCGGGCTTCATCGCTTACATGGCTGAAGTGCGTATTGAAAACGAACAATTCTTTTCCGCTTTCCCTGTGTTTAAGTTGTGCCCATACCACGACCCTTGGCAAAACAGCAGCCCAGCCAATACTGCCCGGAATATCGGGAGTTTCTGATAACCAGAATTGAGAATGATCCAGCAATTCAAAAACATCAGTACGGAAAAATATGGGTGAAAACTCCCCACCCTTTTCGCCATCATCGCGACCTGTGCCAACATACGCATAACCGGGCATGATCCGGAGCAAGTCCTCATTCTGATGATGAAGGTTTTCCTGCATGCCAACGATATCAGGTAAATTCTCATTCATGTATTTTTCTACCAGTGGAATACGGTTGGGCCAGGCATTGATACCGTCATTGGGGTTGTCAAAACGCACATTAAAGGTCATAACCGTAAGTTCATAGGTGGTAGTCCTTGGTGTACATCCTGCAAAAATCAATATTAAGATTGCCAGAGAAATAAATAAAGTACGCATAAGAATAATTTTTTACCAATAAATATAACTCATCAGAAACTTGAAAATTACATAAAACCCGGAAATAATACAAGTGCATAAAATTTGTTAAAAAATACATTGCACTCTTTTGTAACGAATGCAATTTTCTGTCGACAAAATAAAGATAGGTTAATGTTGAATATAAAACAGAAGAAAATGACAACAAGCTACCAACCCCTTCAATTAAACCAGAGAGTTGAATTTCTTGATTTACTTCGTGGATTTGCCCTTTTGGGTATACTTATGGTGAACATGCCCCTGATGAATGCACCCTTTGTTACCGAAATGGGCAAATTTACAATATGGACTGATCCTGCTAATGAAACGGCCTCATGGATAATCAGGTTCTTTTTTACAGGAAAATTTTACACCTTATTCTCTATGCTGTTCGGCATAGGATTTTATTTTTTCCTGAGAAAAGCGGATGAAACCGCAAATTCAGTCTTGCCTGTTTTCAGACGACGCCTGGGCTGGTTACTTGCCATAGGAATTTTACATGTTGTATTGCTATGGTACGGAGATATACTTGTGTTTTATGCTCTGTTTGGATTTGTCATGATCCTTTTTCGTAAAAAGTCGGTCAAATCCTTAATAATTTGGGCAATATCTGTTTTTATGATTCCCATTTTGCTTACTCTGGGTTTTGTTCTTTTCTTTCAATGGGCGCTTTCTGTGCCGGAAATCGCTGAAACTCTTGCCCCGCAATTAAAAGGAAGCGTGGTATGGATGAACGATTTTATTGAACGTGCAAATGTTGTATATTCCACAGGCAGTTTTGCGGAAATTGTAAGAATTCGGTTACTGGAATATTCAAATATACTTCCCGGTGCATTTTTCTTTTTTCCAAATGTACTTGCAATGTTTTTGATCGGGGTTGCTTTTGGCAAAAAAAAGGTATTTGAAAACCTGGAAGCTAACAGAGGTTTATTAAATAAACTGGCACTTTACAGTTTGCCAGTAGCAATAGTTAGTAACTGGGCATTAGCTTATTATTCGAGCTATAGCTCCTACGTGGTTTTTGACTGGCCCATATTCTGGGTAACAGTATCAATGGCTTTTGGTGGGCCGTCTCTTATGTTTGTTTATATAGCTTTGATTGCTCATTGTTATCACAAAGGCTATTTTAAGAAGATTTCACAAGCAATAATGCAAACCGGACGCATGGCACTCACCAATTACCTTATGCAATCTGTGATTGCCACCACAATATTTTTCTCTTATGGCTTGGGGTTATATGGTCAGGTAAATATCTGGCAAGGTATGATTCTTACGGTTGCCATATACATTGTGCAGGTCATCTGGAGCCATTACTGGCTGAAATATTACCGCTTCGGCCCCATGGAATGGCTATGGCGCACTCTTACCTATGGGAAAAAGCAAAAGATGAAAAAAAGTCAGTAACTGTTTATATCGCCAAGGTTAACCGGAAGATTACGCGTAAACCCTTCTTCAAGAGATATGAAAGTTTCGGTGCTGGTAACCTCAACTATGGATTGTATTTGCTCAACAATTACCTTTTTCAGGTGCTCATTGTTTTTGGTAAAAACTTTCACAAATAATGAATATTTACCAGATATGTGATGACATTCAACGATTTCAGGTATTTTGCTGATTTTCGCAAAAACTTCTTCATGGGTGGAATGAACTGAAAGATTGATTTGGATTCCTATAAACGCACAGGTTTGGTAACCCAGCCCCTTTGGATTGAGGTTAAACTGCGATCCTTTGATTATACCGGCATCCATTAACTTCTGAACCCTTTGGTGCACAGCTGCTCCGCTAATACCACAAATTCTTGCAACCTCAAGAAAAGGCATACGTGCATTGCGCGTTAATATTTCCAGAATTTTATGGTCGGTTTTATCTATTTGAAAGTTGCCGTTCATTTTTCAATTGTAGAAGGTTATAATGTGTTACAAAAATAACATAAAAATAAATAAATTGTAAGCATTGTTCCTGAAATTGTTAAATGATTTTTTGATTTTTAAGGCTAATGTCGTAAATTTATTATTTTTGTGTTATCAGGAAATATGGAAATAAATCCTTAATTATCAACAAAAAACGCACATTATGAAATTCGACCCGGCATCAAAAATTCAGGATCTTTTGCAATTTGGTGAATATGGAGATGTTAACCCTTCCATAACCGATTCAGCAACTTACACATTCATGGAGGCCAAAACCATGACAGACACTTTTCATGGCGAGCAAGAGGGTTGTTTTCTTTATTCTCGTCACTGGAACCCCTCGAACCGCTATCTTGCAGAAGCCCTGGCAGCAATGGAAGGAACCGAGAATGCATGGGTTACAGCATCGGGGATGGCCGCCATTACTTCTTCCATACTGCAGCTTTGTAATTGTGGATCTCACATTGTTTCAAGTGTAACTACCTATGGGGGAACATTTGCCTTTCTGGCCAATTACCTTAAGAAATTCCAGATAGAAGTAACATTTGTAGATCCTACCAACCATGAAAAAGTCAAAGAGGCCATCAGGCCCAATACCACTTTGATTTACACTGAAACCATGACCAATCCTTTGCTGCAAATTTGCGACATAGAAGCATTGGCCAAAATAGCAGATGATCATGGGATAAAATTATTGGTAGATAACACTTTTACGCCCATGATAGTTGCTCCGGCCAGATTGGGAGCACACATTGTTGTATATAGCATGACCAAGTTTATTAATGGAAAAAACGATTGTGTGGCAGGAGCAATTTGTGCTGATAATCAATTTATTGAGGACTTGGCAGATGTAAACACAGGAACTGCCATGCTGCTTGGCCCTGTACTTGATCCTTTGCGTTCTTCAAGTATTCATAAAAACCTTCATACACTTCACATTCGTATGAAGCAGCATAGTCATAATGCTTTATACCTGGCAAATAAGTTTAAGGAAATTGGTTTGAAGTTTATTTATCCCGGCTTGCCTGAGCATCCTCAGCATGAGCTGTTTAAAAAAATTATGAACCCTGAATACGGATTTGGCGGAATGATTGCCATTGATATGGAAACTGCGGAAAAGGCCAATCGCCTGATGGAAAAAATGCAGGAAAAGGGGGTGGGCTATCTTGCCGTAAGTCTGGGTTATTTTAAAACTCTCTTCAGCAACTCAGGGAAAAGCACTTCCAGTGAGGTGCCTGAAGAGCTGCAGCGTGAAATGGGTTTATCCGAAGGCTTGATAAGATTCTCCGTGGGACTGGATAATAATATTGAGCGGTCATTTAACATGATACACGAATCCCTCAAGGAACTCAAATATATTTAAAGGCTTGTTCAGTATTTTTCTCATTATGGGGAAATACTACACAATGTTTTCATAAAAGTGGTTGGTAAAGTATTCTTCGCTAACTGAAACCTTCGCAGATATTGTTAATGAAATTAAACTTTTAAAATTTGTATTTTGGCATGAAATTTATATTGTTAAAATAAAATAAATTATTGTTGCTTTAAAACATTACTAGTTTATTTTCGTTTCTTGATTGTAAAGAAATTTAGTAATTTTTCTTCATGTTGTTTTGGTTAGTTGATTGGTGGCCCCGGAATTTGAATAAGTTCCGGGGTTTTTTTATTTCCCTCTGGAAAAACTGGTTCAAACAATTATCAGTAATCAGAGTTCTTAAGAATAGAAGCATTCAAGATTTAAACTATTAAATAAAAAGGAGAAGATTATGAAAAAGATTGTTGTATTATTGGAAAAAATGGTAGAAGATTCAGAATTTCTTTATCCTTATTTGAGGCTTAAGGAAGAAGGGTTTGATGTAATATCAGCAGCACCTGAAAAAAAGATTTATCAGGGAAAAGGCGGGCAAAGCTTTAAACCCGATAAAGAATTCTCAGAAATAAAGAACGAAGTTTTTGATGCTGTAATAGTTCCGGGTGGCTATGCTCCAGATCTCTGGCGCAGGGATGAAGAAATTGTGGGCTTCGTGAAAAAACACTTTGAAAATGGAAAGATCATTGCATCCATCTGTCATGGGCCGTGGTTGCTGATATCGGCCGGAATTGTAAAAGATAAAAATGTAACTGGCTTTTTTGCCATTAAAGACGACCTGATGAATGCAGGCGCTATTTATGATGGCAAAGACTGGGTTGAGGATGGCAATCTGCTCAGTAGTACCAACCCCCAAACTATGTTGCCTATGATGAAAAGACTGGTTGAAAAATTTAAAGAATAATCCAGGTTCTTTAAAAAATAAAAGGCTGCTCTTCCGGGGCAGCCTTTTTTACTTTCAGGAATTTAATAATAATTATTCTACAAGTATTTTCCCGTCCATTTCATCCGATTTTTCTACACCCATCATATGCAAAATGGTAGGTGCCAGGTCTGCCAGCCTGCCCTCATCTTTTAGGGATTTGTAATCCTTGTCAATTAACCATAGGGGAACAGGATTGGTAGTATGAGCCGTATTGGGAGAACCATTATCATTAAAGGCAAAATCAGCATTACCATGATCAGAAGTAATTAGTACTGAGTATCCGTTATCTACAGCAGCTTCAGTAACTTCTTTCACACAGGCATCAACGGTTTCTACTGCTTTTTTTATGGCTTCGTAAACTCCGGTATGTCCTACCATATCGGCATTGGCAAAGTTCAGGCAAATGAAATCAAATTTCTGCTTTTTTATCTCAGCCACTACAGCGTCTTTTACTTCGGGTGCACTCATTTCGGGTTGCAGATCGTAGGTGGCAACTTTAGGTGAGGAGATCATAATTCTTTCTTCGCCTATAAACTCAGTTTCGCGCCCACCACTGAAGAAAAAGGTAACATGCGGATATTTTTCTGTTTCTGCAATACGTAATTGGGTTTTGTTATTTCTTTCGAGTATTTCACCCATAGTATTACTTAAATCATCTTTCTCGTAAATGATTTTCACATTTTTGAATGAGTCATCATATTTGGTCATAGTGAGATAATGCAACGGCATGGTTTTCATATCATGCTCAGGCATATCTTTTTGGGTAAGCACCACTGTTATTTCGCGCAGCCGGTCGGTACGGAAGTTAAAACATATTACAACATCTCCCTCGTCAATTGTGGCTAATGGTTTGTCATTTTCATCCACAATAACTTTGGGCTTGATAAATTCATCAGTTACATCGTCTTCATAAGATGCTTTTATAGCCGAAGCGCTGTCTTTAAATTTCTCACCTTCACCATTTACCAGCATGTCGTAAGCCAGCTTAATGCGCTCCCATCGCTTGTCGCGATCCATTGCATAATATCTTCCACAAACTGAGGCAACGGTGCCCGCTGATTTTTTTATGTGCTCTTCCAACTGCCCTACATATCCTAATCCGCTCTTGGGGTCGGTATCGCGACCATCGGTAAAAGCATGTATATATAGTTTATCAAATTTTTGTTGTTTGGCTGTATCGCACAATCCAAACAGATGGTCCATTGCAGAGTGTACACCTCCATCAGAAACCAAACCCAGCAAGTGAACTTTTTTACCCTCTTTTTTTGCATAGTCGAAAGCCGCTGTCAGAGTTTCCATTTTATGAAAAGAGCCATCTTCAATAGCTTTAGAAATTTTTACCAGGTCCTGGTAAACAATTCTTCCTGCCCCGATATTCAGGTGGCCCACTTCAGAGTTGCCCATCTGGCCCTTGGGAAGACCTACATCTTCGCCTGAAGTTCTGAGTGTTGTATATGCTGCTTTTTTTTGTAAACTTTTTGTAAATGGCACATCTGCATTGGAGATGATGTCAGATTTATCACCCTTTCCTACTCCCCAACCGTCCATGATAACAAGAATAACTTTTTTATTTTGCATTTCTTCCTTTCCGAATCTTTAGAATTAGAAATTATATTTAATTAATTATAATCCTGTACGTATAGCTTCCACGGGGTCAAGTCTGGCTGCTGACCATGCCGGTACAAAGCCTGCAATAAGGCCTATGATCACTGAGACATTTATTCCCAGCATAATATTTTTCATACTGAGCATAAGATTCATCCCCAATATACTGGTTGCAAGCCAGGAGATGCCAAATACCATGACCAAACCTATTATGCCACCCATAAGGCTAAGCAATACAGCTTCTGTCAGAAACTGAAATAGTATGAAATAGTTTTTAGCACCCAATGCTTTTTGTATGCCAATGATATTGGTTCTTTCTTTTACTGAAACAAACATGATATTTGCAATACCAAAACCGCCTACCAGTATAGAGAAACCACCAATGATCCAGCCCGCTATTTTAAGTACGCTAAATACGTTATCAAACTGGGTTGATAGTAAACTTGCCTGGTTTAAAGCAAAGTTATCATCAGCAGTGGGCTTAATGCGCCTTATACTACGCATGGTCCCCCTCAGTTCATCAATCAATTCATCATTGTCGAAGTTTTCTCTCCCTTTGGCAAGGATAGCCGGATTATACCTGTCACTGTTTACATCAATAAATGAATTGACAAATGTTACAGGAAGCAATACCAGGTCATCGTGGCTGTTGCCAAAAATATCGTCGCCTTCTTGTGTAAATACTCCGATAACTTCAATATTACGTCCGAATATTTTAATGATTTTTCCAACCGGATCAACTTCATTAAAAAGGTTTTGGGCAATGTTGGCTCCTATTAAGGCAACATTTCTTCCGTTAAATGATTCCGTAGGGGAGAAATAACGGCCATTTCCTATTTCAAATGAACGGATTTTATCATAGTCATGTGAAGCGGTTAATATAGTAATTCTTTCCATGCTTCGGTTTCCAAATTCAACTGTACGGCTTGTAGATGCCGTAAATACAACCGCGTCAAGTATCTGGGTCCGTCTCATGATTTCGTCGAGTTCACTCACACGGGGGGTAGGTCGATTGATATACCTCCACCAGGGATAATCGCTACCGAACTCCCATGGCCACTTTTGAATATAAACTACATTTTCACCCAAAGATGCAATGGAGCCCCTGATGCTTTTTTCAAGTGCATCCACTACACTGAAAACAGAAATAATCGCAAAGATACCTATAGTAATACCCAGCAGGGTAAGCAATGTTCGTAGCTTGTTAGCAACAACACTACCCCAGGCAAAAAAAGCACTCTCCTTGAAAAGTTTAATAAACAGTATCATAGGGATTTTTTAAGGATACAAAGTTACAAATTTCGACTCACAATTCGTTCTGCTCAATTTTATGGTATTCTGTGGATTTCTATTATTTAAGCTTTCGCACCAGTTCCGAAGCGTAAACAAAATCTTCCACTTCTTTGTTGCCGGTAGTAAGTATTTCATCAGAGCTTCCTTCCCACCACAAGTTACCTTTATAGATAAATATAACATGATCACCGATTTCCATTACACTATTCATGTCATGGGTATTTATTATAGTGGTAATCCGAAACTCCTTTGTAATCTCACTGATAAGCCTGTCAATTACGATGGCTGTCTGCGGATCAAGCCCGGAGTTGGGTTCATCGCAAAACAAATAGTCCGGTTTGTTGGCAATAGCCCGGGCAATAGCCACACGCTTTTTCATCCCCCCACTGATTTCAGCCGGGTAAAGGTGGTTGGCGTCCAATATATTCACTCTGTCAAGGCAAAAATGGGCCCTTTCAAGCTTCTCTTTGCGTGTCATGTCTTTATTAAACATTTCCAGGGGAAAAACAACATTTTCTTCCACCGTAAGTGAATCAAACAAAGCACTTCCCTGAAAGAGCATCCCCATTTTTTTTCTCACTTTGGTACGCTGTTTTTCATTCATCAGGGTGAAATTGTTTTTATCAAAAAATACTCCGCCTGAATCAGGCTCCAGCAAACCTACAAGGCATTTCATAAACACGGTTTTCCCGGAGCCGCTTTGCCCAATAATCAGGTTGGTTTTCCCTACTTCAAAAGTGGTATTGATACCTTTGAGTACGTTCAATTCGCCGAATGATTTTTTCAACTCTTTAACCTCTATCATACCAGTAAAATTTGTGTGAGAATTAAGTTGAAAATTATAATGTAGATGCTACTGAATACTACTGCTTTGGTGCTTGAGTGCCCCACTTCAAGAGCTCCTCCCCTGGTAATATAACCAAAATAGCCTGAAATAGAAGCTATCAGAAATGCGAATACAACGGTTTTAATAAGTGCATAAAAAACATCATATTGAGAGAACTCAAAAAGAATTCCGTAAAAATAATGACTTAAAGGCACCACATTGGTTATGGCTGAAGCCATCCAACCACCCAATATGCCCAAAAAAATACTGATTATTACCAGCATAGGATTCACTATCATACTGGCAATGATTTTGGGTAAGATAAGGTAACCCGCTGAGTTAATGCCCATTACCTCAAGTGCATCAATCTGCTCTGTTACCCGCATGGTGCCAATTTCAGAAGCAATTCGCGAACCTACCTTTCCGGCAAGTATCAAACTTATTATGGTAGGTGAGAACTCAAGTATGATGGATTGCCGGGTTGCAAAACCTACTGCGTAAATGGGCAACAAAGGATGATCTGTATTAAAGGCTGTTTGTATGGTAACAACAGCACCCATAAAAACAGAAATGATCGCAACAATTCCTAAGCTTTGCAGACCCAGGTTATCCATTTCTACAATGATCTTTTGCCTGTAAATCCCAGGGTTCTGAGGCCTTTGAAGTATTTTTACCAGAAGTAACAGGTATTTTCCTATGTTAGTAAATAATTTCATCTTTTAAGTGAAATGTCAAGATTCAGAATGCGAATTTACGCATATTTTACCGAAAGAATTTTACCTGAATGTGATTCAAATTATATTGTATAATGAGATGGTTGAGTTTTTGCTTTTCTTTTTAATTATACGATTAAGTGTATTGATTAATTTATAAAAATAAGAATTGATTTGTTGATAAGTTTGTTTTGTAAATGCGGAATCTCTGTATTTGAGAATTTATATGCGATTCTGAACTATGGTAAAATCTTTTTAGAAATTTTGGCTGTGAAGGCATTGTATTTATAGGTGATTGGCCAGATAAATTCAAAAAAAATCATTAGGTTTGCAGATAATATAAACAATATTATAAGCTGTTTATAAATCCGGATTATTATGTTTAAACAAACCAGGATATTACTCGTCGTTACTTTAGTTATACTGGGCATGCTGTTTGTTTCATGTTCAGTATTGCGAGGGCGCAAATGTAATTGCCCCCAATGGAGTAAGGAAATTCCTGTAAAAGATTTTGATACTGTTGATTCCGATGCACCCAAAGCATAAAGAAATCCTGGCAAGGTATTTCCCGGCCCGTACTTTAGAGCAAGTTACAGGCCTCATTATCAACCATCGTATACACATAAAATTTACCTCCGGACGAAATACAAAACTGGGAGATTATCGTCCCCCCGGGCCTAAGTTAACTACCCACCGTATTACAGTTAACGGAAATCTGAATCCCTGGTTTCTTTATTTGGTATTCCTGCATGAATTTGCCCATTTGCTTGTTTGGAATACATACAAAACCCGTGTAAATCCTCATGGTGAACAATGGAAGCAGCAATTTTCCGGACTTCTGAAACAAGTGGTGGAAAATGACCTTTTGCCGGATAAACTCAAGCAACCGGTTTTGGACTTTTCCAACCATATAAAAGCTACTTTTGCTTCCAGCCCTGTTTTGTGGAAGATTTTGAAAAGCTACGATGAAAAAACGTCCAGTGAAATTACCATTGAAGATATTCCGTTTAATGCTTACTTTAAAGCTACCAATGGTAAGCTATTTAAAAAAGAAGAAAAATTAAGAACAAGGTACAGATGCTTGTGCCTCGACAACAAACGCAGATATCTGTTTCATCCCATGGCATGTATCAGGCCGGTTGAGGGTGAACATGTTAATGAATAATTTAAATTCTAAATATTTCAACCGGCAGTTCAGCTTGCCGGTTTTTAAAAATTAACAAATATGGACAAAAACAATTACGTTGTAATTATGGCAGGGGGAGTAGGAGAACGATTCTGGCCCATGAGCAGGGTGAGCCGCCCCAAGCAGTTTATCGATATTTTAGGAACAGGAAAAACACTTATTCAGCAAACCTATGAGCGTTTTTTGAAAGTCTGTTATCCTGAAAATATTTATATCGTTACCAACAAGATTTATCGTGATCTTGTAATGCAGCAGCTTGAAGGAATAAAAGAGGCCCAGGTTGTTTGCGAACCGGCAAGAAAAAATACAGCGCCCTGTATTGCCTATGCAGCATATAAAATTCATGCTCTAAACCCCGAGGCCCGCATGGTAGTTGCACCATCTGACCATATCATTATGAAAGAGGATGTGTTTTGTAATATTATCATTTCTGCATTGGAAGCTGCAAAAGACGGTGAAAATTTTTATACCCTGGGAATAAAACCCTCAAGACCCGATACGGGTTACGGCTATATTCAGTATGTGGCAGGTACCAGATACGAACACAGCGATTTATTGCGAAAAGTAAAAACCTTTACCGAAAAACCCAACGAAGAATTGGCCTTGTCATTCTTGCAAAGTGGTGATTTTCTCTGGAATTCAGGCATATTTATCTGGTCATGCAAGTCCATTATAGATGCATTTGAAAAGTTTCAGCCCGAAATCAGCTATGTATTTCAAAAAGGCATCGGACTTTACAATACTCCTGATGAAGAACCCTATATAGAAAAAGCATACCCATCCTGTAAAAGTATTTCCATAGATTATGCAATCATGGAAAAAGCCGAAAATGTTTATGTATTTATTTCCGATTTTGGATGGTCAGATCTGGGAACATGGGGTTCACTGTTTGATGTCAGAAAAAAGGATAAAAATAACAATGCCGTTATGGGTAATAATGTCATGGTTTATGATGCCAAAAATTGCATAGTAAATGTACCCGACGAAAAGATCGTGATTATCCAGGGCCTTGATGATTATATTATTTCAGAGTCAGACAGTGCATTGCTTATTTGCCAGAAACATCAGGAGCAGCAAATACGCAGATATGTGAATGACATTAAGCTTTTTAAAGGGGAGGAGTATATTTAATATTTACAACTTTTCCTGATCAAATTACTAATCAACATATTATAAAAATCAAATGATAAAACGAAAAATCTTCCTTTTGCTTTTTATTGCCGGACTTTTTCGTCCTGCTGTAAAGGCTGATGAGGGGATGTGGCTCCCCTTTCTTATTGATGATAATCTTTATGAAACTATGCAGGAAATGGGTTTGAAACTCACTCCTGAACAGATTTTCAGTTTTACAGAATCCAGCATCAAGGATGCAATTGTAAGCTTTGGAGGTTTCTGCACCGGAGAAATCATTTCGGACCAGGGGCTTTTACTGACCAATCACCACTGTGGGTATGGACGTATACAATCGCATAGCACCCCCGAAAAAGATTATCTCACAGATGGTTTCTGGGCGATGACCCGTGAAGAAGAGCTCCCGAATCCCGGGTTATTTGTGAGTTTTCTTGTGAGTGTGGAGGATGTAACCCAGCAGGTAATGGCAGAACTGAATGAGGAAATGAACCGGCAGGAAAGAGAAGCTGCAGTAAGAAGAGTAAGTAACAGGCTGGTAAGTGAAGCCACAGAAGACACACATTACCAGGCCAATGTTAGGCCGATGTTTGCCGGGAATGAGTTTTTTCTGTTTGTGTATGAACGTTTTAATGATGTGAGAATGGTGGGTGTACCCCCATCCTCCATCGGAAAATTCGGTGGTGACACTGATAACTGGATGTGGCCTCGCCATACAGGGGATTTTGCCCTTTTCAGGGTTTATACTGCTCCTGATGGCACTCCGGCAGAATATGCCCCTGAAAATATTCCGCTCGTTCCCCGTCATCACCTGCCTGTATCTATTCGTGGTGTTGAGCAGGATGATTTTGCCATGGTTTTGGGATATTCTGGCTCCACCGATCGCTATCTAACTTCATTTGGAATTGAATTCCGGCTGGAACATGAATTTCCTGTACGAATAGACATTCGCCGGCAGAAACTTGATATTATTGAAGAAGCCATGGCTGCCAGCGATGAAATCCGTATTAAATATGCATCCAAACAATCCGGAATTTCCAACTACTGGAAAAACTTTATCGGCATGAGTAATGCCTTGGAAAGACTAAATGTTGCAGATACAAAAAGAGAAATTGAAGAGGAGTTTACAGCTTGGGTGGATGAGGATGAAACCAGACAAGAGCAATATGGCAAGGTAATGGAAATGTTCGAATCAGTTTACAATGGATTTGAACAGTTTCATTCACATAACTTCATTTATTTTGAGGCCATATTAACCGGGCCCGATATAATTAGAGTAGCATTGTCCTATCGCACACTTGCAAGGTTGCTGAGTGAAAATGCCGGACAACAGGAAATACAAAATGAGATAAACAGGCTCAGAGATGCCCTTGAAAGGACCTATAGAAATTTTGATCAGGATGTGGACAGGCAATTATGGGCTGCAATGATGGAAGTGTATCATTCTAAGGTTCCTGCTCATTTACAACCCGAAATTTTTACTGAAATCAACAAACGATTCCGTGGTGATTTTAATCGCTTTGCGGAACAGGTCTACCGGGGAAGTATTTTTGCAAATGAAGAATCCCTTGAAAATTTTCTGAGCAAACCGGGTCTGCGTACTCTTCAAAGAGACTGGGTATTCAGGATTGCCAATGAAATTTTTGATAATCATACAGCCATAATGCAGCAAATGGGAGTATACAATGATATGCTTGCAGATGCAAACCGGCTATTTATTCGCGGGTTGAGAGAAATGAAGCCAGATAAGCCCTTTTACCCTGATGCCAATTCCACAATGCGGTTTACATATGGTAGTGTTGGAGGCTATTTTCCTGCCGATGCGGTATATTTTGATTTCGCAACAACCTACAAAGGAGTAATGGAAAAGGAAGACCCAAATCATCATGAATTTATTGTGCCTGAAGAATTAACTGAGCTTTTCATGCAAAAAGACTTTGGAGAATATGCGAATGACGGTAATTTAATAGTTAATTTTATTTCCAATAATGATATTACCGGAGGTAATTCAGGAAGCCCGGTTCTGGATGGCGAGGGTAACCTTATCGGTTTAGCATTTGATGGCAACTGGGAAGCTATGAGCGGAGATATCCTTTTTGAGCACGAAATGCAGCGTTGCATCAATGTGGATGCCCGTTATATCTTGTTTATCATTGATAAATTTGCAGGAGCAACACACCTGATTGATGAAATGACTATCGTCAGATAGGTAAGAAGCTCAAAACCTTAATAGAGTAAATAAAAATTGAGCCTGTCGAAAAGGCTTTCTGAATTTCAGAATATCTGCCTTCCCGACAGGCTCAGGTTATACTTTACTATTTACAAAAACTTTTAGTTAGTTTTTTCCTGATCGGTTTTCGTAATACCCAATTAAAAAAACAGTTAATATTTGGGGCTTACTCCCATGTTGTAAAACATGAAAGACCAAATATCCGTATGTTCGTCAATAATTTTTGACATGGGCTTACCTGCACCGTGTCCTGCATCCATATCAATTCGTATAAGTACCGGATTGTTTCCTTCGTGTCTACGTTGAAGTTCGGCTGCAAATTTAAAACTATGTGCCGGCACAACACGATCATCATGGTCAGCAGTAGTTATTAAAGTTGCAGGATAATTTACCCCCTGCTTCAGGTTATGCAATGGTGAGTAAGAATAGAGGTTATGAAAATGAACTTCTTCTTCGCTGGTGCCATAATCATCTGCCCAGGCCCATCCGATAGTAAACAAGTGATAACGCAACATATCCAAAACACCAACTGCCGGAAATGCTACTTTAAAGAGTTCCGGCCTTTGAGTCATGGCTGCACCGACCAGTAATCCGCCGTTTGAGCCCCCCTGTATTGCCAGCCTTTCAGGGTTTGTGTAATTATTGTCAATCAGATATTCAGCAGCTGCAATAAAATCGTCAAATACATTTTGCCTGTTAAGCTGCCTGCCTGCATCGTGCCACTCGCGACCATATTCACCCCCTCCGCGGATGTTTGCCAAAGCATAAATGCCCCCATTTTCAAGAAGAATAAGACGCGAAACACTGAACCGGGGTGTCCTGCTGGCATTGAACCCACCATAACCATAAAGCAATGTGGGATTTTTACCATTGAGTTCAATCCCCTTTTTATAAACGATAAACATGGGAACCCTGGTTCCGTCTTTGCTGTTATAAAATACCTGTTTGATTTCATAATCAGCGGGATTGAAATCAAGTTCGGGTACAAAATACGTTTCGTATGTATTTGTATTTACATCAAACCTGTAAATTGTTGCAGGGAAATTAAAAGACGTGAAAGAGAAAAAGGCGATATTATTATCCTTATCACCGCTAAAACCGCCCAGGCTCCCAAGAGCAGGCAACTCAATCTGTGCTTCAATTCTCCCGCTTAAATCGTGTATATAAGCTTTGCTGTGGGCATCCTGCAAATATGTGCTTAATATTTTTCCTCCAATCAGAGATATGTTTCTTAATACCTGCTCATTTTCAGGAATGATCTCTTTCCAGTTTGCTACTGCCGGTCTTTCAGGATCAATTAAAACCAGCCTGTACCGTGGTGCCGAGTGATTGGTCATTACAAGCAGCTTGCCATCAATATGGTCTATAACACGATTGCTTGAATCAAAACCTTCTATAATTTTAATAAAATTATTTCCGGGTCTCTTATTGTCTCTCACATAAAGTGTATTACCCATAGTACTTTGCGATTCACTAAGAATAACAAACCTTTCATCATCGGTAGTGCTTACACCATAATTTCTCCTGGGATGATTGGGGTTGTAATGTATAAGTTTGTCTTCTTCCTGAGAAGTTCCAAGTTTGTGGTAATATACTTTATGAAATTCATTGGTGCCTGATAGTTCCTCTCCTGGAGCGGGCTCATCGTAACGGCTGTAATAAAATCCATTTCCTTCCCATGAAATACCACTGAATTTAACCCACCTGATATGGTCATCCAGTAATTTTCCGCTGGCTATTTCCATTACAAAGATTTCATTCCAATCGGAGCCTCCTTTTGAAATGCTATAAGCCAGGTATTTAGCATCACTGGAAACGCTGACACGGCTTATGGAAATAACACCTTCTGCTGACATCTTGTTGGGGTCGAGCAGTACACGGGGTTTTCCGTCTATACCTTCCCTTACATACAATACACTTTGGTTTTGTGTGCCATCGTTGCGGTAATAGAAATAATAATTCCCCTTTCTCCATGGAGTGGTATATCTTTCATAATTCCATAGCTCTGAAAGGCGTTCGTTGATTTTTTGCCTGAAAGGAATTTGTTCAAGATAACCAAATGTAACTGCATTCTGAGCCTTTACCCAGGCTTTTGTTTCCTCCGAATTGTCGTCTTCAAGCCAGCGGAAAGGATCTGCCACTTCCACTCCAAAATAATTATCAACCACTTCATCTATGCGGGTTTCAGGATACTCCAATCTTATTTCACTCTTGCATTGCCACATTAAAAACGCTAATAAAAGCAGTACAGGTAATTTAATCCCTTTGATTTTCATTTTTCGGATAGTTTTAAGTTGTATTTTAATAAAGATTAATTCAGGCGTTAAATATATATTATTTTTTAGTTTGGTTATCTTTGCCACAGCGTTTAAAACTCAATCTTATAATTTTTTATGGAAAAGCAAAAAATAAAGGAAAGTCTTGTATATAAAAAAGATTTGGTATTAAAATCGGCCTCAGAAAATGAACTTGAGGAGCAAGAATATCTTTTTTCCAGAACCGTTTACAATGAAGATGGTAAGGTAATAAGTGAGATTCAATATTCTCCATCAGGAGATACCATCCAGGAGTATGAATATAAATATAATTCACAGGGTTTGCTGACGGAGGAATTGTTAAAGGAAGCAGATGGTTTTATAGCTGAACACAAAAGTTTTGAGGTAAACGATGACGGAAGAATTATAAAGGAGTTCAGGCATTATATGGATGAATCATTTGATACCATTCACTATTTTTATGATGATCAGGGTAATATAATCAAAAAAGAAGTTATTGACCCTGATGGAGATTTGGAAAGCATTGAGGAGTTTTCTTATAGCGGAGAATTGCAGACAACTCACATAGTAAAGGATGCAGATGGCGAACTGGTTTATGAGAAAAAAATTGACTTTAATGATGAAGGCAAGGCAGTTGAGATTTATGAGTTTGACGGTTCTTCCGGGCAAACTAAAAAAGTGGTAAATGAATACTATCCCTCAGGTAATAAAAAGGAAGTCCTCACGTATAACCATGCCGGTCAATTGATCGGGAAGGTTACCTTAAAGGAAAATACTGAAGGTAAAATTATACAGGTTACAGAGGAAAGTCCCGGCAAGAAAAACATTTCAAATTTCACTTATGACGAGAGAGGTAATATGGTTTATCAGGACGAATTTGACAAAAACGGTGAAATGATAGCCAAAGTGAACAGGGTGTATGATGATAATAACAAACTCTTATCTTCTGCCGTGTATATGCACGGAGGAGGTCGCGGTCTCTCAAGGAATTATACCCTCAGGCAGGAGTATACTTATTTTTGATGTTTTTTAATATATCAAAATCCGGCTGTTTATGGAGCTTGTTTCATTAATGGATTCATTCTGGTGGACATGGGTTGTGCTTCCTTTTCTGATCTTTTTTTCACGGATTCTTGATCAGAGTATTGGTACGCTCAGAGTTATTTTTGTTTCTAAAGGATTGAAAAAAATAGCTCCTTTTTTGGGGTTTTTTGAGGTGATCATATGGTTACTGGCGGTTGCGCAGGTAATGAAGCACCTTAACAACCCAATGTCATATATTGCCTATGGTGCCGGTTTTGCTACCGGGAATTATGTTGGTATTCTAATCGAAGAAAAGTTGTCACTTGGAACTGTACTGATCAGGATTGTTCCTAAAAAAGATGCTTCCAGGTTGATTCAGTATTTGAGGGACCAGAACTTTGGAGTAACAGTTGTTGATGCGGAAGGGGCTATGGGCAGCAAGGTTAAAATAATTTTTACGATTATTAAAAGAAAAAATGTATTAAGGGTAATTTCAGCAATCAATGATTACAGCCCCAATGCATTTTATACAATTGAAGAAATAAAAACCGTTAAGGAAGGATACTTTGGGATACCTATTCAACCCAAAGGGTTGGGTATCAGAGAGCGATTATTTAAGAGAAAGTAAATCTGCAAATCAAATAATTTAGAGCAGCAAATAAAAAAGCCCCGCAATGGCAGGGCTTTTTCATTTCATTAAATATAATAAATTACCTTGCTACTTCGCCTCGAATGGTCGAATAGTTAATATTCAAGGCATTTACCAGTCTTAGCTCTTGTTTTACATCTGTTACAATGCCCATTTTTGTCTCCCTGTCAATTTTCATTGAGGTAATCATCAGGGGCCTTTCTGCTTCAGGTCTGGCTAATCGTTCAGTTTCAATGAAACCGGCAATTTCATTCAGATTTGCAAAAGCATCATTGAGCTGAATACGAGGCTCTGTGCCAAAAATTTGCGATTGTATGGGAGGCCCAATATAAATAAAGCTTACCAAAGATTTCCGCTCCAGCTTTTGAATTTCTGTGGCAGAGGGAAGGGTGTTTCTGACAAACAGAGTTGTTTCGCGCATGGTTGTGGTAACCATGAAGAAGAAAAGCAGCATAAAGATAATGTCGGGCAAAGATGCAGTGTTGATCTTTTGCGACTTGGGTGCGCTATCTTGTTTAAATCTACCTTTTATCATTGTTAACGTCCTCCTATATCTTTAGGTTCTGCTTCAGAAATTGCAAGGGGAACAGCCCTTCGAATGGCATCAACAAGGTCTTGGTCGGTGAGCTGGTTAAACCGCACACCGAACCTTTCCATAGAAAGCTCGTTACGAATATCGTTAAAAGCTGCTGCCAGTTCGTTTTGAACCGCAATGTACATTTCATAAGAGGTGCCCCGGTCATTCTGAAGCGAAACAACACCTCTTGATCGCTCAACCTCACCAAGGTTTTCAATTTCATCCATAAACTTGGCAGGCATATTGGGATCATTGGTGGGGTTTTGTATGAAATTTTTTGTTTGTTCGCGTAACCTCCTGATATCGCCAAGTTCGCCACGCACCAAAAGCCTGTCGTTCATATCAACCAAAACAACAAAAACATTTCGCTCCCTCACAGGAGGCGGTTCAGGCGCATTTGGATCAATGGGAGGGGGTAACAACCTCCTTAAACCTGTGTCAACATCCATTGTAGTGGTTACAAGGAAAAACACCAGAAGCAGGAAGGCTATATCCGCCATCGAACCGGCATTGATTTCTGGGTTCATTCTAGCCATAGAATAATCTCCTAAATTTTTTGTATTATCTGAATAATTTTGATACTTCGGTGAAAACCGCTGCTACAATTGCCAGGCCTATCAATATAAAAGTTGTATGGATACCCCCACCAATAATTCTGGAAGCGCTTTCGCCAACAGGTATTGCTACATGGGCGTAAACTTCACTGGTGGCAAATGAAAATCCTATCAAAAATATAATCAACAGAATAGCCATACCAATGAGCGCACCTTTGGCTTTTTTAAAATTCAGGATCAGGTGTGCAATTGAAAATCCGACGGCCGCTATTGCTGCCAGGCCCAAAAGGACATAAGTTGCAATGAGACCGGTATTTAATAGTGCGTCACTCATAAGACTGATTTTTTATTTGTTATACTTAATAAGGATATCCATAAAGCTTACTGTGGCATCTTCCATGCTGTTTACAATGGTATCAATTTTGGATACAATGTAGTTATAAAATATTTGGAGGATAACAGCCACAATAAGACCAAAAACTGTAGTCAAAAGAGCTACCTTGATTCCGTCTGCAACAATTGTGGGTGAAATATCACCGGCCTGAGCAATCGCGTCGAAAGCACTGATCATACCGATTACCGTACCCATAAATCCAAGCATAGGTGCAATAGCGATAAACAGTGATATCCAGGTCAGGTTCATTTCAAGACGACCCATCATTACACTACCATAAGAAACAACAGATTTCTCAACAACCTCCATCCCTTCATTGTAGCGATCCAAAGCCTGATAGAATATACTAGCTACAGGACCACGCGTATTTTTGCAAAGTTCTTTTGCAGAGTCAACGCCACCGGTTTTAAGTGCATCCTCAACCTGGTTTAGAAGCTTTGTTGTGTTTGTACTTGCCAGATTCAGATAAATAATCCGCTCGATACATAATGCCAAACCAATAATCAAGGTAAGAAGAACAATACCCATAAATCTGGCATCACCTTCAATAAATCTTTCCTTAAGAATGTAGTGGAAAGTTAGGTCTTCCTCTTCCTCTACTTCCTGGGCAAACATCGCATCTGCGGGAGAAATTTCTTCCTCAGCTTCTTCTGTATCTACAATTTCAGTTTCAGGTTCTTGTTCATCCTGAGCTTGTACTTTGGCGTTGAATCCAAAAGTAAGAATCCCGGCCATGGTCAAAAAGACAAATAATTTTTTCATAATAGATTCTATTGGTTTTGTTTTGACTGTAATTAATTATTGCAAAATTTGATTTATAATTTAATGAATAATTTAACTAATTCTGGCGGAGAGAGAGGGATTCGAACCCTCGATACCCTTGTGAGGTATACACACTTTCCAGGCGTGCGCCTTCGACCACTCGGCCATCTCTCCCTAATTTCTGAGTGCGTTATGTGTGTTTCCTTTTATCTTTCAGGGTGCTAAAATACAAAAAAAATGAAACATAAAAACCAATATGATAATTTTTAAAAAAAGCTTTACATCTGATAATCATGAAGAAATAAAAAGCAAAAATAATTTTTCTGTCTCATGACCTAAATTAACAGGAAAAAAGCCTGGCAGCACAATATGAAAAATCAATGTCCTGTGGTTTTAATTTTTAACGCTGTATTTTTTAAAATATTTAATTAATAACTCGGTTTTCACAATCTTTAAAAGCCATTTTATTTTGATAAAATCAAAGATATTAACAATAATAGGTTGATAACATTTTTTCTGAACAGGCTGATATTCCTGAAAACTTGTCTAACTTTAGCCGCTCAGCTACTATAAAAAAAATCGTTCTTTTCATCGCGGGCACGCTTTTTCAAATTTCAACTGATTTACACCCAATCGACTGAAATACAATGCAAAAGCTTGTCTTGAGCTGAAGGATAACACTGTTAACATCTACTACTATTATGGAAAAAAGGATTGTTGCCAAAAAATCCCAAAGGCAGGAAGTTGCCGTAAAAACTTCCAAATCTCGAAAAAAATCAAATTCCCAGGCAAAAATATTCGTTATCGATACTTCTGTGATTTTATATAATCATGGAGCTATTCTTGATTTTGAGGATAATGATGTTGCCATCCCTATTACGGTATTGGAAGAAATAGACCAGTTTAAAAAGGGGAATGATACCAAAAATTTTGAAGCACGTGAATTTGCCAGAATCCTTGATAAGCTTTCTCAGTCATCACCTTTGCAGGATTGGGTACCGGTAGGAAATTCCAGGGGAGGTCGAATAAGGGTAGTAATGAATAAACCTAACGGACTTGATGCAACATTGGTTTTTGGAGAGGATAAACCCGACCATAGGATTCTCAACACAGCAATTTTTCTTGCAAGAGAGAATCCTGAGAGAAAAATTATTCTGGTTACCAAGGATATTAATCTCAGGCTGAAGGCCAAATCTCTTAATATTGCAGCTGAGGATTTTGAAACCGGCAAGGTAAAAAATGTTGATGAACTTTATTCTGGTAAAAGGGAAGTATCTGATGCTGACCCAACAGTAATAGAGCAGCTTTATGATGTTGGCTATTGTGAACCCGGTGAACTCGGGTTGGAAACACCTACAGCCAATGAGTATTTTATAGTGCGCAATAACAGCAACTCTGTACTTGCCTATTATAACCCGGTGTCAGGACATATAGAACGGATAGATAAACGTACAATACAAAAAATCACTCCCCGCAATGCAGAGCAGGTTTTTTCGCTGCATGCCATTCTAAATCCCGATGTAAAGCTGGTTTCTTTACAGGGAATAGCAGGCACCGGCAAAACTTTGCTTGCATTGGCAGGTGCCCTTGATCAGCGTCGAGATTTTGATCAGCTCTTTGTTGCACGGCCCATAATACCTCTTTCCAACAGGGATATTGGCTTTCTTCCGGGAGATGTAGCTTCAAAGGTCAGCCCGTATATGGAGCCGCTTTATGATAATCTTAAATTTATCCATTCGCAATACCGCGAAAAGGATAAGGAATTCAAAAATATTACCGAAGCACTGGAAAATGAACGTATTGTGGTTTCACCACTGGCATATATCAGAGGTAGAAGTCTTTCAAACATTATCTTCATAATTGATGAAGCGCAAAATCTTACGCCCCATGAGATAAAAACGATCATAACGCGGGCTGGTGAAAATACCAAAATGATTTTTACAGGTGATATTTTCCAGATTGATACTCCTTATCTTGATTCTCAAAGTAATGGATTATCTTACCTGATTGACAGGGTAAAAGGAAATAAACTTTATGCGCACATCAAACTTGAGAAAGGAGAGAGGTCAGAACTTGCGAATCTGGCCAACAATCTCTAACCTGTCAGAAAGTTTGAATTTAATTAGCTTTCATTGTTCACCGGCCTTCTTCGTAAACAATGTGAGTTACTGTTTTTCCCACAGCATACAGAGTACTGATATCAATGATATCCATATTGTCTTTCATGGTGTGCCAGTAGGGAAAAAACCCGTGAGGGGTTTCAACTCTTTGATCAATGATATTTATGGTGGGGATGTTTCGGATGGTATTGATGTAATAGTGGTCATCAATTACGTGACCCCCTTCATCATTGATAAAGAAATGACCGAATCCCAGTCTTTGCGCTCTTGCCCATACTTTTCTTACAATATTAGGGGCATACATCATAGAGTACCCTTCGTGCCTGAAACTTGCACCGGAAGCTCCCACCATATCCAGTAAGATGCCAAATCGTGCCATATAGTCTGGCCTGTGCGGAGAGCGAGCCCAGTGTTGGCTGCCCAATGCCCATGAGTCTCTGTCGAAACCGCGGGAATTTTCATGTTCACCATAATCTTCAGCATCAAAGAAAATAATATCTACCCCAATTGCGGGTTCGTGAATGCTTAATAAGCGTGCGATTTCAAGTAATACGCCCACACCGCTTGCCCCGTCATTGGCCCCGTCAAAAGGTTTGTAATGATTGGCAGGATCCGGATCACGATCGGCCCAGGGGCGGCTATCCCAGTGTGCACATAATAATATACGATTTGTTTTGTCAGGTTTGAAACTGCCTATGAAATTACGGATATTGAGCACAGTGCCATCCCATGCACGTACTCTTGCCGGTTGCACATATAAAGTATCTGCATAAGCTCTCAATTTGGCCTCCAACCAGTCACCGCAAGCCCTGTGTTCTTCAGTATTGGGAACACGGGGACCAAATGAAACCTGTTTTTCAACAAAATAAAATGCTGAGTCGGCATTAAATCCGGGTATTTTAATTTCAGTTTTTTCAACCACATTGGAAGGTCCGGCTTGCTGTCGCACACGGTCTTCACCAGAACCGCACCGGTGAAATAAAAAACTTAGAATTATCAAAATATATATGAAACCTGGGCTTTTCATTATTTAATATCAATGATTATTAACTTAAGAATCGAAGATTATCTGATTAAAATGTAATTTAGAATTTGGCTGAATGTGATAATATTAAAAAAAATATATTTGTATATTCTCCTGCAAACCTAACTATTTTTCCTGAAAACCATTTGAAAGTGTGTTCAAAATTGTACATAAATATATTTAAAATAGAAATTGTCAGACATTTGATTTCGCATAAAAAAAACTATATTTAAAGTAAAAGTTATAGATTTGTTTTGAATACCTTATTTACTTACTTATTTCTATGTCAAAAACCAAGCACACTGAAAAATATTACGAAACCCTGGCAAAATCCAATTTAAAATTCAAAAAACAGATTCAGTTTTATGAAAAAGTTTTGCGCAGCCTCAATGCGATAGTATTTGTTTTTGATATGAATAACTTCAAAATGCTATGGGTGAATGATTCTTTTAAAAAAATCCTGGGATACAAAAAATCAACCAGAAGTATACCTGAGCAAGAGATAATAAATGTATATCACCCTGACGACAGGGATGTGCTGAGAGAAATGCGTAATTATTTTACTCACAACAAATCGGGTACATTTACAGCAATCTTTAAATTCCGTGATGCCAAGAATAAATATTTGTGGCTTTGTACCGCTGCAAGTATTTTCAGACGCACCACCGATGAATCGGTTTTTGAAGTAGTGGGTGTTTCAATCGATTTTACCAATCAGTTTTCCTATAATAAAAATCTGAAGCTGATTTCCCGTGAAAAACTGCAGGATTTAAATAAAGATACCATCAAGAGAATTACACCACGCGAAAAGGAAATATTAAAATACTTTGCCAATGGTTATAAAACAAGAGAAATTGCAGCAAAATTTAATTTGAGTTTTCATACGGTTAATAACCACCGGAAAAATATTTTAAAGAAGCTAAAGATTAAGAACCTTGCGGCGCTTGTTAATTTTGCCGTTGAAAATGGTCTGGATTAAATCCGTATTCAGGATTTGCTTTCATACTTATCCTTCAACTCATCAAGAGATTTTTTCAAATCTGACATCATTTCCCTGATAAGAATATTTTTGTTATCGATGTAGCTTTTATTGATTCGGATGATTGAATTGATGGTTTCTATAATTTCAATCAGTCCGCTTGACTCAAGCTCCTGTGATTTGTCTTTAGCCACATTTTCCATATAACTGATGGCTTTACTTGGTTCTTGCTTGCGGAGCATTGTACTTAACTTCACCAGTATTTCAATATTAATATCGCCATCATCAGGCTTTGGTTGTCTGTCTGATACTATGGCAGGTGCAGTATGTTTAATTTCTGCCGGCTCGGGAAGGTAAGTTTTTATGAGCCTGTAAAGTTCCTTAGGACTGAAAGGCTTACAAATCAATTCATTCATACCTGCTTCCTTAACACTATCCTTCACTTCTCCGGGTGCTGCTGCGCTGAGCGCAAATATGGGTACTCTTGAATAGTAATCTGAAAGTTTCCTGAGTTTACGTGTGGTTTCAAAGCCATCTATTCCAGGCATTTGAATATCCATCAGGATAAGGTCAAAGTCATTGCGGGTAGCCATTTGCATGGCTATATAACCATCTTCGGCAATATGAAGCTTACACTTCCATTTGTCGAAGATTTTTTTGGCTACCATAATATTCATGACATTGTCTTCCACCAGCATAATGTTATATCCTTCCAAACTAAGTGAGTCAAGTCTTTCAGGTATTTCATCCTTTTTTTGTGCTTCATCCTGCCGGTATGGAAAATCTATTTCAAATGAGAACAGTGAGCCTTCATCCGGCTTGCTTTCCACTGAAATACGGCTGTTGTGCATGAAAAGCAAGCTTTTTACAATAGCCAGACCAAGCCCGGTACCACCATATTTACGAGAGGTTTCAGAGCTTGCCTGGGTAAATACCTCAAACAGTGATTCAATCTTGTCGGCATGTATACCGATACCGGTATCTTTAATGCCAAAATATAGCTTACAGCTTTCATGGTCGCGGCTTTGCTGACGAATGATGAGCTTGACTCCTCCTTTTTCTGTGAATTTAATGGCATTGGAAATAAGGTTCTTTAAAATCTGACCAAGCCTGAGGGGGTCGCCCATTATAACCTGTGGAATGTTCTCATCGAAATCGAGTTCAAGTCTGATTCCCTTTTCCTGAGCGCGCAAAAGATTGGTATTAACAATTTTATTAAGGTAATCGCGTGCGTTTATGGGTATACTTTCAAGCTCCAGTTTACCTGCTTCTATTTTTGAATAATCCAGGATGTCATTTACAATGCTGAGCAGATCACGTGCTGAGAATCCAAGAATTTCAAGATTCTCCTTCTGAGCAGGATCTTCAGCTTCATTTATCAGCATATCAGCCATTACGATAATAGCATTTAGGGGTGTACGTATCTCATGGCTCATTACCGATAGGAAATCTGATTTGGTTTTGGCGGCGGCAATGGCTTGTTTGCGGGCAGCAATGATTTCTTCTTCGTAGTTTTTTCGCGAAGTAATATCAAGAGAAGTACCAAAGAATCCTGTAATCTTACCTTCCTTTTTGATGGGTTTGACAGTGGCTTCAATGTAAGTGATTACATTGTCGGGTTTCAGTGCCCTGCATTCATATTTTGCATAACCTTCGTTTCGGGCCTTTTCTATAGCTGCAAGCACCTGCTCTCTGTCATCCGGATGAATATAATCATAAAAGTCCTTTCCATAAGGTGCTCCATTTGCAGGATCCAGCCCGTATTGCTCAAACATCTGATCAGTCCATTGTGCAGTTTCATTCTCAAAATCAACAGACCAGTTACCGAACCCAGCCAGTTTCTGTGCATCCAGAAGTTTTTCACCGGCATCACGAAGCTTCATCTCAATGGCTTTCTGGTCAGTGACACAATTCCATACACTTAAAACGGCGGCATCTCCTGTTCCAGGAAGTGCAATAGGTACCTTTGAATATTGAAAATAGCGTTCCCTGTTTTCTATGGGGTCAAAAAACTTTTCTTCACGGTGAATTTCTTTTCCCTGTTCAATAACCATCTTATCTTCATGGATACTGTTTTCCATGGCCGTGCGTGGTGAATCAAGCTCGGTTTCAGTTTTTCCTTTTATATCACGCGGATGTTTTCCCAGGTAATCGGCAAATGCTTTGTTAACATGATGATAACGATTCTGCAAGTCTCTTACATAAATAAATTGCGGAACATGGTCCATGATTTCCCTAAGCAGCTTTTTGCTGCTTAGCAGTGCTTCCCCTGATTTTTTCTTTTCACTGATGTCATTTTTTACCGCCAGAAAATTCAGAATGGTACCATTCTCATCCATTATGGGACTGATGGTAACTTCTTCCCAGAACAATTCACCGTTTTTCTTTTTATTCAGCAACTCTCCTTCCCATTTCACACCCATTTTAATGATTTTCCACATCTTTTCATATACATCAATTTCATGCTCACCTGATTTTAAAATGCGGGTATGTTCTCCATAAACCTCCTTGAAAGTATAGCCGGTTTTTTCTTCAAATGCAGGGTTGACGAATTCAATTTTTCCCTCAGGATCAGTAATTATGATTGTGTTTGCACTTTGGTTAACCGCCGCACTGAACAATTGCGACTTTTTGCGAAGCACTTTCTTTTCCTGCCTTTCCTTGCTCAGTTCAAGCATTATACTAAACTCTTTTTCGCTGACAGGTAGTTTTATTATGTTTTCAAAAAAGTGCGCATTGCGGCTGTATTGGTATAAAGATTCATTTTCGGGTTCTGCAATGATACAAATGGAATTTTCATATCCTTCAATTATTTCAAGGATTTGTTTGAGCTGGGGTTTATGTTTTTCCTTTAGTTCAATTACAATTATGTTACTAAGGCTATCTTCAGGGATTTGCTTTTCAGAAAAAGATGAACCAAGTGGCAGGCATTTGTCCCTGGATTCCTCAAAGACATGGGTAATGGTTTTGCAAAAACCGGTACTGGAAAAAAATACCGTCAGACTGTATTTCTTCATGGGTCATGAATTAATTAAAAAGAGAGAAACTCCAATAATAATGAAAACTCTCCGGGCAAAAAACTTATTTATCTACTGATTAGTAATTCAGTATGTTGCATGAATATTTAATCAAAATCGTATTAATTCATACCCGGGGAATAATCATTTTATGTATATGCATACGAAATCAAGGAGAAAAGGTTATTGCGGATAATGAGGAAATTGCATTTCCTTATTTTTACAAAAAAAGCCCCCGAGATATATTCAGGGGCTTTTTACGTTGACCGACTAGGATTCGAACCTAGACAGGCAGAACCAAAATCTGCAGTGCTACCGTTACACCATCGGTCAATGTTTTTATTAACGGACTGCAAAAGTAGAGAAAAAAAATTTTCAGGCAAAAAAAAATATAAAAATATTTGGTTAGCACAATTATAATTCTACAGCCAGAGTTTCATAATAAAACATTATTTGCTTGCAAAATTTTTCAGCCATTCCTGCGATTACTTAAATGAATGTTAAATTACATATTCAATTGCTGTTTTTCTTTTTATCTTCGCAGTCGAAAAATACCATGCATAAAGAGAAGATATTTTATCCAATTATCACCAATCCTATTTTCAATGGACCTGAAATCGTATAAACCTGTCAACAACATTCTTGGATGGCTGATGTTTCTGGCAGCCACTACAGTATTTATGCTTACCCTTGAACCCACAGCAAGTTTCTGGGATGCCGGAGAACGGCTCGCAACTTCATTCAAACTGCAGATTGCTCACCCGCCCGGAGCACCATTATACCAGATGCTGGCACGTATGTTTTCTTTGCTGGCATTGGGTGATGTTACCCGTGTTGCCTATTGGATCAATGCCATGTCTGCAGTGGCGGGTGGTCTTACTGTAACGTACCTTTTCTGGACAGTAGGCATGCTGGGTCACCGCATTCTTAAAGCAACTCCAGATATTAACAGCTCAAAAACATGGGCAGTATGGGGTGCAGGTATTGTTGGGGGTCTTACCCTTACATTCAGCGATTCTTTTTGGTTCACAGCAGTAGAAGCTGAGGTTTATATTACTTCCTTGTTTCTTACAGCATTTGTTTTCTGGTGTATCCTCAAATGGGAGGCAACAGAACATGAACCCGATTCGCTTAAGTGGCTTGTGCTGATAGCATTTATCATAGGTTTATCAATAGGAGTACACATGCTCAATTTGCTTGCCATACCAGCTATTGTATTTGTGTATTACTTCAAGAAGTTCAAAACCACACGCTGGGGCATAGTCCTAACAGGCATTTTAGCACTGGCTTTATTGGGTTTCATTCAAAATGTTTTTATCCCCGGTGTGCTTACAGTTGACTGGTGGTTTGAGAGGTTTTTCGTAAATTCTTTAGGTTTGCCTTTTCATACCGGAACAATTTTTTATTTTCTCTTAATTATTGCCCTAATAACTTATGGCTTGTATTATACCCATAAGAAGAAAAAAGTGCTCTTCAATACAATTATTCTGGCGTTTACTTTTATCCTTATCGGTTATACCTCTTTCATGATGCTGGTAATACGTTCTAATGCGCATGTACCCATCAATGAAAATGCTCCGAAAAATGCACTGGCGATGAAGGCATACCTGGGGCGTGAGCAATATGGCGCATGGCCATTACTTTACGGTCCGTATTACAATGCTCCCATAGAAAACGTAGAAGACGGCCGGCCTGTATGGCGCGCTGATACAGTACAAGGAAGATACATTATTACTGACCATCGCAGAGGTACCGTACCGGTATATAATCCTGAATTTACAACTGTATTTCCACGCATGTGGAGCAGCCGGAGCCAGCATGCGAGGGCATATGAAAGCTGGGGCAGGGTGCAGGGTCGGCCTGTCAGGGTGCAGCAAAGAGACGGTACCACACAAGTAATTAACAGGCCTACCTTTGGGGAGAACCTCAGGTTCTTTTTTTCTTATCAGCTAGGGCATATGTACATGCGGTATTTAATGTGGAATTTTGCCGGTCGTCAAAATGACATACAAGGCCATGGTGAGCCTACACGTGGTAACTGGATGAGTGGTATAAAACCCCTGGATAGTATTTTCCTCGGACCGCAGGATAACCTGCCTGAAAGTATCACATCCAACCCAGGTCACAGCAAATATTATATGCTTCCATTCCTGCTCGGAATTATTGGCCTGGTATTCCAGGCTTCAAGAAAACCGGATGATGCATTCGTTGTAGGCCTGCTCTTCTTTATGACAGGTATTGCAATTATTATATACCTGAATCAGTGGCCTTTTCAACCCAGAGAGCGTGATTATTCATATATAGGCTCATTTTATGCTTTCTCTATATGGGTTGGGCTGGGTGTTCTGGCCGTTGCCGATACATTCCAGCGAAAACTCAAAGGAAAGTTACCGGCAATACTGGCAACAGCTTTATGTATTTTGCTGGTGCCGGTAATTATGGCTAAGGAAAACTGGAACAATCATGACCGTTCAGGCAGATATACAACCCGTGATGTGGCCATTAACTATCTGGAATCCTGTGCTCCAAATGCAATTATTTTTACCATGGGCGACAATGATACCTTCCCACTCTGGTATGCGCAGGAAGTAGAAGGAATTCGAACCGATATAAAAGTTGTAAATCTAAGTCTGCTCAATACCGACTGGTACATTGACGGAATGATGCGCCGGAAGACCTACGATGCTGATCCCGTGCCCTTTTCTATGGAACCCATACAATATCGTGATGGCACACGTGATTTCCTTCATATTATAGAACAACCAAGCCTTGAGGGTCAATATATCGACTTAAGAAGGATTATCAGGTTCATTACCAACGATGCACAGGTACATCCCCGTTTGGGGGATAATTACTTCCCCACCCGCAGGTTCAGTATCCCGGTTGATTCTGCAACTGTGGTAGCAAATGGCACAGTAGCCCCGGAAGATGCTCATCTTATAGTGGATGCTGTTGAATGGGAAGTACCCGGAATGGGATTTCAGAAAAATAATATTATGATGCTGGATTTCCTGGCAACCAATAACTGGGAGCGTCCGGTATATTTTGCCATTACAACAGGTTCAGAAGCTTACATCGGTTTAGAAGAATATTTCCAGCTTGAAGGAATGGCCTATCGCCTTGTGCCTATCAGAACTCCTTCGAGAGGAGGCGAAACAGGCAGAATAAATACCCGCATCTTGTATGATAACATCATGAATAAGTTCCAGTGGGGTAATATGTACGACCCTTCTGTCTATCTTAATGAAGACAATATCAGGCTTACCGTCAATTTCCGTAACATCTTCCAGCGCCTTGCCAATGCATTAATTGTTGAAGGGCAAACAGATAAAGCCGTTGAAGTGCTTGATAAAGCGATGAAAATAATGCCTGAACATAACGTACCCTACAATTTCTTTACTTTGCTGATTGCAGAGGCATACTACAGGGCGGATGCCTTTGATAAGGGCAACGCCATATTTGAAAGGATGATAGAACTGGAAGAACAGAATCTTAATTATTACTTCTCTTTCAGAGGTCGCCGTGCTAATCTTGTTGAAAGCAACAAGCAGGAATCACTGGCCATTATGCAGCGAATCAGTCACCTCGCAGTTATGAATGACCAGGAGGAACTTGCAGAAAGATCCGGTGACATTTTTGAACGTTTTTATGACCTTTACATGCAAGGGATATAGAACAGGTTAAGCTTGAGATTTAGGTTAAGAATAGAAAGTTTGTAAGTTTCAGGTTTGGACTTTAAACTTATTGCATACAAGGCAGAAAATTACTAGCAATCTCAACCTCAACCTTAATCTTAATCTTTTTCCTAATCTCCTAAAGTTCAGAACATTTTTTGTATTGTTTTAATTTTTAATTAACTTTGCGCCACAATTGCAACGGCAATGTAGGAACGGGGGGCCTGGAGTCCCCTGTTTTATTGGTATAAGGCTATAATTGAACCAATTACTGAAAAGTTTTAAGAGGAAAATCAGGTATTGATGATTGACAAGAATAAAATTATTGAAATATTAGAAGAACATTTGACAAATACAGATCTATTCCTTGTAGATGTTAAGGTTTCCGGTCGGAATAAGATTATGGTTTTTCTGGATGGAGATAAGGGCGTTCCTATCAGTTCCTGTGCAGAAGTTAGCCGCCATATTGAAACTATTCTTGACAGAGATTTAGAAGATTTTGAACTTGAAGTATCCTCTGTTGGCCTTGACACCCCTCTGTCTTCACCCAGGCAGTTTAAAAAGAATGTAGGAAGAGATATCATATATTTGGATGCAGAAGGGAAAAAAGTGAGAGCAAAATTATTGGATGCGGGTGAATCAGAGATTATTGTGGAAAAGGAGGTGCCCAAAAAGAAAAAAAAGAAAAAGGAAGAAAAGGATGATCCTGTGCAAAAGCTTTCTTATGAAGCTGTAAGAGAGGTAAAAGTTCAGGTTTCTTTTAAAAAACCTGACAAATAATAAAAGATAACTGCAAGATTGATTATTTATTTTAATTAAAGAATAAAATGGAAAATATAAATTTGGTTGAGTCGTTTTCGGAATTCAAGGAATTTAAGAACATTGACCGCTCTACCATGATGCTGATCCTTGAAGACGTATTTCGTAATATGTTGCAGAAGAAGTATGGATCGGCTGAAAATTTCGATATCATTGTAAATATTGACAAGGGTGACCTTGAAGTATGGCGCAATCGGGTTATCGTAGAAGATGGAGCAGTTGAAGACCCCAATGAGGAAATTCAATATTCTGAAGCTATCAAGATTGAACCTGATTTTGAGATTGGAGAGGAAGTTTCTGAACCGGTGCGCATGTCTGACTTTGGACGGCGTGAAATTCTGGCCATCAGGCAAAATCTGGCATCTAAAATCCTTGAACTGGAAAAAGACAGCATCTACCAAAAATACCAGGAACGCGTGGGTGAATTGATCACTGCCGAGGTTTACCAGGTATGGAAAAAGGAATTGCTTGCACTTGACGATGAAGGCATTGAACTTATTCTACCTAAAACCGAACAGATTCCATCCGACTTTTTCCGAAAAGGAGATACTGTCAGGGCAGTAGTAGCCAGTGTTGAAATAAAAAATAACAATCCACTGATTATACTCTCACGTACTTCCAATGTTTTTCTGGAAAGATTATTTGAGCAGGAAGTTCCGGAGGTACATGACGGACTTATTACCATCAGGAAGATAGTAAGAGCCCCGGGCGAAAGAGCCAAAGTTGCTGTCGAATCTTACGATGATCGTATTGATCCTGTTGGAGCATGCGTGGGTATGAAAGGCTCAAGGATTCATGGTATTGTTCGCGAATTGCGCAATGAGAATATTGATGTTATTAATTTCACTTCCAACCCCAGCCTTTACATATCCCGTGCGCTAAGCCCGGCAAAAATTTCCAGTATCAATATAGATGAGGAAACCAAAAGGGCAGAAGTTTACCTTAAGCCAGACCAGGTCTCCCTGGCAATAGGTAAAGGAGGTTTTAATATAAAACTTGCCGGTACGCTTACCGGCTATGAAATTGATGTATACCGTGACACAGATCAGGATACTGAAGATGTTGACATTCACGAATTTGCCGATGAAATAGAACAATGGATCATTGATGAGTTCAAGGCTGTGGGTCTTGACACAGCAAAAAGTATTTTGAATCTGAGCATTGAAGATTTGGTGAAAAGAGTAGACCTGGAAGAAGAAACCATAAAGGAAGTGATAAGCATATTAAAAGCAGAATTTGAATAAATTATATAACTTTGCAGACATTTTTCGGAGGCTGCAGAATTTTTTTGTAAATCAAGAAACCCGTATGACTGAAGGCACTAAAATAATGCGATTAAGTAAACTTGCCAGAGAATTTAACATTGGTATTACTACCATTGTAGATTTTTTGGGAAAGAAGGGTATATCCGTTGACCCCAATCCCAATACAAAGATCTCTGAAGAAGCCTATCAGATACTGGCCAAAGAATTTCAAAAAGAAAAAAGCCTGAAAGATGAAGTTCGCAAAAGTAGTTTAAGTTTCTCCAAAAGGGAAAGTGTTACCCTGCAGGATGAGGATAAAGATGTAGCAGCTTCTAAACCGGAAGCAAAGCCCAAAGACGAAGATGAAGTTGAAGACAAGGAGCTTTTCATCAAAGATATCAAGTCTTTCATGGGGGAAAAAGAAGCCACCAAAGCTGATGAAAAAGAGAAGTTGTCCGGACCTAAAATTCTGGGAAAAATTGATGCGGAAAAATTATCGGGCAAAGCCCCTGTAAAGAAGGAAAAAGAAGAAGAGAAGCCCGTTGAAAAAGAAGAAAAACCCGCTCCCGAAAGTCCTGAGAAAGTTAAAGCCGAAGTGCCGGCCAGGGAGGCAGATAAAGAAAAAGCTGCTGTGAAAGGCCCTAAAGTATTGGGTAAAATTGAGCTGGAAGAAGCCCGCAAAAAGGAAAAGAAAACAGCCAAAAAGGAAAAGCCTGAAGAAGAAGCCGAAAAAACCAGTACCACCGAACCTTCTGAAAAGGAAGAAAAACAAGATATTCCTCAGCCTGAAATATCTTCGAAGGAGAAAGAGGAAGAAAAAAAGCATAAGACTGAGTATAAAAAGCTTGAAGGAGTAACTATACTTGGTAAAATTGATTTACCTGCTGATAAAGAGAAAACCAGGAAAGAACCTGTTGCTTCTTCATCTGATCCTGAAAAGCCCAAAAAGAGAAAGCGCAAAAGAATACGCAAGGAAAAGACCCAGGAAGGTCAGGCTGCAAAAGCCCAGGATAAGGATAAAAAAACCCAGACCGATACCACAGAAGATCAGAAACAAGCCGGAAAGCGTCCGGGTAAATCTCAACCAGCTAAAGGGAAAAAAGCTGTCAGGAGAGACTTTGTTAAACCCGAGGTAAGCGATGAAGAAATTTCCAGGCAAATCAGAGAAACGCTTGCCAGCCTCAGTGGAAGTGGAAAATCAAAAGCTGCAAAGCATCGTCGTCTGAAACGCGATCTTCAGCACAAGCAAAGAATGAAAGAAATGGAAGAGGCAGAGACCGACCAGAAAGTTCTGGAAGTCACTGAGTTTATCTCTGCCAATGAACTGGCCAATCTCATGGATGTGCAGGTTACAGAGGTGATTTCTACTTGCATGAGTCTGGGATTGTTCGTTTCTATCAACCAGCGACTGGATGCCGAAACCATTACTATTGTTGCCGATGAATTTGGCTATGATGTAAGTTTTGTGAGTATAGATGAGCAGGAATCCATCGAAGAAGAACAGGATACTCCTGAAGAACTTAAAGAAAGAGCCCCCATCGTTACGGTTATGGGCCATGTTGATCATGGTAAAACATCATTGCTCGACCAAATCAGACATTCTAATGTTATTGCCGGGGAGGCTGGTGGTATCACGCAGCATATCGGGGCGTATTCCGTGCAGATGGATGATGGGAAAATGATATCTTTCCTCGATACTCCCGGGCACGAAGCTTTTACAGCCATGCGGGCAAGGGGTGCCAGAATTACAGACGTTGCCATTATAGTTGTTGCTGCTGATGACAATGTTATGCCTCAAACCATTGAAGCCATAAACCATGCGCAGGCAGCCGGAGTGCCCATTGTAATTGCCATAAATAAAATAGACAAAGCCAATGCCAATGTTGATAAAGTAAAGGAAGAGCTGGCAAAAATCAATATTCTTGTGGAAGATTGGGGAGGTAAATACCAGAGTCAGGAAATATCTGCCAAAAACGGAATAAACATTGACAAACTATTGGAGAAAGTATTGCTTGAAGCTGAACTCCTCGATCTGAAGGCCAATCCCGATCGCAAAGCTTCAGGCACGGTTATCGAATCCTCTCTGGACAAAGGACGTGGTTATCTGGCTACCATACTTGTACAAAACGGGACTTTGAAAATGGGTGATATTGTAGTGGCCGGAAATACCCATGGTCGGGTAAAAGCTATGTTTAATGAAAGAAACATCAGAATCAGTGAGGCAGGACCCGCAACACCTGTTTTGCTCCTCGGATTGGGTGGCGCACCTCAGGCAGGAGATACTTTTCATGTTGTAAAAGATGAAAGCGAAGCCAAAGCTATTACTTCCAAACGTCAGCAACTTTTAAGAGAACAAGGCCTCAGAACACAAAAACATATTACACTGGATGAAATAGGACGCCGAATTGCCATCGGCGATTTCAAAGAACTCAACATCATAATCAAAGGTGATGTGGATGGTTCTGTAGAAGCACTTGCCGACTCAATGCTCAAATTATCAACTGAAGAGGTTCAGGTAAATATCATTCATAAAGCGGTAGGTTCCATTACAGAAGGAGATGTACTTTTGGCTTCAGCCTCAAATGCTGTTATAATTGGCTTCCAGGTCAGACCTTCTCTTGCTGCCCGCAAGCTGGCTGAGAATGAGCAGATTGACATTCGTATTTATTCAGTTATTTACAATGCAATCAATGAAATTAAATCGGCTATAGAGGGTATGTTATCTCCCGAAATTGAAGAAAAAATTACAGCTAACCTTGAAGTAAGAGAAGTCTTTAAAATTACTAAGGTCGGAACAGTAGCCGGCTGTATGGTTCTTGACGGAAAAATCAATCGCAATTCCAATGTGCGCGTAATTCGCGATGGAATTGTAGTTTATACCGGTTATCTTGGATCTCTCAAGCGATTCAAGGATGATGTGAAAGAAGTATCGTCCGGTTATGAATGTGGTTTGAATGTTGATAAATTCAATGATATAAAAGTTGGAGATATCATTGAAGCCTTTGAAACCGTTGAAGTTGCCCGTAAACTTGAATAATCTGATATTGGTAAAATGATTCAATTAAAATTAAAAATTGATAATACACGAGGTTTTATTTCAGAAAATGAAATCAAACTTTTTCAGGCTGAAATAGATTTGCAGCGAAAAAAAGTGTATGAAAAAACCGGTGCCGGAAATGATTTTCTTGGTTGGGTTGATTTGCCTGCCCGAATCAATGAAGAACTTCTTAAAAGTATAGAATCTGACGCAGCTAAGATAAAATCTAACTCAGATGTAGTTGTGGTAACTGGCATTGGGGGTTCTTACCTGGGTGCGAGAGCGGTAATTGAAGCATTAAGCAGCAACTTTTACCAGGCGCAGCATGAAAAAAATGAAAACCCACTAGTGGTTTATGCCGGTCAGAATATCAGTGAAGACTACATGAGCGAGTTGCTTGACTTTCTTGATGATAAAAACTATTCAATTATAGTTATTTCCAAATCGGGTACCACAACAGAACCGGCTATCGCGTTTCGTTTGCTAAGAAAACATTTGGAAGAAAAATACGGTGAAGATGTTGCTGCAGGAAGAATTTTTGCAATAACTGATGCTTCCCGGGGAGCATTAAAAACACTTGCAAACAATAAATCCTATAAATCATATGTGATACCGGATGATGTAGGTGGAAGATATTCCGTACTCACCCCCGTGGGTTTACTGCCCATTGCTGTAGCCGGGTTTGACATACGGAAACTGTTAAAAGGTGCCTGCCAGATGCAGGAGTTTCTTGCTCGAGAAGATAGCGTTTTTGAAAATCCTGCTGCACTCTATGCTGTTGTAAGGAACATTCTTTACCGTAAAGGAAAGACCACTGAAGTTATGGCATGCTATACACCTAATATGATGTATTTTACGGAGTGGTGGAAGCAACTATATGGAGAAAGTGAGGGAAAAGACCAGAAAGGAATTTTTCCGGCCGGTGTGAATTTTACTGCCGATTTACATTCGATGGGGCAATACATCCAGGATGGTATGCGCAATTTGTTTGAAACAGTGGTAAGAGTGGAAAACCCACAAAGAAAACTGGAAATTCCCCATGATGAAGATAACCTTGACGGCTTGAATTTTTTAGCCGGTAAACGATTAAGCTACGTCAACAAAATGGCCGAAACAGGCACCATACTCGCCCATGTTGATGGTGAAGTCCCCAACCTTGAAATCATTTTACCTTCTATTAATGAGAAGATATTGGGTGAACTCATTTACTTCTTTGAAATGGCTTGTGCTATCAGTGGTTATATCCTGGAAGTTAATCCCTTTGACCAACCCGGAGTGGAAGCATACAAAATGAATATGTTTGCTCTTCTGGAAAAACCTGGCTTTGAAAAAGAAACAGCCACTATCAGGAAAAGGATGACAGAGTAGAGGTTGTCAGGCAAACAAGAAAATTTCCCATAACTATTTTCCAGGTTTTTTCAGTATTCACCTGCTGATTTTAGTATATCTCCCAATGGAAAACCGATGCATTTTACCTGGAAAAAACAGGTGAAAACCTTATGCCCTTTTGAAATGCAATCCCTTAATTTTGTTTTCATTGATTTTACTGATAAAAAGCCAGGTAAAATGATGCTATCCGACAAAGAACTTGAATATCTTAAAGAACTGGAAAATAATAAGGAGATTGTTTATCTGCTTAATACAAGAGAGTGTGATCTGATTTCCAGACTGATAAAAAGCTATAAGGAAGTTCAAAGGCAATTGTTAGAGTTGCAAATCAATAAAGAAATTGATTAACTTCTGAAATGAATCTGTTTCTATTAATGATTTTATTATGACATACAGAGAAATCGTATTAAAACTACTTAAATCAAGAAAAGATATTATTTGCCTGGAAGAGCATTTAATGAATGATTTCAGAAGCAAGGAAGAGGAGACGTCGGAATTTGAAAATTGGTGTAATAGCAATGGAATAGAATTTTCAAAACTAAATTGTCATGAGCCACCGAGGATACAGCTAAAGAAAAAAGAATTCAGCAACTAAATTAGTTTTTTAACATCACAGAGCACTCAAAATAATGTTGATCCGCATGAGCGGAAAAAACAGCCTCCCCAAGGTAAGAACCCCGTTTTAATGACGGGGTTTTTTAATTAAAAATATTATGACTTCCTGAAAGAGAACTATATGGATTCCTGTATCAGGCTTTCAATTTCCTTAACAGTTTTTGGGATGGGCTTTCCCATGATTTTATGTCCGTTTTCGGTTACCAGTATATCATCCTCAATTCGTATTCCTCCAAAATTAAAATAAGGTTTTAGCTTGTCGTAGTTTATGAAGTCTGCAAACTTTTTTTCCGATTTCCATTTTTCTATTAGCGCGGGAATAAAATAGCAACCGGGTTCAACTGTAAGCACAAATCCGGGTTCATATTTACGTCCTAACCGAAGAAAAGCTGTGCCGAAAATATCTGACCTCTGAACCTCATCATCATAACCCACGTAGTCTTCTCCCAAATCTTCCATGTCATGTACGTCCAGTCCCATCATATGCCCCAGGCCATGTGGCATGAAAAGAGCATGTGCTCCCTGTTCAACTGCAGCGTCCAAATCACCTTTCATAAGGCCAAGTCCTTTGAGTCCTTCCACCAATGTTCGGGCTGCCAGAAGATGGACGCTTTTATTTGTTATGCCGGGTTTTATTGCATTTATGGCTTTCACCTGGGCTTCAAGAACAATTTCATAAATATCTTTTTGTATTTCAGTGAACTTGCCCCCCACAGGACTGGTGCGTGTATGATCAGTAGCATAATGCAAAGGAGATTCGGTACCGGCATCCACAAGGAGTAAATCACCAGCCTCAAGTTTGTTTCCGTGATAATGATTGTGCAGTGTTTCTCCACGTTTCGTTACTATGGCAGGAAATGACAACATGCCGCCTGATGAAAGTGCAATGCCCTCTATTACACCTGCAACATCTCTTTCATAAATGCCTGGTTTAGCCATTTTCATTGCCGTAGTATGCATGAGCCAGGCCGTTTCCATAGCTTTCTCAAGTTCGGCTATTTCATAACTTTCTTTTATCGAACGTAATTTCACCACCGCCTTTATGAGTTCAACTGAAGCTTGCTTTTTTTGCTCTGCAGAATGTATTCCAAGTAAACTTTCCAGCAGTATCTTGGTTTCTCCCCTGTAGGGAGGGAGAAAATGAATTTTGCGACCCGTATCAAATGCATCAGCAATTTTCTCTCTCAAACCTGACCAGGGCAGCGTATTGTTTACACCCACCTCTGAAGCCAATTCTGCAGTTGTAGGCTGAGGTCCCATCCAAATGATGTCATCAAGGCTCACATCATCGCCAAAAATATACTCCTTGTCATTGTCAATGTCAATGATAGCTGCCATACGGGGATAATCCAAACCAAAGAAGTAAAGAAAATTACTATCCTGACGCCATTTGTATGTGTTTGCAGGATAGTTCATCGGTGAATCAACATTACCGCACAAAAATATAATACCTTCTTTTACCATATTCTTTAAACGATTTCTTCTTTCCAGATAAACTTCTTTTTTAAACATATGTGTTGAATTTAAATAAGCAATTAAGTTGTGTGTTTTTTATTTATAATTATTTCAAATAACCAAATCATTTGCAAATAATAACCGAATAATCTACATTTGTTTGGATTAAATTCTTTAATGGTTACTTTTTTCTGCAAAAGGGACTTGGTTTTAAAGGTTTTTTATAACAATAAATTTCCAACTACTAACCAGCCTGCCATATGATTAATGTGCAAACCTACATATTTTTTATTCAAAAATTTTATAAAACAAGTCATTTTCCAATTCAAATCTTCACCCTATGAGTAAAAAAGGATTTAGTTTAACCTCCATCAGCCATAAATATATTATGGCTGCGGCCGGTGCTTTTCTGATGCTTTTCCTGGTATCGCATCTGTCAACAAATTTATTGCTGCTGGCCGGAGATGGCGGAGAGACATTTGATAAGGCCGTTGAGTTTCTGCTCACGAATCCCTTTATTAAAATCATGGAGTATGTGCTTTTTGCGGGATTTATTATACACATTTTAATAGGGGTAATTTTAGAGTTACACAACCGGAGATCGCGTCCGGTAGGGTATAATGTGCCATTGAGGTCAGAAACTTCTGCTTTTTCAAGGTTTATGATCCACAGCGGAATCATCATTTTTATTTTTCTGCTGATTCACCTTTACCAGTTTTTCTTTGTCAAGCTTGGTTTTGTCCCTAAATATGGGGGAGCTGAAAGCACAGTTGATTTTTACCCTATGGTGGTTCATACTTTTCAGAATCCTGTGTATTCCATAATTTATATAGTTTCGTTTGTATTCCTGGGATTTCATCTCAAGCATGCTTTCCAGTCGGCATTTCAATCCTTTGGGCTAAATCATAATAAATATATGCCTGCTATAAAAATTGTGGGTACTATTTACGCCATAGTGATTGCTGTTGGATTTTCCATCATACCCCTGTATTTCATGTTTTTATATAAGTAATTTATTCAGACTAAAAAATATTATAAGCAATGATAAAGCTTGATTCAAAAATACCAAAGGGGCCGTTGGCCGACAAATGGAACAATTATAAATCATCATTACGTTTAGTAAACCCTGCCAACAAAAAGAAGCTTGATGTTATAGTTGTTGGTACAGGGCTATCCGGCGCATCATCTGCCAGTGCATTAGGTGAATTGGGATATAATGTAAAGGTTTTTTGTTTCCAGGACTCCCCGCGCAGGGCACATTCTGTTGCAGCGCAGGGGGGGATAAATGCAGCCAAGAATTATAAAAATGATGGAGATAGCGTTTACAGGCTCTTTTTTGACATGATCAAAGGAGGAGATTTTCGTGCCCGTGAAGCAAATGTATATCGTGCCGCTGAAGTAAGTAATTATGTAATTGATCACTTTGCTGCATTGGGAGTTCCTTTTGCCAGAGATTACGGTGGAATGCTGGATACCAGATCATTTGGTGGTGTGCAGGTATCCCGTACTTTTTATGCCAAAGGACAAACTGGTCAGCAATGTTTGCTGGGGACATATTCTTCACTTAGCCGGCAAATTGCCAAAGGTACGGTTACTATGTATGAACGTCGTGATATGCTTGATCTGGTTATAGTAGATGACAAAGCCCGTGGTATCATCACGCGAAACCTTTTGACAGGTGAAATAGAAAGACATTCAGCTCATGCCGTAGTGCTTGCTACCGGAGGCTATGGAACAGTCTTTTATCTGTCAACCCTTGCATTGGGAAGTAATGCATCAGCAGCATGGGCAGCTCACAAAAAAGGTGCATTGTTTGCCAACCCCAGTTTCATACAGATTCACCCCACCAGTATCCCGGTATTAAACGATTATCAGTCGAAACTAACCCTCATGTCGGAATCTCTTCGTAATGACGGAAGAGTGTGGGTGCCCAAGGAAAAAGATGAGAAACGTCATCCCAATCAAATCCCCGAAGCAGAACGTGACTATTACCTCGAAAGGAGATATCCTGCCTTTGGCAATCTGGTGCCACGTGATGTTGCTTCAAGGGCAGCCAAAGAACGCTGTGATGCCGGCTATGGGGTTGGAGATACCGGCCTTTCAGTTTATCTTGATTTCAAAGATGCTATAGAAAAGCAAGGTAAAAAAGCCATTGAAGATAAATATGGCAATCTGTTCGAAATGTACCTTAAAATTACAGGTATAAACCCATATGAGGAACCCATGAGGATTTATCCGGCCGGCCACTATACAATGGGAGGCCTTTGGGTTGATTATAATCTTATGACAACAATCCCCGGATTGTTTTCAGTAGGCGAAAGTAATTTCTCTGATCATGGTGCTAATCGCTTGGGGGCAAGTTCGTTGATGCAGTGTTCCGGTGACGGATATTTTATCTTGCCATATACCATTGGTGATTACCTGGCAGATGAAATTAAAACACCCAGGATTAAAACAGATATTCCTGAATTTGAGAAAGCTGAAAAAGAAGCAAAGGAGAGAATAGAAAAACTAATGTCGGTAAATGGCAAACAAACTGTTACATCCTTCCATAAACGACTTGGCAAAATCCTGTGGGACCATTGCGGTATGGTACGTAGTGCCGGGGGACTTAAAAAGGGCATTCAGATGATCGATGATCTGGAAGATGAGTTCTGGAAGGAAGTAAAAGTGTCCGGTATGGCTAATGATTACAATCAAGAGCTTGAGAAAGCATTCAGAGTTGCTGATTTCTTTGAAGTGGGGCGGCTTATGTGCCAGGATGCCCTTGACAGAAATGAATCATGCGGTGCACATTTTCGTGAAGAATATCAAACTGAGCAAGGAGAAGCCAAAAGAAATGATAAGGAATTTGCTCATGTTTCAGCTTATGAATACAACGGTAACAGAAAAGAAGAGATACTGCATAAGGAACCTCTTGTTTTTGAAAATGTTGAGCTGAAAGAAAGAAGTTATAAATAACCTTAAGTGCCTAAGATATGGAATTTAAACTTAAAATATGGCGTCAGAAAAACGCTTCAGTAAAAGGTAAATTTGAAACCTATACCCTCAAGGACGTATCTCCCGAGATGTCATTTCTTCAGATGCTGGATTATCTTAATCAGCAAATTATTGAAAGTGGCGGAGACCCTGTGCATTTTGAACACGATTGCCGGGAAGGAATCTGCGGGAGCTGCGGTATATACATCAATGGAAGGCCACACGGACCTTTGAGAAATACTACTACATGTGAATTGCATATGCGGGAATTTAAGGACAATACCACCATTGTTATTGAACCATGGAGGAGTAAAGCATTTCCTGTTATTAAAGACCTTGTAGTTGATCGCTCAGCGTTTGAAAAAGTTATACATGCAGGCGGATTTATCAATGCAAATACAGGATCTACACAGGAAGCCAATAATATTCCCATTAACAAGAAAATTTCCGATAGAGCATTTGATGCGGCTGTTTGCATAGGTTGCGGTGCATGTGTTGCTGCATGTAAAAATTCATCAGCCATGCTATTTGTGTCGGCTAAAGTATCCCAGTATGCACTTTTACCCCAGGGAAAAGTGGAAGCAAAGGAACGTGTTGAAAATATGGTTAAGAAAATGGATGAAGTTGGATTTGGCTTTTGCTCAAACACTTACGCCTGCGAGTTTGATTGCCCCAAAGGTATTTCCGTTGAGTTTATTGCACAAATGAACAGAGAGTTCTTTTCTGCTAAAGTATGTAAGCAAAAGAGTTAAAAAAATTGTAGTCCGATTTTTTTAATAGGAGACATATTTACGTATGTCTCCTTTATTATTCACCTGTATATCAATAGTTTTTAAACGTTTGTTTTTTATAGCCTAAAATGGTTACAAAATTTGGACTATGTTTTTTGTAAAAATCTGAAAAAAAAGACTTTGTAAGTTTGATATTTTAGTCATTTTTTTCATATAAATAGTTTTTTTTGCAAAATATATTCATATATTTGTTAAGCGAAATAAATTACTGGAGTTCCAAATCAAAAAACAATTATTATGGCACAAGCAAAATTAGACCCCAAAAGGTTGGAGGAAGCTGCAAGCAAGATGCGGGCAATTGCACACCCAATGCGTATAGCAATTATTGATATGCTCGAAAGAAAGAAACAAATGAATGTAACCGAAATCTATGAAACCTTAAAAATTGAGCAGGCATCCGCATCACATCATTTGAATATACTAAAAACCAAAGGAGTTCTTGATTCAAGACGCAGCGGTAAAAAAACTTTCTATTATCTGAAAGAAAATGCATTGGCCCAGATTATTGATTGCATTAATAAATGCCATTAATCCTCTGACAATTAAGAGATTTTATATTTCCCGGGTTTTATGTAATCCGGGTTTTTTTTTGGATGCAATTAAATTTATTATAGCGTTAAATTTTCTCAAATTACTTTATTAAAGTCAGCAGATATCTTCTAATTTTTTTAATTTTATAAAGAAGAATATTTACCCTGGCTATCATTTTGGCAGGTTAGTTGATAATAAAAGTTTATTAATTAATCTTTTATCATTTCGTTATGAAGAATGTTGTTTTGTTTTTTCTGGCTGCTTTTATAGGCTTAAATATTGCCAAATCACAGGAAAAAGACGGTCCTGTATTGAAGTGGGAAATAAACCGTTATGATTACGGTACTGTTTATGTGGATGACCTTCCTGAAACCAAACTGGATATTAAATTTACCAATGATGGTAATGAACCCCTCGTTTTATCGCACGTAAGGGCTTGTTGTGGCACACGCGTGCACCGCTGGCCCCGTGAACCGATTATGCCAGGAGAAGAAGGTGTAATCCAGGTAGAATTCAGGCTCGCACCACGGGCTCACCGCATAAGCAGAACGGTTACCGTTACTTCAAATGCCAATCCCGGAACTACCATATTTCGTATTATTGGCGAAGTAGTGGAAAGATAACAGGAAAAAAGCATAATTCATTATCCCATACCGGGCAATTTCTTTAAAACAGAAATTACCCGGTTTTTTTTTGCTGCTATTTGAAAACTTTTTCGTATAACCGCACAGGTTAAAATACACTATATCCATTCAGAGAAACACGGACTGAATAGTTGCTTAAAAACCGTGATATACCTACAATTCAGAGGTTCTTTTTGAATTATTTTAGCCAAGCAATTATGCAATGTTTTTTTATAAGTAAAAAAGAAGGATAGTTTCCTAAGCTAAATTTTTTCTGTGCAGTCCATGCACATTAAATTTATTATTAACTAAATTATTTTAACAATGAGAAAGTTTTTATTTGTTTTTGTTGCAGCATTAATTATGGGCAGTTTTACCTTGAAAAGTTATGCCCAGCTATCTGATGAGGAGTACAATTATGTAACCATGGATCTCAGGGGTATCCTCAACCTCACCATGACGACCAACCCGCAGGTTGATTTTATTTTCAGTACCATTCAGGAGTATATGCATGGTATTACGCGTTTCAATGCTGTACAACTGGAAGTAGATGCTACCATGGCATGGGACCTTTTTGCTTATGCGAGTACCGATAATTGGGTACAGGTTGAGCAATATTCCTCCAACGGCAGCCCTGTTCTGCCTGCAGAAATTCTGGAAATTCAATCGTCAGTTGAAAGTAATGCACCAGTGAACCTCAATAGTTTTGTTTCAATAAAAGGGCTTACTAATTCTCAAGTAGCGGGAGGTCTTCCAACTGTTGAAACTCAGTTCCTTGCCGGTGAAGTTGGTACAGGTGCAGGTGAATCTTTTGACCCTGGCACTGCCGCTGCAAATCCAGATACACATCGTTTCCGTTTGGATATGAGACTTGTGCCGGATATACCTGCCACATTCCCCAATTCTGCTATTGATATTGATGCAGCAATTGGTGCCCCGGTTGATCCTGATAATTACGCTGCTGCCGGTTACTACTACTTAGAAGTAGTATACTCACTGGTAGAAGATTTATAAAAACCTTATTACCCCCGGGAAAAAGTGCAATTTTTTTAAAAAAAGCTGCCTCCGGGGGTAGCTTTTTTTGTAATTCTGCGTATACCTGAATTACTGAATCCATTTAACCAATCATATCTAGGGAGGCTATGAAGGGGAAATCCTTTCCACGCAAAAATAATCCGGTAAAAACCAGGAAGAGATCAACGGCTCTTGCAGGGTATCTGCATTTGATGGGTTTGTTGGTATTACTTGCAGCTTATACATCAGGCTTTGGCCAGTCATTGTCATTTGAACTGAAGGAAAGCCCCGATGTGGAGTTTGTATTCAATACCGTTCAGAAATACCAGTCCGGCGTTGTGGTTCCCAATGCCATGACCCTCCGCATCATTGCCGATGGTGTAAACTGGAATCTTTATGTGGGTGCCGAAACCGATTCTCCGGGTTACTGGAATGAACTAACTGCCTATTCCACCTATGGCAATGAACCCACCACCGAAATGCTGGAACTCCGCTTCCGCAATACGGCAAATACCTCGCAGCAGCAAGGCTGGTTTCCGCTTACCGATATCAACACACCGGTTTATATTATAGGATCTGAAAGTCCGGGCGATCCATCAGTCGACTGCCCCGGCCAAGGCACCAACACCTCCGGAAGTTATCTTTCCGAACCCCAGTGCTACCGCTTCAATGTGGATTTGCGGGTAATTCCCGGTTTTGAACTGAAACCCGGGCTATACAATCTTATAATCAAATATGTAATTGTGGAGGACCTGTAAGCAAAGCACCTATGAGTAAAAACTTCAACATAGCTTTATTTGTGTGCTGTATTTTGCTTATGGCCTCCTGGAATCTTTTTGCGCAGCAGGAATATTCCGGTCAGGGACCACTCATTCTGCGCGAGAGGCAATCGCAGGTGAAGCCTGGTAGTCTGGTGTCAAATGTTGTAAGAGTTGTTAACGCTACTAACCGAAGTGCCGAATATAATCTTGAAGTTAATCAACCGGCAGGGTGGAGTGTGGTGGGCGTAGCCCGAAGAAATTTTACCCTTGAAGCCGGTGATACAGCTTTTTTCCCCGTAAGGGTGATTGCATCGCCTCAAATTCGAAGTGAACGTTCGCAAATTGCCAGGGTATCCCTTTTCCGTTTTGGAAGCCCTGTAGCAAATGTGGACTGGGTGATCAATCCTGTGCTACGTTATGACTGGTCAGCACGGCTTGAACGAAGCCGCATAATTTTACCTGCCGATGCCGATACAACATCTTTCAGCATAAATATAAAAAATGAAGGAGACCTGGCCGAGGTGCTGAATCTAAACCTCGATATCCCTGCGGGCATGGTTCACATCAACCAAAGGGGTGAAACACTCGACAGTAAAACCTTACGGTTTCTGATTGATCCACAGCAGGATACCACACTCAGGGTTTTTCTCCGTTTTACAGAGCAGAATCCCGAAACTGCATCCGGGGTTTTCAGGCCTACCGGCAGAAGTATGAGAATAAGGGCATCTGTTGCATCCGAGCGCGACAGTGGTAAACGCACCTGGGGATCCAACGTGGAAATCAAGAAACTGGAAGACCGCTGGATAGAAAATACATCAACCCGCCTTACTATGCCGATTACGGCAGAATTCAACGCATATGATATTATGCAGGAGAATTCATATGGTACATTTGCCCTATACGGAAGTCATATTTTTGATCCTGAAACCACATTTACCTATTATTTCCTGTCGAACTTTTCGAGCAATTACCTGAATCCGCAGGCATTTCTGGGGCAATACCTGCAACTCAACTTCCAATCGAAATACTTTGGAGTGGAGCTGGGAAATATTACCCAGAACAACGAAGGAGCGAGTATAAGTGGCGAAGGGTTTCGTGTTACCGGCCGTTATGAAGAACATCAGCTGGATGTGGCTTACATGAGAAGCCCCGGAATGTTCTCAACCAATAAACATATTAATGCACTGGGTCTTGAATACAATTATTTCGGAAGACAAATACGGGGAGGAGCATGGTTGCAGGCTCGTGAAAATTTTACCCAGAAAACGGATGAAGAAATTGTTGGTGGTCATATAAGTTACCGCTTCCTGAGAAACCAGTTTGTAAGAATTTCAGCCGGAGTAAGCCGTCAGACCCATAACTGGAAACCCGACAGCGTTTTCGACCTGACTGGGTTTGGTTACAGGATTAACTATAACGGTTCTTACAACCGGCTCAATTATAATTTTTCGTGGGCCAGCAGCAGCCCGACGCATCTGGCACGCAGGGGCGTTGATAACCTGAACTCAAGGGTTGCTTGGCGTTTCAATAACGCACATAATGTTTTTGCCGGCTTTTCGCACTATACATCCGATCCGGAATTTTATTACCGGGGTGAACTAAGGGAAATGTCGCTTTTCCGCCAGAGACAAATTTATAGATTAGGATATCAGTACCGCGGAGATTTGTCAGATGTTACTTTCCAGCCATTGCATACAAGGAGTGAAGATCCTTTCATTGCATACAACAGCTCAGGTGCGGAGGTGGATTACAGGCTCAAAGATTTGTATAACATACGCTTTTTCTCCAGTATTTTTGCGGGATATACATCACTACCCCAGCTTGAGGGTCTTGACCCGTTTTTTGTGTCCAGGTTGCGGTTGGGCATTAGATATTTTCAGTATTCAATGAATTTCAGGTACTATTTTGGCCCCTATTATACCAATGAGCTGCGTCGTTTTGCCGAAGACCGCCGCAATGCCAACCGTTTCAGTGCCAACCTGAACTTCGACCAGCCATTTGCTGAAGGACGTTTGTTTTTCCAGATGTCGGCCATGTACAATTATACGACCTACAATAAGCAAAATTCGATATCTCTTCGTCCCGAACTATTTTATTTTCCCCAATCCGGACTGCGTTTTGGCATTTACGGCCGATATTACGGGCTCTCAGTTGAACAAGAGAATATGATTGGAATTCCTGATCTGGACTTAGGTGGTGCTGCCTATTCATCCAATCGCTTTGAATTTGGTTTCAGTATACGTAAGGATCTCAATGTGCCGGTTTCCGGGGTAAGATATTTTGACTACACCGTAATGGTTTACCGCGATGTAAGCGGCACCGGCTCCTACCAGAGCGGCGACCCGGGTGTTCCGGAAATCTGGATTCGCCTCCAGCAACTGGAACCCATGACTCAGGAGCGCACCATTGCTATGGGAAGCCAGAAAACCTTTGAAGCACTTACCGGTAAGGATGGTAAAGCAAGCTTTGTGAACATCCCACCCGGTAGCTATTTGCTTACCATGGTTCCTGTAGCAGCCTCAGGAACACGTCATGAAACCCGCTCATGGGAAGTAATGATCAACAGGAATCAAACCACATATCTCTCTGTAGACCGCGGCGCAAGGATATCAGGAAGTATTAACCTGGAGCGTGAGCAGTTTACACGTGTTGAGCATTTTCCCCTTGGTGGAATAAGGGTTACTGCAACTAATGAAGCAGGAGAAACCTTCAACACCCTGACCACCGAAAGTGGTAATTACAGCCTTTATTTGCCAAGAGGAAGATACACCCTTTCTATCAATGAAAATGTGTTTGGAACTGATTTTATCCTGCAGCAGAACCATTTCACAGTTGAAATAATACATGATCAGGAGGAACTTAACATCAATTTCACTGCCCGGGAAAGAGAACGGCAAATAAGAATACAAAGACCAGAAAATGAAGGCCATGAATAAATAATGAAAATTTTGAATATAAAAAATCAATAAAACTGAAGAAAGCCATGAATGCATTAAAAAGAAACTTTGCAATTCTTTTATTAACCCTTACGGGAACTTTAGTTTACGGGCAAAGTGCATCTGTTTCGCCCTCACGATTGTATTTCAATGCCGAACCCGGGCAAACCCAGGTAAGGCGAATTACAGTAACCAACAATTCGGAGACACCCCAATCTTTCACAGTAAGTTTTGCTGACTTCTCATCTCCGGGTACCGATGGTAAAACGGAGCTGGCCGATCCGGGGGAGAGCCCCCATTCTGCCAGCCGATGGCTCAGCGCATCCCCATCTTTGGTAGAGCTGGCTGCCGGAGAATCTCGCGATGTTGAGGTCATATTGCAATTGCCTGACTCTCCCGAGGCTGCCAAAGTGGTTTGGGCTACGACACTGGTAAAACTGGCCAGGGAAAGAACGCAACCCCCCGGGCTGGGAGAAGATGCTATGGGCTTTGGTATCATGCATACCTTTCAGTTTGTAATTCATGTTTTCCAGACACCACCAAGTGTTACATACAAAGATGCACGAATCCTTGCTTTTGAAGATTCAGGGAAAGATGAAGATGGAAAAAGAACGGTAATGTTGCATGTGGAAAACACAGGAGAAGCTATTATTGATGTTGCGGCTTATCTTGAACTAACCAATCTCAGAACCGGCGAAACTATCCGGGAAAGAGCCCGGGCTTTTACTACATTGCCCGGCCATAGCCGAATGATGAATTTTAACCTTCCGGAAAACCTGACTCCAGGAAATTATTCTGTACTGGGAGTGGTTGACTATGGCGACAGAGAAGCCGTAATTGCCGCAGAGCTAAATATTACGGTTGAGTAATACAATCAGGAATTATCATCAGCATACCATTCAGCATATGATGTTGCAGTTTCATGCAGTCGCAGGCTGAAAAGTTTTACATCAGCAGGAAGGTGCGATGAAATTTTTTCTGCAAAATCAACAACCATATTCTCACAAGTGGGCTGGTAATCCATTTCAAAAACTTTGCCTACCAATTCTGAGTTTTTTGCCAGTTCGGCATGGGGAGTTCCCTTGCGCACCAGCAGTGCATGGTCGAAGGATTTAATTATGGTCTCATTTACAATTTTCTTCAAAACCGAAAAGTCCATTACCATCCCAAATTTTGGATGTTTGGGATCAGAAACAGGCTTTCCAATTATCGTTACATGCAGTATATAGCTATGACCATGAATATTGCGGCAGGCTCCGTCATAACCCCACAATGCATGTGCGGCTTCAAAACGAAAATCCTTGGTAATTCGAATATTTGCGGGTTTCATGAAATATCTGTTGAAAAAAATCCAAAAAGTTTATTCTACTGTGAAGTTAGCAATAAAAGCCCTGTAAAGCAAAATAATTACAGGACGCAAAATTAACTAAAATTTAATCGTATAGGTGTAGGTGGTTTTTGGGGATTTTGGTTTTTCAGCCTTTTTTTTGGGGTTTTTATCCCCTGAACTTTTTTGGGTATATACCATTTTAATCTGTTGCTTTTTTTGTTTGGGAAGTCGGAATGGAATTTTGATTCTATTGTGTGCAGTTACCCTCACACCACGGTTTTTAACAGAATCATATTTAATCATTTTAACGAGTCTTATTGCTTCCTCATCACAGCCATGACCCAGGCTTTTGATTATTGTGGGGTCAGAAACCTCTCCATTATCGGATATTTTGTATTTTATGATTACATCACCCTGAATTTGGTTTTCCAAAGCCTGTTGCGGGTATGTAAGGTTTTTTTTGAGAAATTCCCTTAATTGCTCTTTGCCGCCATGCAGGTGTGGCATTTTTAAAAACTTCTTCGGTTTTGAATATTTTTTTCCCTCACTCATAGTGATTTTTCTTCTGAAAACAAACCTAATCAATTTTTATCAGAATACATAAATCGTCTGATTAAAAAAAATTTCTGATACAAAAAATACGACTTTAAGGGATGTTTTTATTTATTTATCCAGATATAATCATATAAAAACAATATCATTTGCGGATTTAGCTATGCTGATTTCCTCATTTTGTTATTTTTGTAGCCTTAAGTTTATGGTACCATGCAGAACAACCTTTCTATTAATAATTCCCACAAATTCAATAAATTAAATATTTACACCAATCTATCAAACATTTTTTTATGAACTACAGAGTTTTTTTATTACTGTTAATTGCAACGCTAATCATACCTCAGCATTCTTATTCCTGCACCAATGTTTTGGTTTCACGGGGAGCAAGTGCTGATGGTAGCGTAATGACCAGCTGGACCTATGATGTGGCTGGTTTTGCACAACCGCTTTATTTTTATGAAGGTGGAGATTATGCAGAAGGAGATTCACTGGATATTTTCATGTTTCGTGATGGTGATTTCCTTGGAAGAATAGGACAGGTTGCACGCACATACAGGGTAATAGGCAACATGAATGAAAAACAGGTTGCCATAACCGAAACAACTTTCACCGGTCGCCAGGAACTGCATGGCGGAGAAGGTGTTCTTGATTACGGAAATCTCATATGGGTAACCCTTCAAAGGGCAGGTTCTGCAAGAGAAGCCATCCGTATAATGGATGAACTTGCCAGGACCTACGGATACATCGACACAGGCGAAACTTTTTCCATCGCCGATAAAGATGAGGTATGGATCATGGATTTCATAGGTAAGGGTAAGCATGGAAAAGGAGCTGTGTGGGTTGCTGCAAGAGTACCTGAAGGGTATATTGCGGCCCATGCTAACCAATCGCGCATCAGGCAGGTAAACTGGAGAGACCGCGACAACTGGATGTGGGCTGAGGATGTTGTTGACTTTGCCAAAGAAATGGGCTGGTTTACAGGAAGAAAGCGTAATTTCAGCTTCAGAGAGGCCTATGACCCTGTTACCCCCACATCGCTTTTATTGTGCGAAAGCCGTGTATGGAGTGTTTATAACAGAGCGGCCCCTTCTAAAAATTTCTCTGCAGATTACTGGCGTTGTGTAGAAGGTGCAGAACCCTATCCATTATTTATTAAACCCGATGAAAAGATTACTGTAGAAGCTATGATTGGCCTTATACGTGATCATTTCCACGGCACACCCTATTACACCGGAGAAGGTTATGCTGCAGGACCTTATAATAATCCATACCGCTGGCGTCCGGTATTTTTTGATCTGGAAATAGATGGAGATACCGTTAATTTTGCATGGGAAAGACCTATTTCTCAACCTCAAACAGCTTTTTCTTTTGTAACTCAGGCGCGTAAATGGCTGCCGGATGAAATAGGTGGAATTTGCTGGTATAGCGTTGATGATAATCATACCAATGTATTTATGCCATTGTATATGGGAATGAAAAAACCTCCCAAATCGCTTTCCATTGCCGATCCAATTAAATTTGAATGGGAATCGGCATTCTGGACATTTGATCTACTGGCAAATTATGCCTATGAAATATATGGTATTGTTATTGACGACATACAGGCTGAACAGAAAAAACTTGAAAACAGGGCATTTTCAATGACAACTGCAATTGATTTGGCAGCAGCTCAACTCTATGAAACTGATAAGGAAATGATGCGAGACTATCTTACCGATTTCAGTGTTAACCATGCAGAGTTTGTTGTAAACCGGTGGAGAGAATTCAGCAGGGAAATCTTTTCAAAATATAACGACCGCTATATTCGTGATGAAGATGTGTTAAGACCATGGCCCCAGGGAATTGGCCAACCCGAATGGTACCTGCGCAGGGTAGTGGAAGAAAGGCCCAATTTTTATGATGTAAGGTGGCGTAAACCCGGTGAACCAATAAAATAAAAAGCGTATAGTTTAAAAACTAAAACTGAAATGAAATAATAAATCTAATCCCCTAAAAATCTTATAAACATCTAAAAATGACAAAAAACAATTTTTTCAAAGTGATTTTGCTGGTATTGCTTGTGGGGCTTTTTGCTCCCCGTGCCAGTGCCTGTACCAACGTACTTGTATCTGCCGGCGCCAGTGCCGATGGAAGTGTAATGATCAGCTACCTTGCTGATGCCGGTGGTTTTATGGACCCCCTTTATTATTATCCGGGAAATGAATATGAAGAGGGTGATTCTCTTGATATCATTTGCTGGCATTACGGCCATTTGCTGGGAACAATACCCCAGGTCAGAAAAACTTATCGCGTAATAGGTAACATGAACGAGCACCAGGTTGCCATTGGTGAAACTACATTCACAGGCCGGTCTGAATTGCACACCCCCAACGGATTTATCGATTATGGAGCTATGATGTATATTGCCTTGCAACGCTCAAAAACTGCACGTGAAGCTATACAGGTTATGACCGGCCTGGTAGATGCGCATGGTTATAACAGCACAGGTGAATCTTTCTCAATTGCCGATAAAAATGAAGCCTGGATCATGGAATTCATCGGTAAGGGTGAGCATGGAGAAGGTGCTGTTTGGGTTGCCGCAAGAGTTCCTGATGGTTATATTGCTGCTCATGCCAATCAAGCACGCATCAGAACCATTAACTGGGAAGATACAGATAACTGGATGTGGTCAGATGACCTCGTTGATTTTGCAAGAGAAATGGGCTGGTTTGACGGACCCAAAGAAGAATTTAACTTTGTGGAAGCATACAACCCCCTTACCTGTGAGTCATTGCTCCTGTGTGAAGGTCGCGTGTGGAGTGTCTTCCGCAGAGCAGCTCCTTCTCAGGACTTCCCTGCCGAATACTGGCGTTGTGTTGAAGGTGCTGAACCTTATCCGCTTTTTGTAAAACCCGACAGGAAAGTTATGGTTCAGGATATGATAGCCTTTGTGCGCGACCATTTCCATGATTCTCCATTCTATACTGCCGAAGGCTACAGTGCAGGCCCCTACAACAATCCTTACCGCTGGAGACCCATTTATTTTGAACTGGATGGTCAAAAATATGCATGGCCACGAACCATTGCCCAGCCACAGACAGGTTTTTCGTTCATTTCACAATCCAGAAATTTCCTGCCCGATCCCATTGGAGGTATTTTCTGGTATGGTGTTGATGATACATATTCCAATGCTTATATGCCGCTTTATGTAGGTATGCAAAGAGCTCCGGTTTCACTTACTACAGGTAATATTGTGGATTTTGACTGGAATTCGGCATTCTGGGTTTTTAACCTTGTTGCAAATTATGCGTATGGTCTTTACAGTTATATTATTCAGGATATTCAGGAAGTGCAGCAGGAAGTGGAAAACCGTTCGCACATGATGACGAAAGCTGTGGATGTTGCAGCCAAATCACTTTATGATACCAACAGAGAAATGATGTACGAATATCTTACCGACTTCAGCGTAAACAATGCAGAATATACTGTGCAGCGCTGGAGAGAACTGGGATACCACATCTTCTCAAAATACAATGACCGCTACATACGTACCGAAGATGCTCTGAGACCCTGGCCAGAAGGTATCGGTTATCCGGAGGATTTTCTGCGTCGTGCCGTTGAAGAACGGCCCGGTTATTACGATGTAAGATGGCGTAAACCGGGGGAACCCATAAAATAAATTAAAAATATAAATTTTGGGATTGGAAGATTGCCTGGCTATAATTAATTTAGCCAATAGTTGTAATCTTCCAATCTTGCTTTTAATACTTGAATTTTTATATGTCAACTGCACCTTTATTGAGCGCGCACAACCTTAGCATTGGCTTTCAAACCGATGAAGGATTGGTAATGGCAGTTGAAAATGTAAGTTTCCAAATCAATGAAGGTCAGACTTTGGGGTTGGTGGGTGAATCGGGAAGTGGAAAATCGGTTACTGCTCTTTCAGTTATGCGGCTTTTGCCGGTTCGCACCGCAAGGATTTTATCCGGTGAGATATTGTTTCATGATCCTCAGAAGGGTGAGACAGATCTTCTGAAACTTTCAGAGGAAGAAATGCAGCACGTTAGGGGAAATCTTATCGGTATGATTTTCCAGGAGCCAATGACTTCACTGAACCCGGTAAAACGTTGCGGGGAGCAGGTGATGGAGAGTATTATCTGGCATAAAAAATCAAATGCAAAAGATGCAAGGCAGAAAGTGATTCAGCTTTTTGAAGAAGTTAAACTTCCTGATCCTGACAGAACCTTTCGCAAATATCCTCACGAACTTTCAGGCGGGCAGCGCCAAAGGGTTATGATTGCTATGGCAATAGCCTGCGATCCGCTGATGTTGATAGCAGATGAACCTACCACTGCACTTGATGTTACTGTTCAGAAAAATATTCTGAAATTGATTGGTGAATTGCAGTTACGGCATAAAATGAGTGTATTGTTCATTTCACATGATTTGGGCGTAATTCATGAAGTTGCAAGCCATGCAGCCATTATGCGGAAGGGTAAAATTGTGGAAACCGGTGAGGTTAAGCAACTTTTCAGAAATCCTCAACATCCTTATTCAAAAGGTCTTGTAGCCTGCCGCCCAAAGACGAACAACAGACCTGTGCACTTACCTGTAGTTGCTGATTTTGAAAATCCTATCCAAAACAAGGATGCTTTTCAACCGGCATTGGAAAACCCTGAAGACCGTCGTAAACGACATGAAAAGCTATATTCACAACCTCCTGTTCTCGAGGTAAAAAGCCTGAAAGCAGGCTTTGTGACCAAAAAAAACTTTATGGGAAAGCCCAGAGATTGGTTTTATGCTGTTAATGATGTGAACCTGCAGGTTTATGAAGGTGAAACTCTGGGGCTTGTGGGAGAATCAGGGTGCGGTAAAACCACTTTGGGAAGAACCATCCTGAGGTTATTTGAGCCAAATGAAGGACAGGTAATTTACAAAGGGAAAGATTTGGCAAATTTAAAAAAGGATGAACTCCGGAAGCTTAGACCACGTATCCAGATTATTTTCCAGGACCCCTATTCGTCTCTTACACCCGGCATACAGGTGGGTAATGCCATTATGGAACCCATGAAGGTACATGGAATTGGTAAAAATGACAGCGAACGAAAACAGATGATTACCGATCTTTTACTCAAGGCCGGCCTGGAAGAAAAACATTACCATCGCTATCCGCATGAATTCTCGGGTGGGCAACGTCAAAGAGTTTGTATTGCCCGTGCCCTTGCTTTAAAGCCCGATTTTATTATTTGTGATGAATCTGTATCGGCACTTGATGTTTCTGTACAGGCGCAGGTGCTTAATTTGCTGAACGATTTGAAACGTGAATTTAACTTAACCTACATTTTTATTTCACACGATCTGTCCGTAGTAAAATACATGTCGGACAGGATTATAGTAATGCAAAACGGGAGGATTTTGGAGAGTGGTGAGGCGGATAAACTTTACAATAGTCCTTGCAATGATTATACACGGAAGTTAATACAATCGGTTCTGAGTCCTGAATAAAAACCACATGTAAAAAAAAGACTGTTTCAGTAGCCTTGAAAAAACCGGACATTTGGTCTGTCGAAACGGTTAAGTGTTAGATGCTCAGTTGTCGTTCCGACTGACTCAAATATCTGTAATCACTATTGAAACAGCCTCTTTTAGAGATAAAAAACTGTAAATATTGCCTCATCAGAATTTATCTGATTAAAAGACAACCGGGTTTATATTTTTGTCATCGACATTATAACCTTGAATGTAATTTCTTCAAAGGTTTCTTCAAATTCTCCCACCATTTTATTTCCCTCCATAGTCGTAAGGGTTACTACGATAGTTCCCTCATCATCGGTAATGGTAAGTTTGTCACCTGAAAGAGACCATTCAAATGTGTCTGTTCCCTCATCATCGATTACAGTTCCGGTGCCATCTGCGTTAAATGTGAATGTGCCATCATTTTCAATAGTCTGCATTAATTCTCCTTCAAAATAAATTTCTACCTTATCCACATTCCATGTACCAACAATGTCAAATTTGTCTTCATCATCCTTACTACATCCGCTAAATGCGAATAAAATTAATCCAAATGCTAAAAATAATAATCTTGTTTTTTTCATCATAATAAAGTTTTAAGTTAAATAAATTTTTATAAATCCCGTTTTTCAGGAAGAACCTTCAAAAAAATGCCTCAATTAATATGAAGGCTGGTAAATGTTTTTTTGTCTATGGCAAATAAAAATAAAAAATCCAGCGATTGTTTAGGTAAATCACCTAATCTGGCAAATAGTGGATTTATTAAAGTCATTTTAAGCCAAACTTAATTATTTGTTTTTTCTTTTCCGTAGCAACTTCTGCAAAGAGGCTCGTATGACTCTTTTTCTCCCAAAACTACCAGTTTTTCACTTACAATAGTACGGTGAGAAAAATGTGCAAGACTGCCGCATTTTACACAAATTGCATGTACTTTGGTGATATATTCAGCCACTGCCAGCAGATTGGGAATGGGCCCGAAGGGCTTGCCCTTGAAGTCCATGTCAAGTCCTGCAACAATTACTCTGATTCCCTGGTTGGCAAGTTGTGAGCAGACGTTGGGAAGTTCTGCATCAAAAAACTGGGCTTCATCAATACCCACAACATCCACATTATTGGCAAGAAGTAGTATATTGGAAGAGGAAGGCACGGGTGTAGACATAATTTCATTGGCATCGTGCGACACTACTTTTTCTTCATCGTACCTAAGGTCGATAGCCGGTTTGAAGATTTCAACCTGTTGACGTGCTATTTTTGCACGTTTCAAACGGCGTATCAATTCTTCCGTTTTACCTGAAAACATGCTGCCGCATATAACTTCAATCCAGCCACGACCTTTGGACGTATCAATATCTTTTTCAAGAAACATGAAAGGGTATTTGGTTTTTCTTTGCTAATTTTGCAAAATTTGATTCCCTGCTGATTTTTTTGATGGCAAAATAAAAAAATGCCATTGCAAAGATAATCCATCAGATACAATAAGAATTCATTTTTATCGCTTTTTATTTCATACATTAAAACATACAAATTTTATGAGTTTATTGGAAACAAAGGAGAATATTGTTAACCTTCTTGAAAACATAATCAAAAGGACAGAGTTGATTGAAAGGCAATCGGGTAGCAGAAACCTGCTCGAAATTGACTTGGCATTGGAGGATGTAAGAGATCTTTATAAAGAGTTAAATTACCTGCGAAGGCTCTCGGAAAATGACCAGTTAAATACAGCATCTGAATTGAGAAAAGCAGAGAACAATAATCCTGTTACTCCTGAAAAACAGCATACAGAGAGCGTAAAAGAAGAAAAAGTACAAAAACCTGCAGAACCTGTTGCTCAAAAAGTTCAGCCCCAGCAAGAAGAAAAGATTGAGGAAAAGCCAAAGGAAACGGCAAAAGTCCAGCAGGAGACCCCTGCGAAACCTAAGGTTGAAAGCCAACAAGTTCAAAAAACGGCCACCGAAACAGAACAAAAACAAAAAACTGTAGTTGGAGAGAAATACACAAATGGTAAAAGCCTGATTCATGAGCGCCTGGCACAAATCAAGGAGGATAAAAGTATTGGTACTCGTATGCAATACAAACCGGTTAAAAATATCAAAGAAGCTATTGGCGTAAATGAAAAGTTCCTTTTTATCAATGAGCTTTTTAACGGTGATTTAAAATCTTATAACGAATCTGTCGAAAAACTCAATGAATTTCCATCCATCCATGAAGCCTTTGAATTTCTCAATAAGCTTACCTATGAATTTCAGTGGGATGGACAAAGATCAGCCGTTACCATTGAGAAATTTGCCAACCTTGTTCAAAGGAGATATATGTAAAAACATTTTCAAATCAAATTGATAATCCAGCCAGGAAATCGCCTTCAGTTAAAAGGTTTGAATCTGAGTCTGTTATAATTTTAATTGTATTACGTTTTGTGTAAAAAAGGTTCAGAATATCTTAACATAAAAATCCCTGATGTCAAAACTATATATCATACCCACACCTGTCGGTAATCTTGGAGACATAACCCACCGGGCTGTCGAGGTACTGAGAAAAGTTGACTTTTTGCTTGCAGAGGATACGCGAAAAACCGGAATTCTTTTAAAACACCTGGGGATGCAAATAAAAATGTATCCGCATCATTCGTTTAATGAACATAAAACGCTTGAGAACATTATTGAAAAACTACTTTCAGGCTCTGTTGCCGGATTGGTAAGTGATGCAGGTACTCCTTCGGTTTCCGATCCAGGGTTTTTGCTGGTGCGTGAATGCATCAAAAACTCAATTGAGATAGAATGTCTTCCCGGAGCAACTGCTTTTGTGCCGGCTCTTGTTCTCAGCGGTTTGCCTTCTGAAAGGTTTTGCTTTGAAGGGTTTTTACCAGTTAAAAAGGGACGTAAAATCCGACTGGAAAGCCTTAAAGAAGAAACACGTACCATGATTTTTTATGAAGCTCCCCATAAACTCCTCAAGACACTTGAGGATTTGGCCGAAACCTTTGGACCTGACAGACAGGCAAGTGTGTCAAGGGAGATTTCAAAAATTCACGAAGAAACCATAAGGGGAAGCCTTCAGGAAATAATCACTTATTACCAAACTCATACTCTTAAGGGAGAAATAAGCCTTGTAGTAGCCGGAAGATAATAGTGCGGAATGGTTATTATTCGTCGAGTTTAAGCACCGCCATGAACGCTGATTGCGGAACTTCCACATTCCCAATCTGACGCATACGTTTCTTGCCTTTCTTTTGCTTTTCAAGCAACTTACGTTTACGTGTAATATCACCACCGTAACATTTGGCAGTAACATCCTTTCGGAGTGCCTTTATGGTTTCGCGGGCAATAATTTTTGAGCCGATACCTGCCTGAATGGCAATATCATATTGCTGACGAGGAATTAATTTGCGCAGCCGCTCACATATCTTTTTTCCAAACTCATAGGAATTTGCCCTGTGTATGAGTGCTGAAAGCGCATCTACCTGGTCGCCATTGAGCAGTATATCAAGTTTAACCAAATCAGAGTCGCGGTAACCTATCGGGTAATAGTCAAAAGAAGCGTAACCTCTTGAAATGGTTTTCAGCCTGTCGTAAAAGTCAAAAACAATTTCGGAAAGGGGCATTTCAAAGGTGAGTTCAACCCGGTCAGTTGACAAATAAACCTGGTTTTTTATAGCTCCCCTCTTGTCCATACATAAATTCATAATAGGCCCTATGTATTCCGACTTGGTAATTATCTGGGCTTTTATGTAGGGTTCTTCTATAAATTCAAGTACATTTGGCCCGGGCATATCAGAAGGATTATTTACCACAAATTTCTCACCTTTTTTTGTATGGGCCCAGTAAGAAACGTTGGGCACGGTTGTGATTACCGTCATTTCAAATTCGCGCTCAAGCCTTTCCTGCACAATCTCCATATGAAGCATCCCCAAAAAACCGCACCGAAATCCAAAACCAAGTGCTGCCGATGACTCCGGCTCAAAGGTAAGAGAAGCATCATTGAGTTGAAGTTTATCCATAGCCGTACGCAACTCTTCAAAATCATCATTTTCAACCGGATATATTCCGGCAAATACCATTGGTTTTACATTTTCAAATCCCTTGATGGCTTCAGTAGTGCCACCTGAAATATGTGTAATGGTATCTCCGACTTTTACCTCCCGTGCATCTTTAATACCTGAAATTATATAACCTACATCTCCTGCATAAATGGTTTTTTTTGGTATCTGCCTGATTTTTAACACACCCACCTCATCGGCATCATATTCCTTTTTTGTGGCCATAAATTTGACCAGGTCTCCCTGAGATATTTTACCGTTAAATATCCGGAAATATGCAATAACTCCGCGAAAAGAATTATAAACTGAGTCAAATATGAGGGCCTGTAGCGGTGCATCAGGGTTACCTGTAGGAGGGGGTATTTTCGAAACAATACTTTCCAGTATTTTATCCACACCATAACCGGTTTTTCCGCTTGCAGGAATGATTTCCTCAAAATCGCAGCCAATGAGGTCGATAATCTGGTCAGCTACTTCATCGGGCATGGCGCTGTCAAGATCCATTTTGTTTAAAACCGGAATGATAGTAAGGTCATGCTCAAGGGCAAGGTAAAGATTAGAAATAGTTTGAGCTTCAATTCCCTGTGTTGCATCCACAATAAGCAAAGCACCTTCGCAGGCTGCAATGCTCCTGGAAACCTCATAGCTAAAATCTACATGACCGGGAGTATCAATGAGATTTAAAACATAATTCTCCCCCTCATGTTCATATTCCATTTGAATAGCATGGCTTTTTATGGTGATACCGCGTTCACGCTCCAGGTCCATATTGTCAAGAAGCTGGTCCTGAAAGTCGCGTTCGTTGATAGTATTGGTCATTTGTAAAAGCCTGTCGGCCAGCGTACTTTTACCATGGTCGATATGGGCAATAATACAAAAATTACGAATGTTTTTCATAGCCTGCAAAATTACAACTAAAAACAATACCTATTATGCTTTTTACTGTATGCTGATGCGAAATTTTAAGTCGAAAAAAGTAAAACAGAACAAAATATAATCTCTTCAATCTCAACCCGATTTTCGTTTATATTTGTGGTTTAATTTTAAACATGTAAAATAAAGCGAAGTTTTATGCGTATTTCTTTTTACATGACCTTTTGAAAACTTTCTCTTTTATGATACAGCGCATTACTCCTGTTTTGCTTTTGTGCATTTTACCTTTCCTTAAAATAACCCAGGCACAGGGTATTACTTTTCCGATAAATGTTCATGATGGTCAGAATATCGAAACATGTTCAGGGTTTTTTGTTGACAGTGGTGGCGATACACTTACACCTTATACCTCTAATGAAGACTATACCATCACATTTACATCAGACTTTTCTACTGAGAATGAAGATCACATAAGACTTCATTTTTTATTTTTTGAGTTGGGTGATGGCGACGTATTGTACGTATATGACGGTGAAGATGAATCTGCACCATTGTTGTTTGAAGTAACAGGAAATGAACTTGAAGGGCAGCAAATCTGGTCAGAAGGAGCATCATTGCATTTCAGATTTGTTTCAAATGGTGAAAGCAACGGATTGGGATGGCTCGCTGAAATTGAATGTTTTGCTTTGTGTGATGCATTTATTGCATATGCCACCAGCGAATTTGATACATTTGATTTTTGCCCTGAAACACAAACTGTTAATTTTTTTGGATTTGCAGAGTACCTTGGGGGTGACCCACTGGGAGATGGTTCGGCATTTCTTTATGAATGGCTTTTTGAAGGAGAATTAAAATTCGGACAAACTGTAAATCATACCTACGACGAGCCCGGAGCCTATCCATTCAGGCTTACAGTTACCGACCCTTTTAACAATTGTGAAGCAGATACACTCATTACAGTAAGAGTAGCAACTATCCCGGATTTTATTGGTACACAGGCTTCTTCAGATACAGTTTGTGCAAATGAAATGTTTACTCTTTTTGGAAACATTAATCCGGCAACCTGGACAGGTTTTCCAACTATTGTTGATACAGTTGCTTTCATAAATGATGAAAATCCTTTCGAATCTTCTCTTGTGTTTGATGTTTTTGAAGAAAATGCTCAACTGGTAACACTGGATGATTTTGGCAGGATATGTATAAACATTGAGCATGTTAATTTCGGGCATGTAAGGTTTGAACTGGAATGTCCTGATGGCGGAGTGATTTTACTCAAGGATTTTGGACCAGGTGGCGCTCATTTGGGTGAACCTGTGGAGCCTTTGGATAACATACCGGGAATTGGGTATGATTACTGTTTTAATACGACACCGCAGTTTGGCACCATGGATGAAACCTCATTTCAGTTTCATGAATATCTTGACCAGGCCGGCAACTATTATGTGAATCAACCGTATATGCCACCTGGCAATTATACTCCCGATGAATCCTTTAATGTTTTACTCGGATGTCCTCTGAACGGACAATGGACCTTAAGGGTTACAGATAATATTATTGGGACATCCGGTCATATTCTGGGATGGAGCCTTTTTTTTAACGACAGCTTTTATCCTGATAGCCTGATATTTACACCAGAGATAATTGATGAGCAGTGGTTTGATGCCGGTGGAAACCCGGTTAACGGGAACCCTGTTTCCATAACAGAGCAAAACGAGGGGGAGTACGAATATTTGTTTCTGGCAACAGATAACTTTGGTTGCACATGGGATACTATTATAATGGTAAAAGTGTTACCTCTTCCCGAAGCGGAAATTGTTTCTGAACTGGAAATACCGGTTTGTGAAGGAGACTCAACTCTTCTGACAGTTCAACCTCTGTTCATCGGTGACGATGCACACTGGTTATATCAATGGATGCTTGAAGGTGCCGAACTGGAGGGAAGCATTTATGATACACTTATGGCCAAAGAACCTGCTACTTACATGGTAAGAGTTACAGATACCATTACCGGGTGTTTTGAAATTTTTGACATTGCATTGACTACCCAAAATTGCGATTTGGAAATACCTAATGTTTTTACTCCCAATGGCGACGGTATAAATGATTTGTTTGAAATCATCAACCTTGAGCATTATCCCGGAAGCAATATTGTAATATTTAACAGACATGGTAAAAAAGTCTTTGAAAGTAATGATTATTATGGTAATTGGTGGGATGGAGGCAATCAACCGGATGGCACTTATTACTATGTTTTGACCTATGTGCGCCAGGGTGAGAGGAAACAGGCACATGGAGTTATAACCATTATAAGATAGTAATACGTGCAGTGTTTGCTAAATCATTAATCAGAAAAAAAACAAATTAATTTTTGCAAGTATATCCGAAAGATTTATTTTTGAGCCTTCAAATTAAAACCAATCAATTGAATATCAATAAAACAATACTATGAGTGAAACTGACAAAGTAAAAAAGAAAGGTACTTTTCAAAAGATACTTGATAAAGTTGAGATAATAGGGAATAAACTTCCTCAACCGGTAACCTTGTTCGCAATCCTGATGGGGGTGGTATTGATTCTTTCATGGATTTTTGGAGGAGTGAGCGTGCTAAAACCCGGTACCGGTGGTGCAACAGGAGTGCCTGAAGATTTTATTGTAGTAGAGAATCTGCTTACCAAAGAGGGTATTCAAAGAATTTTTACCAGCATGGTAAATGTTTTCGCCACCTTCCCTCCTTTGGGTCTGGTATTGGTAGTGATGCTGGGAATTGGTG
>REDJ01000235.1 GCA_007693555.1 Bacteroidota bacterium
GGTTCTGAAAAGGAAACTCTCTAAAAATAAATCACCGTTTACAAAAACGTCTACAGTTTCTGCAGCCAGATCAGCAGCATTGTGAATAATTTGCAAACGGGCAAATTCTGGTTCAGGATCATCCTTTACTGAATAATCGTTGCTTTTTGCCATTGTTCCGATTGAAAAAATAAAAATCAGAAAAACAGGCATAATCATGCGTAAAGTAAAATTTTTCATAATATGTGATTTTTGTTATAAATAAAACCGATTGTTTGAAGTATTAATCTTGGTTTGGTTTATTATTGGTAAAAGAATTTTATAATTTTTTTATAGTTGATAATCCGTTATTTGTTATTTGTAATTAAGTTAGTGCTCGCGGAATCATTCAAGGTACTGGTAATTATTTCCTGTAAAACTTTAAATAAAATTTTCTAAGAATCATCAGAGACTAACTAACAAATATACACCTAAAACAAAAGAAAACCAAAAAAGTACTACAAATAGCTGAAAAAACTCCGCGTATGCTTGTAAATCTAAAATATAAATTTGAATTTAATATTTAGTTAATATGAAAAATTCACTAACTTAAACCAAGATTTCAGAAATTACTTTTAACATTGTAATTAAAACAAGTATTGTTATAGATTAAATGTCTGTGAAACAAATCATTGTGATTATTTTTCCTCAGCGCCAACTCCTTCAATTACTCTTTGTACTTTCTGACGAACTTCTTCAGCTAGTTTTTCCAATTGGGGGTTGGTTACCGATGCCATCATTGCATGTGGATCTACAGTAGATACTTCCACACTGCCATCATCATGTTGCTCCACTACTACATTACATGGAAGAAAAACTCCCAATTTATCCTCGGCCAGCAGGGCTTTGTGTGCAAAATGCGGATTGCATGCACCCAGGATGATATAGGGGCGGAAATCTGCGTCAATCTTATTTTTCAGGGTTTCTTTCACGTTGATTTGAGTAAGTACTCCAAATCCTTCTTTCTGAAGTTCACGTGTGGCTAGTTCTATGGCTTGCTCATAAGAAGTATTTTTCAGAATTGTACTAAAATAATAGCTCATAAATTGTTTTTTATTAAAGTGTTGAACAGATGAACTGTTTTGATAAAAAAGTAAAGATGCCTGTTATTTCCCGATATTACATAAGTAGTTACTAAATAAGAAAATGACAGGCATTTATTAATGTTAATGCAGGAATCATCTTACAGGCTCAAGTCTGTAAATACCGCCATTTCCTTCGTCAGTGGCCAGGTAAATGAAACCGTCGGGTCCCTGCCGGACATCACGTATACGACCTATTTTCTGTGTAACCAATGCTTCTTTAAGAACAGGCTGTCCGTTTTCAAATTCAAAGCGGTAAACTTCCTCCCTCAATAATGATCCTGCAAACAGATTTCCATTCCAGGCAGGAAAAACTGTTCCATTGTAAAATGTGAGCCCGGAAGGTGCCATGGATTTTTCCCACACATGAGCAGGCGGAGTAACTCCCGGTGCCTGACGTCCTATTCCGATATGTTCTCCTGTGGTATATTCTCTGCCGAATGAAACCTGTGGCCATCCATAGTTATTTCCCATTTCAATTTTATAAAGGAGATCGCCACCACTTGGGCCGTGATCGGTTGCCCAGATATCACCATTGACAGGATTAATGGCCAGTCCTTGATTGTTGCGATGCCCGAAAGAATAAATCTCCGGCCTGAGGTTACCCGGGGCCATCCCAATAAAAGGATTATCAGGCGCTGCTCCGCCATCTTCCAGCAAACGTATCATGGAACCTGCCGGATTTGTAAGATCCTGGGAAGGATATCTTAATCCACGGTCGCCAATGGAAAAAATTACAGTACCATCACCCGGAAAAATAATACGTGAACCATAGTGCCTGCCGGGTTGGGTTCGGGGCATCATAGTATATAGCACCTGCAGGTCGGTAAGGTCGGTAGCAGCATCATTCAGCCTCGCACGGGCAAGAGCTGTGCCGGTGGCTCTGCGTGCACTTACACCATCAGCATCACCCGGACTGGAGTAAGTAAAGTAAATCCACCCGTTATTTTCGTAATCAGGATGAACCACCAGATCAAGCAGGCCTGCCTGGCTTCCACCCTGGGGTGCTGTGCGCTGATCTTCCTGGTAATGAATGGGCGGCAGGTTCGACAGACGTGTTACCCTGTTGCCGTCTATAAGATGCATACGGCCAGGACGTTCCGTTACAAACATTCGTCCATCAGGCAGCCATCCAATAGCCCATGGATGTTCAAGGTTTTCAACTACCTGAACCAAACGGAAATTCATTTTTTCACTTCTGATGTTTTCATCAATAACATTGTTTACAACTCTGGGCTGAGAAAAACCTACTGTAGCGCTTACCAGCAGTAAAATCAAGGTTAAATGAACTCTGAAAAATAATTTTAACCATCCGGAAAATTTAGCTGTTTTGTCCATAATATCTGATTTTATAATACATAACAAATAAATGCAATTACATCTGTTTTGTTTAGAAGAACTTTCAAAAGTTGTTTTATTTATTAGATAATTGAAATCAAGAATACCGTCTTTATTTTTTCAATTCATGTAAAATCAAATATTTTAATATACAAAATAAAAAACTTTAAACTTTCTTAAATGTTTATTTATGAAAATCCTGGCATTCTTATTAAAAAAACACTTTATCAAAAAGATTATGAAAAGAACAATATTTACAGTTATTTTGCTTACAATAATCATTTCAGGTTGTAACTCTGAAGAAGCGGAAGATCTTATAATTATGCCACAAGAATCTTTGTCATATTTAGCATTAGGGGATTCCTATACCATAGGGCAGGGGGTACCTGTTGAAGATCGCTATCCCGTGCAGTTGCAGGATAGTTTGAGGAAATCGGGTATAGCTCTCGACAGCTTACTTATTATTGCCCGCACCGGATGGACCACAAATGAATTATCAAATGGAATTGACAATACAGAGGTTTTTCCGCCATATGACCTGGTAACATTACTCATTGGAGTAAACAACCAATTTCGGGGTAGGAGTCTGGAAAACTACAGAGAAGAGTTTGTTATGCTTCTAAATCGTGCCATTGAATTTGCAGGGAATGACAAAAACAGTGTAGTTGTTCTTTCCATACCCGATTGGGGAGTTACTCCTTTTGCACAAGGCAGAGACAGGGAAAAAATTGCTCAGGAGATTGATGCCTTTAATGAAGTAAATCGCCAGGAATCGGAAAAGGCAGGAGTAGCCTGGATTGATGTAACCACTATATCACGGAAAGCCACGGAACGTCCGGAGCTTTTGGCAGGAGATGGTTTGCATCCTTCCGGAATAATGTATAAACTTTGGGTGGATGAGCTTTTTCCGGTCGTAAGGAAAATATTAACAGAAAACTGATTAACATGGAGTTTTATGAGAGAGCCTATGCCTCTTACCAGGATGAAACTGATGAGTTGAATCACTTTCGGGAAAGGTTTGTCATGAGCGACCCCGGGCTGATTTACCTTGACGGAAATTCACTGGGTATGCTGCCTGGTGCTACCACCGAAAAATTGCAAAATGTTATTGCAAATGAGTGGGGAAATCAGCTTATTCGAAGCTGGAACCAGGGTTGGTATGAGCGATCCAAAGAAATTGCCGGTAAACTTGCTCCTCTTATTGGTGCCCGACCTGATGAAGTGATCATGGCTGACAGCACCTCAGTTAATCTTTTCAAACTTGGTTATGCTGCTCTCAGATTACAAACTGGGAAAAAAGCTTTGGTTAGCGACGAATTGAATTTTCCTTCCGATATCTATGTTTTGCAGGGATTGATTGATTTATTCGGAAACAAACACGAGTTAAGACTTGCCAAATCCCCTGATGGAATAGGTGTTACTATAGAAGAACTGGAACACCGGTTATCAGATGATACGGCATTGTTATCTCTTTCGCATGTGGCTTTTAAGAGTGCCTTTATGTATGATATGAAAGCTGTAACCCAAATGGCCCATAATAAAGGTGCAATGGTTTTGTGGGATTTGAGTCATGCTGCAGGAGCTGTACCGATCAATCTCAATGCATGCAATGCTGATATGGCAATTGGTTGTACATATAAATATTTGAATGGAGGTCCAGGCTCAATTGCCTTTTTATATGTCAGAAAAGATTTACAGGAAAGACTGTATTCACCCATTTGGGGTTGGTTTGGCCAGAATGACCCATTCAGTTTCAGTCTTGATTACAAACCGGCTGAAGGTATTCAGCGATTTCTTGCCGGAACTCCACCTGTATTGTCTTTGTCTGCTATTGAGCCTGCTCTGGATATGATGCATGAAGCCGGAATAGAAAGGCTACGTGAAAAAAGTCTGGCCCAAAGTCGTTTCCTGTTGAAATTGCACAATCATTTTCTCGAGTCACTGGGTTTTGGTCTTGGTTCTCCTGAAAAGGATGCAGAAAGAGGCTCACACATTTCCTTGCGCCACCATGAAGCCTGCAGGATTTGCAAAGCACTTATCGATCCGGATACAGGTGGTAAAACCGTGATCCCCGATTTCCGTGAACCTGATAATATCAGGCTGGGGATTACTCCTCTTTACACTTCTTATATGGATATCTACGAGGCTGTTATTCAAATAAAAATGATCGCAGAGCAAAAGCTTTACAATCGTTTTTCATTACAGAGGGAGAAAGTTACCTGAAAAAAGAAAGAGTTTGACTTTATAACAAGTCAGAGCGCGAACTGAAGTCGCACCCTGACGGCATCCTTGTTCTCAACTTCAATCTCAACCTTAACCTATCTTATATTTTCACTCTCCGGTAAACCGAATTCCTCAATCATTTTTATATCCATTTCTTCAAGTTTGTCAAGAATAGGATTGTAAATACCCGGAATAACAGGAATATGAACGCCCTTTTCCTGAATATCTCCGCTAAGAATCATTTCAACACCTACTGCTGCAGGTAGTGCAACTGTGCGGGCAACGGCTGTATCTGTTGCCAGTGTGCCGAAATCGAGCATGGTAGATTTTATCACTTCTTTCTTGCCATCTGGGTAGAAAGCCAGGAAAACATGCTGCATGGCAACCATATCGCGCTCTTCACGACCCAATTTCATTTTTTCTATCATCAGGTCGGAAGTGATTTCAAAGGGTGTATCTTTCTGGCGGTTCATATGTTTTTGATCAAAAAGACCAAGCCAATCCATGGCTTGCATGGCGTGGGCATTCTTGTCTATTCCGAGGAAATCTGCTACTTTTTGCCGGATATCTTCACTGTTGGTTTCACCAATAAGCATAGACAACATATCAGCATATGTCTTACCTGTGAAATCGTACGTATCGCTGGTTAAAAGCTTGAGGGTTTTCATGGCATCAATACTTTCGCACCAGCCGGGATGACGGAAAGTACCGCGCATCATGGTTTTTGTTTCTGGAATACCATAAAGTTCAATATAGGGAAGGCTGTCACGGTTGGGGTATATCTCCAGCTTACCCACTTCAGGGAAATCAACTGAAAGCGGTTTTTTGAAAAGGTCTTCGGTGGGAACACACACAACTTTTCCATAGCGGAGGTATTTTCCGTCATTATTTCCTGCCATTACTACACCCTTGGGGCTCCAGCTGAATTTGTATTTAAAAGGATTATCCGCCGCTTCAGGTGCGGGTAATGCACCACATATGGAATAAAACTCTTCAATTTTTCCTCCCTTACCATGCACGTGGTCAATAATTCGCATGGCGCCCATATGGTCAATACCAGGATCGAGGCCCAGTTCGTTCAGGATAATGATACCTGCATTGAGAGCTTTTTCATGCAGAGCTTTCATTTCAGGTTTAACATAAGACGTAGTGACCATGTTTTTTTTATGGGCGATACATTTTTCAGCTACCATTATATGATGCACCCATGGCAGCAAGCTTACGGTAATATCATGATCAATGATCATACGTTCGAGTTCGGCCTGCTTGTCAACGGTCCATTCTACGGGATATCCATTGGGATGATTGTCAATCATGTTTTCGGCCTTGGATTTTGTGCGTGAAGCAACTGTTACCTGGTAATTCTTTTCAAGCAGATAGGTGACAATGGGTTTTACCACCATTCCGGCACCCAGTATAAGTACTTTTTGCATAACGTATTGTTTTGATTTTAAGGGTTTAATATCTTATTTTATTTTTTGATGAAACGGGTTTTGATTTCTTACAAGTATTGTTGGATATATTCATAATCTTTGGTCAGTTTGCCTTTATGAAGTATCATTGCTTTTTTGATGGGTGCCGGTAATCTCAGATTTTCAAAATCCAAATCAAAATCTGCATCAGCAATAGGTTTAATGAAATTTACCAATGCATCACCAAAGGCTTCTGAGGAATCGCGTGGCAATTCACTGGGTAAAATGTCAACAGCCATTACCAGTATGCCATCTCCCTTAAAACCCATTCGGGGTTTTCCGGTTTGCGGATTATAAACAAAAACAGGATCTTCAATTTCGGTTCCTTTATGTGTAAACTCGATGGAGCCGTCGGGATCGCAGGTAACATCTCCCACCACTTTGATTTTGGGTTCTCCTTTTTCATAAAGTTTGCGGGCAAAGTTTTTGGTAAAAATGCGTGGGTATCTGGTATCCCAATACATACAGTTCATCAGTATGGTAAGATGTGGAATGTACTGCTCAAAATTGTTTTCATATTTCTCAGGATGATTGTAATAATCCTGAAGTTCAAAACTATGCGAGCTGTTTTTAGGTTTGCTGATATGCTTTTCGTGAAAAACAGTTTTGTAAATGATATTATCAGGCAGATTTTTCCTGTTTTGTAATTCGGGCAATTTTTCGGGAGAAATCTCTTTAATGGGAAGCAAAGCAGCAATTTCCTGGGCACCAATGGATACATTGCCATATCCTGTAAAGCCTATCGTGAGTGGGAGCAACTCTTTGGGCAGCCCGTTTTCGGCTATTTCACGACCCACTTCGGAAATTTCTTTTTTGGCTTCTGCCAGCGAATCATAATGATAGGATTGTTTTATTTTCAGGAAAGGATTATTTGTATAACCCAATTCTTTCAGCCTCTGACCCAGGCTCCAAAGCGAGTTAATCATGCCTGCCAGACCGGCAAATTTTCCAAAAAATATCAGTCTTCGTCCCTGCTCATCAGCCACTCTTTCATAGTCGATAAGGTGGCAGCCCAACTCCATCATTTTCTTGAGCATAGGCATATTGTATGGCTGACCTTTGATAACGTGCGAAAAGAAAATATAGGTTTTATTTTTCTCAAAAAAATCCGAAGGAATTTCTTTTACACCCATTATTACCGGACATTCTGAAAGTTTCTCAGCAATTTTGGCACCGGCTTTCAGGTATTCCTCATCAGTAAATATTCTTTTAGACGAGGTCTGCACTACAAATTCCAGGTTGTACTCTTCCTTTAGTTTTTTTACATGCTTGGGAGTGAGGGGGGTGCGACGCTCCATGGCATATTTATCCTCCTGCCGGATTCCTATTTTTACACTCATAATGTTTAAAAGGTTAAACTTTAAAAACTACGTTTGTTTTATCTGGCAAACCTACATAATTTTTAGGATGTATTGTATGTCTGAGTGTGAAAAATTTTACAAATACTATCAAAATTGTTAAATAATTAACAAAATGAGTTTTGCAGTATTTTATACTTTTGCAGCTTAATACTTTAAAACAATGATTAAGCTGATAGCCATAGATCTTGACGGTACTTTACTTGACGATAAAAAACAAATACATCCTGAATTCTGGAAGGTAAACAAAAAGCTTACGGAATCCGGTGTTTTATTTGTTGCAGCCAGCGGCAGGCAATATCATACATTGTATAAGCAATTTGAAAGAATAATTGATAAAATCGTTATTCTGGCGGAAAACGGAACTTTTGTCAAATTTGGAAACGAAGAGTTACTGGTAAATTCCCTCCCCCTGGATAAAGCCCGTTATTTTATTAAAAAAGGAAGGAGTATACCAAATACTGAAATAATTCTATGTGGAAAAAGTTCGGCATATATAGAAAGCAATAACGAAATTTTCCGGGATGATGCGGCCCAGTATTATGCCAGATTAAAAAAGGTTGATGATCTTTGTAAAGTTGATGATTCTCTGCTAAAAGTTACCTTGTGGGAACCAGATAGCGCCGAGCAAAATGCATATCCGCATTTCAAATCATATCTTAATGATTATAAAATTGCAGTCGCCGGTGATGTATGGCTGGATATTACCCATCAGACTGCAAGCAAAGGCACTGCAATTGAAAAAATTCAGAAAAAATATGATATTTCGCCAGAAGAAACATTGATATTTGGTGATTATCTCAATGATCTTGACATGATGGGGGTGGGTTACTATAGCTATGCAATGAAAAATGCCCATCCCAAAATCAAAGAAATATCACGTTTTACTACCCGTTATGATAACAATAACAATGGTGTTGTAAAAACCATTAAAGAGTTATTTAATCTGGTTTAATTTCTATAAAAAACCAGATAAATGAAAAGAATACAGTTTATAGGTTTACTTTACTCTTAAACTTATCAATCCCCCGTACCCCCTTTTCAAAGGGGGATAAATTCGGCATAAGCTTAATTCATCCGTCACACATTACACATTACTCATTACTCATAAACCCTTCTACTTATCAATCCCCCGTACCCCCTTTTCAAAGGGGGATAAATTCGGCATAAGCTTAATTCATCCGTCACACATTACACATTACTCATTACTCATAAACCCTTCTACTTATCAATCCCCCGTACCCCCTTTTCAAAGGGGGATAAATTCGGCATAAGCTTAATTCACCCGTCAACCATCACCTATTACTCTTAAACCTATCAACCCATCAACCCATCAACCCATCAACCCTAATAGTAGAACCAGATATTCCTGTAATCTCTGATATTTTCGCCCCTTGCAGCCAGTTCTTCCAGGTAATCATAAATGGGAACATCAATATAGTTATAAGGTGGAACGGGCTGGATATTTTTTTCCCAGGGATGGAATTCGTAAACTCTTCCACCATTGGGCAGTATCATAACAAGCCTGTGGTCCTGCCAGGCCATAAGCTGGTTCTTTCCCAATTTAGGAACATTAAACACCGGTTCGTCGGTCCTGTCAAGTCCTGGGAGTAGTCTTGCTTCCTCCTTGCGTTCCTGAAGGATCCTGGCGATGGGCACCATATACTTTTTGGTTTCCTCTTTGCCTTTCATGTTGAAAGTATAATAGGGGTCAACTCCGATTGATTTGAGATCAAGCCTGAGTTTAACCGATTCAAAGCGGCGTGAATTTTCTACAGTGAAAACTTCCTGATTATATACCATCATACCTGCTTTCCGTATCCGCTGAACAGCTTCCATGGCCTCAGGAGTAATTTCATAATTGTGCTCAAAATGTGTTATGATACTGATTTGTCTTTTGCCTGGTATTTGAAAAGAAGCAATCATATCCACAAACTCCTTGTTCCATCTTTGAGGCAGAACAACCGGTGTGCGCGAGCCAAGTCTGATGCGATAAACCTGTTTTTTTGAGGTAATGCGCTCCAGAATATCTTTTAATGTATGTGTATTCATAACACATGGGTCACCACCTGTAATAAGGACATCGCCCACAGCAGGGTTTTCATCCAGCCATTGCAATGCACTGGCAACTTCATCTTTTCTGGCCATTGCCTTGGGGTCCATAACTTCGTCAATTTCCCAGTTACGCTGACAATACACACAAATCTGAGAGCAGGTATTATAAGGTTTTACAATAGCAATACCCGGATAACGACGGGTTACAAGATCAACAGGGGAGGTGTCGTGTTCTCCCATAAAATCAAATTGTATACCTCTGTTTTCTTTGCTTTCAATCAGCATATCAACATAATCCGGTGGGGGTATTACCTGTGCCCGGACAGCATGATCATAGCCTATGTTTAATTTACTGTCCATCAGACTGAGGTAGTAAGGTGTTATGCCGAAAGGTATTTTATTTTTAATGGCCCTTGTTATCGCTTCCTTTTGTTCTTCGGTAAGTTCTATAAGTTCAATAAGAGGTGCAGCATCTTTGATAACATTTTTCAAATGCCACTGATAATTATCCCAATCCTTTTCATCTGCATTAAAGTACTTTAGAATTCTTTTTTTATTGGCTTTTCGCCAGTGAATCACTTCTTCTTCCAAACCACTGGGATACTTGCGTAAATATTTTTGCATATTGGATGACAACTCATTGAGGATATTGGTGCGAGCTTCAGATGCTGCTCTTCCTGTCATCTGCAAAAAGTCGGGGATACCTTTTTTGGCCTGTTTACTCTCAAAATAAATGTTTGATCTACCTTCCAATCCACGAAACAGATTAATAAACTCCAGAATAAAGCCGGGAGATATATTTTCCTCTATTTTTTGTTTTTCCTTATTGGTGAGTTTCATCAATAGGTCCAACGCTGAAAATTTCGTACGATATTCATTTACCGGTCCAATGATACTTTTCATAACCCTAATTGCCTCCCTTACAGTTGATTTTTCAAGGATATGCAGGTCATTATCCACATCAAAGATTCTTCTCTCTGCCTTTTGAAGGTAATCATAGATTTTCTCCCTGGCTTCCTCAAGATCATTGCTGTTTTTAAGAATTTCGTAAATGTTCGGACTTGCTTCCCAAAGCCTGTCGAGGTAGGCATCAATATTTACCTGAAATCTGGGCTTTACCGCATCTACCGCATCGGTAAAGACATCATCAATGATTCTTGTATGTAAAACCTGTTTGCCGGGCTTGACTGCCGACCCGGTTTTTTTTACCGGAGCTTTTTTTTCCATAGTTTTAATTTTTGGAAGGTTGCTTATTTGAAAAAATGAGAGTATTAAGTGGTATCAATATTCGGGGCAAAGTAGTAAATTTTTTTTATTATTGAAAAAAAAACCGGCCGAAAGCCGGTAGTTTTTTTACTAATTAAATAATCGGGGTGTTTTGGGATTGATCCTGTTCTTGTTGAAACCCTCAAACGATGTACTTATCATAATTTCATGTGATCCACCACTATATCCACGAGTCACACCTACTGAATAATCATATGCGTAACCTACCCTTATTTCAGGTGTTATGTTATATCCAACCATAGCAGAGATTGCATCTCCTAACCTGTAGCTAAATCCTCCCCAGAAAATATCATCATAATAAGCTATCACATTTATATCAAATTGTGTGATATACCAGCTGCTTTTAAATAAAATATAGGGTTGTAAACTGATATTATCGGCAATATCCTCAAAGAGATATTTTGCATAAAGATAATAATGCCTGGGTGCAAAATCGATTTCAGCACCTTTAACTGACCGGTAAAGATGTGTAATTGCAAATCCGGCAGTAATATTGGGGTCAACATACTCCATCCCAAAATTAAAATCGGGTCTCAGGAAGCTTTCCCTGCCAAAAAGAGCATTGGGGTCATTCATGTCTTCATAGCGCAGATTTGAACCATCAATTGTACGATTTACAATTCCTGCACCCAGACCGAAGGTTAGACTGGAAAGAACACTTACCTGAACAGGAAATGCATAAAAGGCTCGTGCCGTAAGAAAGCTTTCATAGCCTAACTTGTCATGAATCAGATTAATACCTACTCCTCCGAATATTTCCTGTATATATGTGCTTGCATTAAGTGCCTGGGAAGATGGAGCATTTTCAAAACCTACCCACTGCTGCCTTGCAATCAGGGAAGCATTGATTGTGTTTGAAATTTCAATAGCAGCAGGGTTAAATATCGTTTCATTAAACATGTATTGGCTAAAATGAACATCATTTTGCGAAATTACCGACAGCGGCAGGAGGCTGGTAATAAAAACTAATAATTTCAACTTTTTCATCATGAAAGATTTAAGTAAAATCGGCATGATGCTACTACCATGCTTATTGCGATGGTGTTGTTTGATTTTTTTATTAAATGTGGTTTTCATAACCGGCAAATATTATTTTATAATTTTTTTGTTAGTGGTTTACAAATCACCTAATAGCCTTCTGGCTTGGCTTACCGGTATACGTTCCCCTCTGTCAAAGGCAACAATGTAGATCTCATATCCCAGGTCGCGAAGCCTTCGCTGCATGGCAAATGCCTGTTCAAACTCTCTGAAACTTCCTACAAGGTATCGGTGATATCGGTCGGTGTCATAGTAATAAATAATGTCAACATCAGGTATATTATTCATTATTCTCCTGTAAAACTGAGGATTGATAGGTACATGGGAAGCAATAAACTGAACCATGAATTCAATACCATCGGCAAAGTATACCTCTTTTTGAATTGAATTCAGATACCTGAAGCTGTAACGTGATGCATTTTCATTATACGCATTTAACTCTGAAACGGGTATGGACTGGAAATTTGCCCTCCTGTTTAATCTGTGTTCTTCATCATTGCTTGCGTTGGGTACAGCCAGCTTTGTTTTACCATGGGGCATCATAAAGATGCGCTGGGGATCTATTCCATTTCTTTCCAAATGATCGGCTACACTTTTGGCCCTTTGCTGCGAAAGATAAAAGTTAATTAAATAGCCACTTACTTCATCTGTATGAGCATTTACGATAACTCCTTTATTGGGATTGTTTCTGAGAAAACCAATTATTTCTCCTAATTTAGATACATATTCTGTGGTTAAATTGTATCTGCCAAAGTCAAAATATATAATGGGAAAATCTTCATCACTCAGAGTAAATAATTCTTCCCGTTTGTCTCTGGGATCTGTAATGGCAATTTGTGTGTCATCAGGTTCCTCAGTGTCATCCTCTGCGACAAAATCAGCCGGAATAAGATCAAAATTCAGTTCATAATCAGTGATAACAAGGAAACGGTTGGCCAGAAGCTGGTCTTTTACGGCCAATGTGTCATCAAGAGGCTGATAATCCTGGTGATAAATTGAAATGAAGTAATTTACGTCAGTACTCAAATCGGAGAGTTCATAAAAACCACCCAGGTCTGTTGTCACCTCATATAGATTGTTTCTGTCATCATAAAACATGATTTGTATGCCACTGACAGGACTGCCGGAAACTTCATCCCTGACACGTCCGCGAACTTCGAAAGATTTCGGAACAATCCGGAAGGAATAAATGTCATCTTCACCTTTTCCTCCGGGTCGGTTACTGCTGAAGAAACCGCGATTATAGTTTTCATCGATAACAAAACCGAAATCGTCTGCACTGCTGTTAACTGGTGCGCCCATATTTATGGGTGGTCCGTAGTTTCCATCTTCATCTATAATGGAATAAAACACGTCAAAACCACCAAACCCTGGGTGTCCATATGATGAAAAATATAAAACATTTCCTGCAATATAAGGATACGAATCATTGAATTCCGTATTAATTTCAGGACCCAGATTTATGGGTTCACCCCATCTCCCTCTTTCATCTTTCTTAATTTTATATATGTCATAAAGTCCGTATCCACCTTCCATATCTGAAGCAAAATACAGCACCGTACCATCTTCATTGATGGAAGGATAGCCGATATTGAATTCATCACTATTAAAGGCAAATATTTCCGGGGTACCCCAGGTATCTCTTTGATCATTATATTTTACAGTATAGATATCAGCAGTGGCACGTGTTCCTGTTTGTCCCCCGCTATTCATGAAGTAGGCAATATTATTTACCGCGTCATAGGAAAGAAACCCATCATAATAGGGTGAGTTGATATCACCTCTTAGCTGACGTGGCTTGTCCCAATCGCGATTTCTTTTATTGTAGGTGGCCTGGTAAATATTGGAAAATCCATTGTTAACATGATTTTCAAAAGGTAGTGTGGAAGAAAATATCAATCTTTCCTTAAGGGTCCGGCTTACCCATGCCCAATAGAAAATATTGTTGTATCTCAATCGTACATCAATGTCAAACTGCTCATCAACTTTGGCCTGGTCCTGATAGACCACAGCAACATTTTCCATGAGTGCAACACCCCATTGCTGTCCCGGGTTGTTGATTCCCGATTCATTGGATACCTCAAAAATGGTTTCTGCAAAATAATTCTCCCTGGCAAATTGAGCCGACTCCAGGAGCTTGAGCCCCAGTTGATCACCGGGCTTAATATATAAGAATCTGTTTGCATGGGCGATAGCGCTTTCAAAATCTTCCAGCCCCAGGTACATCTCACTTAAATTAAGGTAGACCTGAGGTTCTTCATAACCCAGATTAAGGGTGATGACATACCACTTTCTGGCTTCTTCATAATCAAGAAGACGCCTGTAAGCTTCGCCAATTTTGAAAGAGATTTCTCCACGCAATTGTGCTTCACCAATTCTGCGAAGTACACGGTTGTATACCTCAATTGCTTCATGATATTGCTCGTTGGCGAAGAATTCATCCCCTGCGGCAATGCGCTGCTCTGTGCGCTGCGCCATAACCGGCAGGGTGATAAATATGCATAATAAATAAATATAGATTCGGCTCATTTATGTATATGTTTCAGTTCAACCCGTTTTTATTTGCTGATAAGGTATTTGTAACAAAACATATTCCCCCTCATAAGCTATATACGAAATTCTGTTTTCAAAGTTTCCGGGCAGCCTGCAGGCTGCACCGGGGGTTGTTCTAGTTTTCATTTAATACTACTGTAATGGATCCTTTTACTGTTGTTCGGTTATTGTTTTCATCGTAAAGATTCAGAAGATAGTAATAGGTACCCGGTGCAACTCTTCGTCCGTTAAAAGTTCCGTCCCATCCCCTGGTTCCTTCGAATATTTTTTGTCCCCAGCGATTAAATACAGTAACTTCCTGACCTTCAGCAAAAATGTCATTGATGCCATCACCGTCAGGTGTGAATGCGTTGGGTAAATCGTTTACAACTATTGTAACTACCTGGCTGATATCAGTACAACCTTCATTGTAAGCTATTACGTAAACAGACTGGCCTGACAGCAGATTCATCGGTGAGAAGATATTTGAAGAACCCGATTGTTCTGGCATATCATCGCCCTGTCCTTCAGTATCAGTGAGATAGAAATCATATCGCTCGTATCCTGCAGGTATAGCTTCGAAAATTACATTCTGACCCAGATATATAGATAAGGTTGAACCGGCGGGGCTTCCATTGGCATTTAGTGAGACCACTGGATCATCTATTACCTCTAATGAAAAACTGATACTGGCCGGGCATCCCATTTGATCTATTACTGAAAGTGTATAGCTTTCTGAAAATGGTGCTGAAACCTCTGGGTTGAATTCATTGGATATGTTATTTCCAGCGGCATCGGTCCAGAAAAACTGATAGGGAGCAATTCCACCGTTTATCGTTACAAAATCACCAGGATATATAAAGGTTTCTGATTCACAGACAGCAGGATCCTGAGAGAGGATTATCTCCAAATCACTTATGGTAATCTGAACCTGATATTCAGCCATACAGCCGTTTTCAGTATCTGTTACATAAAGGGTATAAACTGTTGTTACAAGAGGACTTACAACCGGGTTAGACTCAGTTGAACTGAACCCATCATCCTGGTCAGATTCCCAGAAGTAGGTATAATTCGGAACAGCTTCACCACCAATTTCAGTGTTCTGGGCTTCTTCTGCAGTGCAAAAAACCAGGTCCTCCATGATATCCGGAACCGGATCGGGTTCAACAGTAATAACGGCTTCATAGCGATTTGAGCAGTACTCATTGGAAACATCAAGTATGAAAGTTATCTGATTGTTCGCATCCAAAGGATAAAAACCCGGAATTACAGTTGGATTTGCTTCAGTAGAAACAAACCCTTCGGGTACCGAACTCCATAAATAAGTAAGTAAAGGGTCTGCCATGTCACTGCCCAGTTCAATTTCCTCTGACTGGCATACAGTGGAGTCTTCAATGATGTCAGCAAATGGTATTTCATGTAATGTAACTGTTATGGTATTTTGATTGGTACAACCTGTAAGTACAAAAGTTTCTGTAAGTGTGTAAACCGTTGTTACAGCAGGACTGACCCATGGATTGGAAACAGTTGGATCGCTGATGCTCGGGTCTTCCGGCTCACTGGTCCATAAATATGTGTTTGGCGGCATAGGTTCAGTGTATTCAGTTCCAATCATTACCGTATCACCGGGGCAGATATTCAAATCAGGTCCGGTTTCCGCAAGTGGTGTAGGATTAACAGTGATAGTTACAGTAGCCGTGTTGATACATCCAAATTCGGTATACTCCTCAATCAATGTATATGTGGTGGTTACCATTGGAGTAACAACCGGATTGGGAACATCACTGTCAAATTCCTCTTCTTCATTACTTGACGTCCAGGTATAGATGTTACCGTCAATTGGGGTATCAGGACCCAGAGCTACCGATTCACCTGCACAAATGGTTTGGTCTTCCCCGGCATTAGGAATACCGCCAACAACAGTAACAACCACAGTATTGGAGTTGGTACAACCGGTTTCAAGATAGGTTTCAATTAAAGTGTAAGTTGTAGTAACCATTGGACTGACCACAGGATTGGAAATTGTAGGATCGCTTATGGAGGGATCCTCCGGATCACTGAGCCAGAGATATGTATTGTTAGGTACTGGGTTATCAGCATCATCTGCACCCAGCATTACCTCATCTCCCATACAAATGGTTTGGTCATCACCGGTAAATGCAAGTGGCAGAGGATTGAAGAAAACAAAGATCTCATCGAATGAGCTGCAGTTTGTGTCGAGGCTGGTAACAACCACAGAATAAGTTCCGGTTTCCGTTACCTCGAGGGTTTGTTCTGTGCTTCCATCTGACCAGAGATATGTTGAATTTACGAATTCCCCGGCGTCCAGTGTAACGACTTCACCATCACACGCTTCTAAATCCTCACCCAAATCCACAACAGGACCCGGGATCACGGTAATGGTAATTTCTGCCAGGTCACTACCGCAGATATTTGTACCTGCAACAAAGAATGTTGTGGTTTCAGAAAGTGTTACCTGTATTTGAGCATCATTTTCAATACCTTCAAAATCATAAGGCGGATCGGAAGTCCAGACATAAGTATCAGCCCCGGTGGCCGTAAGAGTGACCAATTGTCCTTCGCAGGCTTCTTCAGGGTCAGCAATAATAACCACAGTAGGTTCGTCAATTACGGTAAGGGTAACCTCTGCCGTTTCAAAGCAATCTCCATCCACATCATGAACCAGAAGGATAAAAGTTTCAGTGCCTGTAAAATCTATGTTAATTACCGGGTTTGGATCATTTGAGAATTCAACACCTGAAGACTGCACGGTCCAGAAATAATTGAAATTGCCTGAGCCTCCGTTTGCAGTTGGGGTACCTCCCAGTTCAAAATCAGAACCGAAGCACACATCCTGGCTTGTGCCGGGATCAACGATAATCTCGGGTAAAATATCCACATTCACTTCATCCGAAGCAATACAACCATTACTGTCGGTAATTGTCAGTGTGAATGTGATACTACCTCCTTCATTAAATTCCGCAGGACTAATGAAAACAGGATTTAATATGGTTGGATCACTTAAGCCGGTGGAAGGAGTCCACAGATATGTGTAGCCTGTACCTGAGCCACCGGTTGCCAAACCTTCAAGAACTACCGGATTCAGATAACAAACAGTAATATCATCTCCTGCATCTGCCAGTAACTCATCAAATACTTCAATGGTAATCATTTGTTCGGTTGTACAACCCGTATCATTGTCAGTAACCTGAACTGTGTAAGATGTTGTAGTGGTGGGTTCAACAAAGATAGTCTGGGTGGTTTCGCCTGTACTCCAGAAGTAGCTGTAATTTCCTGAACCGCCTGAAACATTTGCAGTGATTTCGGTACCCGGTAAACTGGTGTTGTCGGGGTGACATATATTTTCATCCGCAACCAGGTTTACGATGAGTTGATCGAGAACCTCAACTTCAAAACTTGCACTGTCCTCACAGCCTGAATCCTGATCAGTTATAATTACGCTAAACAGCGTAGTTTGTTCGGGGTTAACCACAATTACAGCATTGTTTTCATTTCCTTCAAAATCATAAGGAGGAACTGCTGACCACAGGTAATTGAAACTACCGGAACCACCTGCTCCCGAAGCTGTAAGCGTTGCAACTCCTCCATCATCCGGATGGCAAATGAGATCATCTCCGGTTATACTCGCTATTACTTCATCTATTACTGTAACTGTCATTTGATCAATAGCAACACAGCCAAATTCATCAGTAACCGTTAGTGTATATACTGTAGTTGCAAGAGGAGTGGCTATAGGATTGGCTATATTTGGATCACTCAGGTGTTCAGTAGGTTCCCATAAATAGGTATATCCCGGTGTTCCGCCTGAGGCCGAACCATTGAGTTGTACCTGGCCGTCATTTTCAGGATGGCACATTTCGAGGTCTTCACCTGCATCAGCAATAAGTTCATTCATAACCGTAATTGTAACTTCACTGGTTTCCTGGCAACCATTTACATCGGTTACTGTAAGGAAGTAAGTTGTAGTTTGGGAGGGTGACACCAATGGATTCGATTCATTGGATGAGAATCCCGCTGGCGATGAAGTCCATTGGTAAGTAAATGTGCCTGCACTGCCATCAGCATAGTATGCTGCAGGACTTCCTCCCAGTTCAATACTGCCGCCATTTGCAGGATGGCAGATTGTAGCATCTTCACCTGCATCTGCAATAATTTCAGGGAATACGGTAATGGTTACATCATCTGAATCAGAACAAGCAATGCCCTCACTGTCTGTTACGGTAATTGTATAAACTGTTGTTACTACCGGGCTTACAACAGGATTAAGCAAGGTTTCCTGTCCGGCAAGTGTTGGATCGTCGGGAACTGCTGTCCATAGAATTTCATAATTGTCAGGATCACCTGTACCTCCGCTGATTGTTGCACCCAAAGTAAAGCCTACACCTTCATTGTTTCCATTACATACACTTGCATCATCAATGGCTTCCACGATGATGGCAGGAATTATAACAACAGTTACGGTATCATATGCAATACAATTGTCTCCGGCTTTATCACTGACCCTCACAAAGTAGGATGTAGTGACAGTGGGAGAAACTAAGGGGTGTGGCTCGTTGGATATAAATTCTGGATTAGGAGAAATCCTTTCCCAGCGGTAATTAAACTGTTCTTCATTGATATCAGGATTTTCAAGGTAGTATCCGGTATTACCTTCACCAAGGGGTGTTCCACCCAGAGGTGTTGAGCCTCCTTCACAGAGGTAAATATTTCCGTCAGCATCACCACCTGCGTCAGCAACTACTGTGGGGAATACTGAAATTACCGCATTGTCCTGTGCAACACATCCGCCATCATCAGTTACGATTACCGTGTAGGTTGTTTGCACAAGGGGAGATACAATGGGATTACTCAGGTTTTCCTGACCAGCAAGACTCGGATCTGCCGGATTGGAAATCCACTGATAGGTATAAGGTTCTGTACCACCCAATGCAGTAGGGGTAAGTCCTGTTCCTCCAAGTACATGAAGGCCCTCGTTTGCTCCACTGCATATGGTTTGATTTGAACCTGCATATGCCTCCAATGGGGAGCTGGGTTGGTTAATCACTGCCTGTCCTTCAATTGTACAGCCTTGCGCATCGGTAACAGTAACTGTGTATGTTCCTACACCTAAGTTTTCAATAAATGCTGTAGTAGCTCCGTTACTCCATAAATACTCATAAGTGTCACCGGGGAAGGGTGTACCTCCTGACGGAACAGCCTGAGCTGTACCATTGGATTGCCCCCAACATATAACATCAGTAGTAATTATATCCAGGAAAAGAGGATTATCCGGTTCGGTTACTTCAAAGGTTTCTATTGAGGTACATCCTTCTGCATCTGTAATTGTAAGGGTATAAAAACCTGCGGTAAGGTTTTCTATGAATTGACCGCTTTCTCCGTTGCTCCAGTCAAAGGAATAAGGAGGTGTGCCACCCTGTACGTTGAATATTTCAATGGTGCCTGTAGATTCGGATGCACAAAATACATCTGTGATTTCAACATCATAGGTAATGGGGTCGGGTTGAGGAACAAAATAGCTAACATTAACAATACAATTGTTTGCATCTGTAACTGTAAGATCATAATTGCCACTTGTTAAACCGCTGATAACCGGGGTTGAAGCTCCTGTTGACCATTCATAGGTATAGGGGGGTGTGCCGCCTGCAACAATTACATTAATCTCACCGTCTGAATCACCAAAACAGGTAACCGGAGTGATGGTTTCAGTAATTACAATGCTATCAGGCTCATTGACCACATAAGTATCTTCTGCCGTACAAAGATTTGCATCTGTAACAACAACAGTGTAGCTACCTGCAGGTATATCGGGATTATCCTGAGTGGTAACACCATTTGACCAGGCGAATGAATATGTGCCCGGACCGCTGCCACCGCTAACTGTAAGAATTATAGAACCGTCATCAAATCCAAAGCAGCTTGCGTCATTAACAATTGCGCTGATTTCTATGGGGTTATTCTCATTGATAGTAACCGAAGCGAAAGATATACATCCGTTGGCATCGGTAACTGTAACATTATAATCGCCGGAACCCAGATTAACAGCTGTTTGGGTAGTCTGCCCATCGCTCCAGAGGAAAGAATAAGGGCCCGTGCCACCACTGACAGTTGCTGTAGCTGATCCGGTTTCATCTCCAAAGCATTCCACATCCTCAACATCTGTAATGTTTACTGTCAATGGCAAAGGCTCATCCAGGTCAATGAATATCTGTTCACTGCAATTGTTTTCATCGGTTACGGTAACAGAATAGTTTCCTGCTGTCAGTCCGCTTGCTGTGGGACCTGTTTGTCCGTCACTCCATAAATATATATAATTACCTGTGCCTCCGCTTGCTTCAACGGTAATTGAGCCGTCATCATCACCGGCACATGAAGGTTCTGTTAGTGAAATAACCTGTATTGTCAGTTCATCGGGTTCGGTAATCTCCACCTGCGCAGTTTCCTGGCAATTGTTTGCATCTGTAACTGTAACCATATAAATTCCTGCGGGCAGGTTGGTTGCGGTTTGAGTCGTTTGAACAGGAGTAGTATTCCAGACATAACTATAAGGTGGTGTTCCTCCTGAAGGAAGGGCCTGTGCAGAACCGTTTGATTCCTCGAAGCATTCCACATGCGAAATATTTCCGATAATTACTGTAAGAAGGTCAGGCTCGGTAATGGTAGTGGTTTCAGAATTCGTACAACCAAAAACATCGGTAACTGTAACCGTATAATCACCGGCTGTAAGATTTGAAGCGGTTTGTGTGGTTTGCACAGGATCCGTATCCCAGATATATGAAAAAGGACCTGTTGCATCGCTCACAATGGCTGTTGAAGAGCCGTCGTTGCCACCATTACAGCTTACATGGGTGTTGTCAAAATTGATTTGCGGGATGGGTCGTATTCTTACTTCTACACTCACACAGTCTGATTCAGGGCAGGCACCATCCGATTCCCAGCGGGCAAAAAATGTGGTGGTGTTTGCGGGGCGTGCAATGGTGATTTCTGTTCCTTCACCCACAAATGTGCCGCCGCAGCTTCCGCTGTACCAAACCAATCTGTCGCCTGAACCCCCGGTTGCTGTTAAAGAGATATCTCCTGTATCATCTGCACAAATATCGTTTCTGTCCACGTCAGCAGAGGTGGGTGCTTCAGGAAGTGGCTCTACCACCAATGTTGTTGATGCGCTACCGATACAATTGTTGCTGTCTGTAACAGTTACGTTGTAAACTCCTGCAAAATTGAGTGGGATATTTGTCAATACCGGATTTTGTTCGTTTACAGAAAAACTCTCGGGCCCGGTCCACTGATAAGAAACCAAACCATCTGGCTCAGCAAAAAACTGAACAGTCCCGTTTTCACATACCGGGCCGGAGTTTGTTGCTACGGGTTCAGGGTTATCATATACTGTTACTGTTACAGCACTTGATGTTCTGGAGCATTCGTTTGGTGCTGTAATAACAACACGATATTGGTTTGCTGTTGTGGCAATATAGGATTGATTTGTAGCACCGGCAATAATTCCCTGCAGGTTTCTCCATTGATATGTATAATCTGCCCCAAAAGTGGCAACCAACTCTACGCTGCCCCCGTCGCAGAAGTTTAGAGGTCCCTGTGGTGTGATGGTGGCGGATTCCGGTCCCGGTTTAACCGTAAAATTGAAAGTACCGGATCCTTGCGTACCTTCATCATCCGTTACCGTTACACTCACTGCAAAAGAACCGGGGTTAGCTATTGTTAATACAATTGAAGCACCAAAATCGGCAACAATTACACCATCAGGATCTGTCCAGTCGTAATCTGTGTAGATAATTGAACCACCTACGGCAATTACATCAAGTGATATGACTGACGTGGCACCTCCCTGACAAACTTCTTCACCATCAGGTCGCGAAAAGAAAACATTTATCTGTGCCTGACTGTAAGTTGTAAATAAAATCGAAATGAAGAAAAAAGTCATAAAAACCCATAAGGTTTTACTTTTTCTTTTTGGAGAATTGGGTAGAAGATTGGTTCTCATTTCTAAAATTTTAGTTCAATTTTTTCCCTTTTGTATTGCCTGAGCAAAAAGTATTGTTTTATTGGTATTGGCTATCAATAGCAAAATATTATTCGATAAAAAAAGCAGTTGAATAACCCCTGCAACCCTCTGAAGAAGTTACCATTAAACGGTAACGACCCCTTTCCTCAACTTTAATTCGATGAGAGTCTGCATTTTCAATGACCTGATTATCCTTAAACCACTGATATTGATTTTTTGAATCGTTTTCAGAAGCTGTTAAAACAACCGGAAAGGATTTACCTCTTATCCGGGTGAAAAATCCACGGCTTTTTTCAACATCTGCAAGGGGTAATTCAGAAATATCCAGTTGTATTTCTGCTCTTGACTGATTTCCATTTTCATCAGTAGCAGTATAAATGATCTTATAACGACCGGGTTCCGAAGGTCTGAAAACAGCAAAATGATCGCGGCTCTCCAGGTATTTATCCCCATCAGGGCTTTCCCATTTATGGCCGGTTATGGATTCTGTCTCAAAAAAATCTCTGGCTACCATGCTAATGCTGGCACCCACGCAGAATTCTGTTTGCCCGGTTGAAGTTTCAATGTAAACATCCAGCTCATCGGCATATATTGTAGTTGCAAATGCAATAATCCAAACTGCAGAAAATACCCGTTTAAATAAAAAACTCAATCCCATAGCCATTGCAATCTTATTATTAACGAAAAAAACTTCTATCAACCAAGCAAAAATAAGCCAATACAAAGTGCAATAAATCAGTTAAACACGGATTATGAAAAAATATCGCGTGATACTGAAACAGGTGTTTTTACTTGGTGAGAAGCGCGATTGAAATAGTTTTAACTTTTTCAAACTTCTACGACAAATGAAAAAAATAGTTTTAGTTTGCTGAGGAAATGCAGAATAAACCGGACGAATAACACGGTTGATTATATAAAAAGATTATTAGTAGTGTGGTAAAACCAGGGTAAGAAATTATCCAGGGTGAGATGTTTTCCGAATTGATAATCAGATATTTCGTGAGATAAAATCCTTGCAGTTTTTATCAATGCGATTTAGAGTATCTGAATCATTGGTTTTGAAAAATGCCTCTCCGGTAATTTTTTCAAAAAGCTCAATGTATCTTTCGGAAATTTTATTAACAATAGCCTCATCCATTTCCGGAGCTTCTTGTCCTTTTTCTCCCCTGAATCCTTTTTCCATGAGCCATTCTCTGACAAATTCCTTGGAAAGTTGTTTTTGGGGAAGATTATTCTGCAGGTTTTCCATGTATCCCTTTGCATAAAAGTATCTCGATGAGTCGGGGGTATGAATTTCATCAATGAGATAAATTGTGCCATCCGCTTTCCCGAATTCATATTTGGTGTCAACAAGGATTAAGTCTTGCCGGGCAGCCATTTCCGTTCCCCGCTGAAAAAGCTGTTTTGTATATTTCTCAAGCAAATTGTAATCTTCGGGGCTTACTATATTTCTTTCCAGGATTTCTTCCTTAGAAATATCCTCGTCATGGCCTGAGGCTGCCTTGGTTGTCGGGGTGATAATGGGTCTCGGGAAAGCTTGATTTTCCTTCAATCCTTCAGGTAATTCCACACCGCATATAACTCTTTTACCCTTTTTGTATTCACGCCAGGCATGACCGCAAAGGTAGCCTCTTATAACCATTTCTACTTTAAAGGGCTCGCAAAGGATACCGGCTGTTACCATGGGGTCGGGAGTGTCGAGCTTCCAGTTGGGAACAATATCAGCAGTGGCATCCAGAAATCTGGCGGCTATTTGATTCAATATCTGCCCTTTGTAAGGAATCCCTTCAGGTAAAACCACATCAAAAGCCGATATCCTGTCAGTGGCTATCATGAGCAGTAATTTATCAGCAATATTATACATATCTCTTACCTTGCCGCGGTAAAATGATTTCTGATGAGGAAAGCTGAAGTGGGTAGATGTTACTGGCATGTGTTGAGATTGATAGGTTGATGGGTTGATAGATTGATAGGTTGATGGGTTGATAGGTTGAATAGTTTAAAAGCTTAAAAAGTGAAATAGCATTATCCGGGGACTTTTTTATCAGCATCACCCTTACCACCTTCGTAGGCCAGGATGATTTTGGTAACCAGGGGATGTCTTACCACATCTTTTTCATTGAGAAAAATAAAATCAATACCTTTCACTTTGTTAAGTATCCTGGTTGCAATGATCAGCCCGGATGTTTGATTGCGTGGCAGGTCAATCTGAGTAATATCACCGGTTATGATAAATTTAGATGATTGCCCCATGCGTGTCAGAAACATCTTTAGCTGATTTTCGGTTGCATTCTGGGCCTCATCGAGTATGGCAAACACATTGCCCAGTGTGCGACCTCTCATAAATGCAAGCGGTGCAATCTCTATGGTTTTATCTTCCATGTAGGTTTCCAGCTTGGCCGGAGGTATCATATCACGCAGTGCATCATAAAGAGGTTGAAGATAAGGATCGAGCTTGTCTTTCAAATCACCGGGCAGAAAACCAAGATTCTCCCCGGCTTCAACAGCCGGCCGTGTAAGTACAATCTTTCGTACCTCTTTGTTTTTCAAAGCCCTTACTGCCAGTGCAACGGCAGTGTAAGTTTTTCCTGTTCCTGCCGGGCCGATGGCAAAAAGCATGTCATGGGTTTTAAAACTTTCAACCATGCGCACCTGGTTAGGAGTGCGGGCTTTTATAATCATACCGTTTCGCCCATGTAACAATACACCAGAGCTGTCAGAATCAATAATATCGGCCAGATTTTGCGATTTTCCCGATGCAATAATCTCGAGGATAATTTCATCTGTTATCTTTCCAAAATGCTCGAAATGATCAAGCAACAACTTGAATTTATATTCGAAAAAACTGAGTTCTTCGTCATCGCCTATCACTTTAACTTCGTTTCCTCTTACTACAATACGAAGTTTTGGAAATAATTTTTTTAATAAACGGAGTCTTTCTTCTCTCAGGCCAAAGATGTCGGAAGGATGAATTGCCTCAAGCTGAATTGTAAGTTCTCCTGAGTGGGTTGTTTCTTTTGAGTCTTTTAGGGTCACGCAGATGGAAATGTTTTAAAAAACAATAATTTTATTCTGCAAAATAACAAAATTATTCTGTCATGTTATTAACAACAGTTGAAAATGTTTTTACATTTGATTGCCTGCTTTTGTTATTTTTGCAGGAAAAGGCATAAAGTAATTTGTATCCTGAAAATGAAAGCGTGATGACGATTATTACCCTGATCAGCGACTGGGGCCTTAACAGCCATTACCGGGCTTCTGTAAAAGGAAGCATAATGCGACAGATTCCCGGGGCTAAAATTATTGACATTACACATACATTGCCTGCATATGACATAATGAGCTGCAGTTTTATTCTGAAGAACGCTTATCCTGACTTTCCGCCGGGCACCATTCACATTGTGGGAGTGAACACGGAAGCAAGCACCAAAACTCCTCATATTGTTGTAAAAAGCAGGGACATGTATTTCATTGGTGCTGATAACGGTGTGTTTTCCTTGTTATTTGAAAATGAGGATTTTGAAGCTGTTGAACTTGATATTATTCAGGATTCGGATTATTTTACTTTCTCATCAAGGGATGTATTTGTAAAAGCAGCCGCCATGCTGGCCGGTGGAAAAGAGTTCAATGAACTGGGTACTCCATATGCAAAACTTAAGGAATTGTTTGCCTTTAAACCTGTAATTACAGAAAATAAAATTGAAGGGAAAGTAATTTTCGTGGATGACTATGAGAACATATTTGTAAATATTGACCAGGCAACTTTTAAGAAAGTAGGGAAGGGCAGAGCCTACACAATAAAATTTAGAACGCCCGGTTATTCTATCAGTGTTTTAAGGACTTCCTATTCCGATGTGGAGCCCGGCGAACGCCTTGCTTTATTCGGCTCAACAGGTTATCTTGAAATTGCCATAAACCAGGGCAAGGCTGCCAGCCTGCTCGGATTGGATGTTACCGATAGCGTTGTGATAGAGTTTTCGGATGAATGATTTTTGATTTAGGATTTCAGATTTCAGATTTTAATTAACAGATAGTATAAAAATATTTAATAACAGTAGTGTCCGGTAAAAAAAACGAGATGCTTCGCCATGCTCAGCATGACAGGTTTTTTGAGGGGTCAGTAGTTGTGAGGGGATGGATGGGGTTTCACCCCATCCATCCCCTCACAACCGCCTCGCTTCAACTTATAACATTCTGTCATTCTGAGCGCAACTTAGTGAAGCGAAGAATCTCTTGATTTTCTGGCACTTTAAATGGTCAACAGTATTTTGATAACCCATATTTCCTATGTTTACGCTTTTTCTCAGAGAGATAAATAATTTTTTCAATAATCTGATCGGGTATATTTCCATTGCTGTTTTTCTGGTGATCAACAGTTTGTTTCTATGGGTTTTCCCCCTTGATACCAATGTGCTGCAATCAGGTTTTGCCAATATTGAAGGTTTGTTTAATATGGGGCCTTTTGTGTTTTTATTTCTTATTCCTGCCATTACCATGAGGTTTTTTGCAGATGAGAAGAAAAGCGGCACCATAGAATTTTTGCTTACCAAACCTCTGACCGATACTCAGATCGTGCTTGCCAAGTATTTTGCAGCACTCACACTGGTTATTTTTGCGTTATTGCCTACGTTGATATATGTTATAACAGTTTACAATCTGGGGTTCCCACCTGGAAATATGGACATGGGTGCTACCTGGGGTTCTTATCTTGGCTTACTTTTCCTGGGAGCAGGATTTGTATCCATAGGCCTTTTTGCCTCATCGCTGACCGATAATCAGATTGTTTCGTTCATCATATCAATCTTTCTGTGTGGGTTTGCTTATATAGGATTCGAATTTATATACTCTCTTGATTTGTTCGGAAACCTTGACCTTTTTATCCGCAATCTGGGTATTTATGCACATTACACATCAATAAGCAGGGGCGTGGTTGACAGCCGGGATATACTCTATTTTCTGAGTCTTATAGTTTTATTTCTGCTGTTTACGAAGATAAAGCTGGAGAGCAGGAAATGGTGAGGGAGTTGATGGGTTGAAGAGCTGAGCGAAAGCGAAGTCCCGAGAGCGACGAGCGATTCGGGATTGAAGGGTAACTAGAGACCGAAGACGGAAGCTAAAGGCGATAGCCTTTAGTCCCGAGAGCCAAAGGCGATTCGGGAACCGAAGAATGGAAATTTTACCGGCCTAATTCCCCTTTGAAAAGGGGGCACGGGGGATTGAAAAGTTGAGAAAGTTGAAAAAGTTTAGAGGTTTAGGGGGTTTAGATTTTTTGGATATTGAAAATGAAAGAAATACAAAATACAGTTTTGGAAAATAAAATTGTAAAAAAAATTAATGTTCGAAGGCACAATGTTATTAGTCTGCTGGTTGGTCTTTTGATTATTGTGGCTGTGAACATGATCGGTTCGCGGTATTTCAAGCGGATTGATCTTACGTCTGAGAGGCGTTTTACACTTACAGATGCCACCAGAGATCTGTTGCGTGATTTGGACGATATTGTTTATTTCCGGATATACCTTGAAGGGGACTTTCCGGCGGGTTTTCGCAGGTTACGCAATCAGACGCGTGAAATGCTGGATGAGTTCCGGGCTTATTCGGGTTTTATACAGTATGAATTCATCAACCCCACAGTTAAGGGAGATTGGGAGCTCACGGAAGAGAATTACAGGATGCTTGCAGGTAAGGGATTGCAACCTACACAGGTGCAGGTAACCGCTGAAGATGCCAGCTCGCAGCAAATTATTTTTCCAGGTGCACTGGTGAGCTACCGGGGCAGAGAAATACCACTTTCATTGCTTCAGGATCAATTGGGACTACCCTCTGAAGAGGTATTGAACAATTCGGCACAGGCCCTTGAGTACAATCTGGCGACAACCATACACAAATTAACCGTTGCTGAAAAACCCCGCGTGGCATTTCATACAGGAAACGACGAACTTGAACTCCGATATGTGGCCGATATTACTTTCGAACTTGAAGATTTTTATTATGTGGACCGCTTGCCTATCAATGGAGATATAAATACACTACAGGATTTTTCCACATTGATTATTGCCCAGCCCATGCGTGAGTTTTCGGAGGCGGATAAATTTGTGATTGACCAGTTTATCATGAACGGAGGTTCTGTTTTGTGGCTTATTGACCCTGTATATGCCAGTATGGACAGCCTGCAGGTTGCACCTGAAACACTGGGTATGCCCTGGCAGCTGAACCTTGATGATATGCTATTCAGATACGGAGTACGGCTTAACACCGACCTGGTTAAAGACCTTCAGTCGGTACCCATACCCATTACCACCGGGTTTATCGGCGACCGGCCCCAGATAAGCCTGGTGCCATGGTTTTACTTTCCGCTGGTTAGGCCTGCTACCAATCATCCCATTGTACGCAATCTCAACCCGGTGCGTACAGAATTTGTAAGTACCATTGATACGGTTGGTTCTGAAAATATCCGCAAAACAATACTTCTGCAAACATCGCCCTACACACGGATTATGCAAACCCCGGTCAGGATTTCCTTTGACATTATGCAGCAACAGGTAGATGAAAGCCTCTACAGGCAGGGCTCACACTCTGTGGCAGTATTGCTTGAAGGGCAGTTTGAGTCGGTTTTTCGCAATCGAAGAATTCCCGAAGGTGTTTCAATCCCCGAAGGTTTTGAAATGAAAAACACAGGAACAGGTTCAAGGATGATAGTCGTCTCTGATGGCGATGTTATCAGAAACCAGTTTGGAAGCCAGGGTGAACCTTTGCCACTGGGATATGATCGTTTTCTCAACGAAACCTTTGGTAACCGCGATTTTATTCTGAATGCCGTAAACTACCTAAACGATGACAGGGGCATCATGGAAGCAAGGGCCAGGGAAATCCGCCTTCGTGCACTTGACCGCAGCCTTGTAAACCGCAACAGATTGACTATCCAGGTGTTTAATGTGGGATTGCCGGTATTGCTTGTTGTTGTATTTGGTAGTTTGAGGTTTTTCCTGCGAAAAAGAAAGTTTAATAAAAAGATTGTCTGATTTTGAGTTCATTTTACTGAAATGCCAAATTAATGGAAAGAAAAAAGGTTTACATCCTGCTGATTCTTTCGCTGTTTTTGTTTCTTACAGCCTTGTTTGTATTCTGGTTTTCTCATACAGGTTCAACGCTCAGGGCATCAGACAGTGATTTTTCAATTGATCGCTCCCTTGAAGTTGTGCAGATTGAAATCCTTTCCCTTGATGATTCACAGGGAGTAATGTTAGAGAAGGATAGTGAGGGCAGATGGATATTAAATGCCCGGTATTTTGCCAACGATTTGGCCGTAGAGCAGCTTTTGGGCTCCATGAGACGCATGCGCGTCAGAACCCCGGTAAGCATTGAAAATCGTGATAATGTTGAAAAAATGCTGCAGGAGCAAGGCATTGAAGTGAATGTGTGGGTGCGTGGTTACAGAGTCCATTTCGGAAACTTAAGGCTTCTCCCTTACAACAGATTGTACCAATCATTTCTGGTAGGTGAGGACACACCTGACGGTCAAAGCACATATATGCGCAAAACCCGTTCGCAAATGGCTTTCAGAATTCATATTCCTTCCCACGAAAGCGGAATAGCCTATTTATTTGATCCATCGGAGAGAGAATGGCGCGATCCTGTTATCATCGATTTAAGAAAAGAGCAGATAGCATCCATTTCAGTGAAAGTATTTGAGAATCCCGGACAGTCCTATCAGATTCTGCGCAAAGCAGATGACAGTTTTGGTTTTTTTGATTTTGAGGATAAAAACCGGGAAATTCTCACTGAATTTGACACACTCAGGTTTGATCGCTTCATATCAGCATTCAGAGATGTTCATTATGAATCGCTTCTCAATGAAAAAGACGAAATTTTGCGCAAAGAGCTCATGTGGGATGATCCTTACATGAAAATTCAGGTGGAGAGTCAGGATGGTTTCAGGGCATCATTTACTGCCTTTAAGCGAAACCTGCCGGCAGACACGCCTGATTCGGATCAACAGCTAAGACCGGACCCCAATCGCCTGTATATTCAGGTAAACGGAGAGGAGTTTGCCATTGCCCAGTATTATGTATTCAACAGAATATTACGTCCATTGTCGTTTTTTGAAATTTAAAACCTATTATCTTACATTCGGATTAAATTAATAAATTATCTTTGCAAACGGATCATAAAACAGGTGTAAAAGATGAAGTTTATAGTATCAAGCAATTTGCTGTTAAAGCAATTACAGGCAATCAGCGGTGTATTGAGCACCAATAACACACTTCCCATACTGGATAATTTTTTATTTGAATTAAAAGATAAGGAGTTAAAAGTATCTGCTTCAGACCTTGAAACCACAATGAGTTCCAGGCTTTCTGTTGACATGGTTGAAGATGCAGGCAGTGTTGCTATCCCTGCAAAGCTTTTGCTGGATACCCTCAAAACCTTTTCAGACATTCCTGTAACGCTGGAAATTGATGAAAAGAACTTTGGTGTAACCCTCATTGCAGGAGAAGGAAAATATCGGCTTGCAGGTCAGGATGGTCAGGAATATCCCCGTCCGTCTGAAATTGAAGGCGCTTCCAAGCTGACCATCGAATCGGATATCCTTCACAATGCCATCAGCAAAACACTCTTTGCAGCAAGCAATGATGAGATGCGACCCATAATGACCGGGATATATTTCGAGCTTTCCACCGATAGTATTACTTTTGTTGCAACCGATGCCCACAAGCTGGTCAGGTATCGCCGCAATGATGTAAAAGCTTCTGAGGAAGCTGCACTTATCTTGCCCAAAAAGCCCCTGAATCAGCTCAGACATATCCTGGCACTAGATGATGCTCCGGTGAATGTGGATTATAATGATAAAAATGCACGGTTTGTATTCAAAAACATAACCATGACATGCAGACTCATTGACGGCAAATATCCCAACTACAATGCAGTCATTCCCAAAGAAAACCCCAATAAGCTTACCTTAGACCGTTCACCTTTCCTGAATGCTATCAGAAGGGTTTCGCTGTTCTCAAACCAAACAACCTACCAGGTTAAGTTTAAGATAGCAGGTTCGGAATTGCAGCTTTCGGCTGAAGACCATGACTATGCCAATGAAGCAAAGGAAAGGCTTAGCTGCCATTACGAAGGTAACGATATGGAAATAGGTTTCAACAGTAAGTTTATGGTTGAAATGTTGAATAACCTTGATACAGAACAGGTTGTAATTGAAATGTCAGAACCTAACCGTGCCGGTCTGATTTTTCCTCTCGACAGCGAAAACAAGGAAGAAGATATCCTGATGCTTGTCATGCCGGTTATGCTGAATAACTGACAAGAGAAAATTTCCTTATAACTTTTCAACCGCCTTTTGGGGCGGTTTTTTTTGTTTAATGTTCAAATTTAGAAGCAAAAGCTTTTGACCCACCCCGCCCTTCGGGCACCCCTCCCTACGAGCAGGGAGGGGAAGGAAAACCCAGACTTCAAGTGCAATTGCTTTTGATTTTGCGAAAAAATGGTACTTTTTAATTTGCTTTTTAAAATAAACTACTAAATTATTAAGAACCACTGCAGGTACACCCCTTCCTGCTTGTAGGGAGGGGCCGGGGGTGGGTCAATGAGTTGATTACAACCACTCCGACAACTCCAGCCATCTGAACTCCTTCTCCTCCAGTTCTTTCTCCAGCCGGGCATACAGCTCTGAAATTTCCTGAAATTTTTCGGTGGTTAGTGACCCTGAATTCATTTGCTCCAATGCTTCGGCTTTTTCTTTTTCCAGGATGGGTATTTCCGCTTCCAAAGCTTCAAATTCCTTCTGCTCCTTGTAGGTGAGCTTTTTCTTTTCGGCGGGACGGGCGCTTGCAGCGGGTTTTGATTGTTGAGGTTTGTCTTCTTTCTTATCCTGCTTTTTCTCCTGCGATTTTTTCAGCTGGTAGTCGGTGTAGTTACCAGGGAAATCCTTAATCTTACCATTACCTTCAAAAACGAAAATATGATCCACCAGCTTATCAAGGAAATAACGGTCGTGGGAAACCACGATGAGGCACCCGCCAAAGTCGGCCAGGAAATCTTCCAGCACATTCAGCGTGGCAATATCCAGATCGTTGGTGGGCTCATCAAGGATCAGGAAATTAGGATTCTTCATAAGAATTGTAATCAGGAACAGCCTTCTTTTTTCGCCACCGCTGAGTTTGCGCACAAAATCGTTTTGTGTGTTGTAGGGAAAATTGAAGTAATGCAGGAACTGGGCAGCTGAAAACCACGTATCTTTTCCCACCCTGATGCTCTCGGCAATATCCTTGATCACATCAATCACCTTTTTGTTTTCATCGATCTTCAGTCCGTCCTGGTGGTAATATCCAAACTGTATGGTTTCGCCTGTGGTAACAGTGCCTCGGTCGGGTGTAAGGTTGCGGGTGATGATATTCAGCAGCGTAGATTTTCCGGTGCCGTTCATGCCCACGATGCCTACCTTTTCCCTCTTTTTGAAGACGTAGGAAAAATCTTCAATCACCAGCTTGTCGTCAAAACTTTTCCGGATGTTGTGCAGCTCCAGTATCTTCTTTCCCAGCCGGGCCGATTGCATCAGTATTTCGTTGGGCTGATCAATCGTTTTGAGTATTGCTGCTTCCTTCAGCTGGTGGTAAGATTCAATGCGCGCTTTCGATTTGGTGGTGCGCGCTTTGGGCTGACGGCGCATCCATTCGGTTTCCTTGCGCAGCAGGTTGCGTGCCTTTTCTGTTTCGGCCAGCATGGTATTTTCCCTTTCCTGCTTCTTCCCCAGGAAATAGGCGTAATTACCCTTGTAACGGTACATTTTACCCTGATCCAGCTCAAGGATCTCGTTGCATACGTTATCCAGGAAATACCGGTCGTGTGTAACCATAAGCAGGGTAAGCTTCTGGCGTGCAAGGTAGTCTTCGAGCCATTCGATCATTTCCAGGTCAAGGTGGTTGGTGGGCTCATCCAGGATGATAAAGTCGGCCTCATCGATAAGGATTCGTGCCAGGGCCACCCGTTTGGTCTGCCCGCCCGAGAGTGTCTCCACCGGTTGGTTCAGATCTTCGATTTTCAGCTTGCTGATGATCTGACGGATCTTTACCTCGTGGTTCCAGGCATCCAGCTCGTCCATTTTTGTGATGAGCACCTGGAGTTTTGAGTTATCAGTAACCTCCGGATTTTTCTCATGAAAAAGCACCTCCTCTTCATATTGCCGCAGGGTCTGGGTTAGGATATTATCACCATGCAGCAAGGTTTCAATAACCGTATGGCCGGGAGAGAATTCAGGGTTTTGGTTCAGATAAGAAACACTTATGTCATTGCGGAAGGTACATTGCCCGGCATCAGGAATATCCAGCTTCATCATAATATTGAGCAGGGTGGTTTTTCCCGCCCCGTTACGGGCTATAAAACCCACCTTCTGCCCCTGGTCAATACCAAAGCTGATATTCTCGAAAAGCAGCTTTTCGGCATAGGATTTACTCAGATTTTCCGCCTGGAAATAATTCATGGGTTAAACTTGTATGAGCACTGCGACTCAGAAAAAAAAGATTAAAGTTAGTTCATACAAGTTCTATCAGACTATTGATTAAACAAATTATTTTCTGATAAAACTTTGTGCGAAATTACGGATTTTTTGGGATGGGGAGCGGAGATTGAAAACTTTCATTACAGAGGACAAAATGGACTGAGATGGGGTGCCGATCAGAAAAAATATAGGAGATATCGATTGAAGTTGGGAAAGTGGTATATATTTGATAGTATAAACGAGTTGGCCACAAGGCTAAGCCCCTGCATACAAGGGATTTCAGAGATTTATTTACGGACAATTCTTCGTATATTTGAAGTATGAAACAGAGAATTTACATAGACACCTCAGTGGTTGGCGGATATTTCGACGAAGAGTTTGAAGAACCTACCAGACAACTGTTTGAACGACTGGAGAAACAGGAAGTAATCTTTGTTGTTTCGGACTTGCTTGATTTGGAGCTGACTTTTGCACCTGAAAAAGTGAAACAATTATTACACAGATATTCACCGGAAAACTTTGAGAGAATTAACCTGACACAAGAAGCTATTGAATTAGCAAACACCTACATAACAGAGAAAGTTGTCGGAAAAACAAGCCTTGAAGATTGCAGACATATTGCTCTTGCAACTATTAATAAAGTTGACGTACTTGCCAGCTGGAATTTTAAACATATCGTGAATTTGGAGAGAATTAAGGGATATAACTCTGTGAATTTACGGAATGGATATCAAATGCTTGAGATACGAAGCCCTAAAGACCTTTTGAGATATGAAAACGACTAAGGAAAAAACATTGGACGCTGTGAAAATTCAGCGTGAAATCCGGGCAAAAATAAGCTCAGAGACTGAGAACATGACTTATGAAGAATTATTGAAATACATTGAGCAGAGAGTTAAAAAAACCGGAACCAAACCAATCGGACAAAAATAAGCCCAGTGGCCAACATGGTATAGCCAATCCCGCACTTGCGGGACGGGGCTTGTTGGTAGTTTGGTCCCGTACGTACGGGACTGCTACGCGTGGGCTTTTGTAGCGGTAAACAGGTGAGCGGCCCGCAAATCCGCTACTGTGGCTATACCAGGCATGTTGGCAACTATAGTAAAGCGAAATTCCAGCGATAAATGTTTCCATATATTAGAACTTTTGACTATCTTTGAGAGAATAAAAAAAAGTGACTAATGAAACAAAAATTCGATATTATTCTGCTGGAAGAAGTGTGGAAGTTCTTTGATACATTGGATGAAAAAGTTAAGGATAAGATTATTTATAATATCGACAAATCGAAGTATGTAAGTGACCCTGAACTTTTCAAGAAATTAGAAACGGATATTTGGGAATTCCGCACGAAATATTCAAATCTCAACTATCGAATTTTTGCTTTCTGGGATAAAGAAGACAATGTCGAGACCTTAGTTGTCGCTACTCACGGAATTATTAAAAAAACAGACAAAGTACCGAAGAAAGAAATTGAAAAGGCGAGAGCGATAATGAAATTATATTTTAAACAGAAAAACAAAAAATAAGAAACCATGGAAAAGTCAGAAAAAATGAAAACATATTCCCTTGACCAACTGAAAGACAAACACCTTGGTAAAGTCGGGACAGAAAAAAGAGATAAATACGAGTATGAGTTGAGACTTGACTTGTTAGGTGAAATGATAAGGCAAACACGCAAGGAAAGACAGTTAACACAATCAGAATTGGGTGAAATGATTGGCGTTCAAAAATCACAAATATCCAGAATTGAGAGAAACGCTAAAAATGTAACTATTGCGACAATCCTGAAAGTTTTTAACGCCTTGAAAGCCAAAGTAAATTTTAATGTGGAATTGCAAGACGGTGATTTCAAAATAGCCTAAAAAACTACAGTTGCCAACATGGTATAGCCAATCCCGCACGTGCGGGACTGCTACGCGTGGGCTTTTGTAGCGGTGGAAACTGACGAAGCCCGCAAAACTGCTAATGTGGCTATGCCAGGAACGTTGGTTACAAGCTAAGCGCTATAAACCAGCACAGTACGTGAAATCGAAAAAAATTGTATATTAGCGAAATGATAACAGAAAACAAAATATCTGAAATCGTTAAGAAAATTGCTTCAGGATACAATCCTGAAAAAATCATTCTGTTTGGTTCGTATGCCAGCGGAACAGCTGCGGAAGATAGTGATATTGACATTTTTGTTATTAAAGACAGTGAATTACCCCGCCCTCAGAGAACAATGCAATTAAGAAGAATTCTTCTTGGTTCACAAGTACCAATGGATTTAATTGTTTATACGCCCAATGAAGTAGAAAGAGAAAAGGATGAGAAATACAGTTTTGTTTATGAAGTTCTAAACTCTGGAAAAACAGTATATGAGCGGAAAAACGATTGAAATAGCGAAACAATGGATTGTTAAAGGAGACCATGATTTAGGGACAGCCAAAGTAACCTATTTGCATATTCCGGAATACTTAGACACCGTTACATTTCATTGCCAACAAGCGGTGGAAAAATATTTAAAATCTTATCTGATTTTCAAATCAATAACTTTTCGATTTTCACATGATTTAATATACCTTCTTGAGTTAATAGTACCTATTGACCCGGACTTTGAAACGTATTTTGACATTGTTAGTGAACTTCAAAGCTATGCGGTTGAAGTAAGATATCCGAACGAAACGATTTTTCTGTCAAAGGACAAAGTTGAAAATGCCATGAAAATAGCCAAGGAAATTCGAACCTTGATTACCGGGAAAATGGGGATAAGCATAGACTATAATAAAATAATTGACGACGAATAATTAAGCCTGTAGCCAACATGGTATAGCCAATTCCGCACGTGCGGTACGGGGCTTGGTGGTAGTTTTATCCCGTACGTACGGGACTGCTACGCGTGGGTCTCGCCTAAGGCGAGATAGCGGTGGACAGGTGAGCGGCCCGCAATCCCTTACTGGCTATATTGTCAACCGT
>REDJ01000185.1 GCA_007693555.1 Bacteroidota bacterium
ACGAGATACTTCCGGGTACGACTCAAAGTTCGTGCCCGGAATCAAAGAAAGGTAAAAACAAAGTCCGGACGAGAGCTGTAGTCGCACCCGGACGAGATACTTCCGGGTACGACTCAAAGTTCGTGCCCGGAATCAAAGAAAGGTAAGAACAAAGTCCGGGCAAGAGCTATAGTCGCACCCGGACGAAATACTTCCGGGTACGACTCAAAGTTCGTGCCCGGAATCAAGGAAAAGTAAAAACAAAGTCCGGGCAAGAGCTATAGTCGCACCCGGACGAAATACTTCCGGGTACGACTTCAAGTTCGTGCCCGGAATCAAGGAAAAGTAAAAACAAAGTCCGGACGAGAGCTGTAGTCGCACCCGGACAAAAAAAATATAAAATGCATTTCGAAACAGGTCATATATACCACATTTTTAACCAAGGAAATAACAGAGATAAAATATTCTTTGAAGAGAAAAACTATTATTTCTTCCTGGAAAAAATAAAGGCTCACATTATTCCCTTCACTGATATCCTTGCCTGGTGCTTAATGCCTAATCACTTTCATTTTTTAGTCTATGTAAACAAAACTGAAGTAGATTTAAGTCTGGGCACGACTTTTAGTCATACCCAGACTCGCTCACTTCAACAATCGATAGGCATCATGTTAGCTTCATACACCAGAGCAATAAATCAATCCTATAATCGTAGCGGCTCACTTTTCAGAAAGGAGACCAAGGCAATATGTGTTACCAGAGTAGACAAAATTGCTCGTTCATGGCTAAATTCACAGGGTGTAACAATGGTAAATGCTGTAATTCCGGAAAAACAATATCCAAATATATGCTTTAATTATATTTTGTTTAATCCGTTAAAAGATAAGCTTGTAAAGAAAAACGAAGATTGGAAGTTTTCTTCATATGCTGACACCATTAACTTAATAAGAGGTAAACTAATTTCACGCGAAAGGATTAGGGAATTTGGATTGGCGGTCATTGAAAATGATGAAGAATAAAAACAAAGTCCGGGCGCGAACTGAAGTCGCACCCGGACGGGTAGAAACTTCCGGGTACGACTTAAAGTTCGTGCCCGGAATCAAGGAAAGGTAAGAACAAAGTCCGGGCGCGAACTGTAGTCGCACCCGGACGATAAAAACTGAAGATGGTAAAAATAAAAATATGCGGTATCACCCAAACGGACAATATGCTGGAAATTGCAGCATTGTTGCCGGATTACATGGGTTTTATCTTTTTTAAGAATTCGCCAAGAGATGTGAGTGACAAAATCGATGGACTACCATTGAACGGTTTGCCCGCGGCCATAAAAAAGGTTGCCGTATTTGTAAACATACCACTGGAAGATTCTGAGAATATCATTCGCAAATATGCATTTGACAGAGTTCAGTTGCATGGAAATGAAAGTCCGGATTATTGCAAAAGCTTGCAGAAAATTGTACCTGTTATCAAGGCTTTTGGAATTACAGATAAACTCCCGGATGAACTTGCTGCTTATGAAAACTGCTGCGATTATTTCTTATTCGATACCCTTGGTAAAAATGCAGGTGGCACGGGTACAGCATTTGACCATGCTATTCTGAAAAATTATACCATGTCCAAACCCTTCTTCCTTGCCGGAGGAATTGGTCCGGAACATTTAAAGGATGATGCTTTCAGAAAAGTGACTACTCATCCATCATTGTATGCACTGGACATCAACAGCCGGTTTGAAACAAGTCCGGGAGTGAAGGATGTGGGGTTGATTGAGAAGTTTATTTTGGGAAAAGACGGAAGACCGAAGACGGAAGACCGAAGTTGAGGGCGATAGCCCGAAATGCCGAATAAAAGACAAACAATTTAAATAGAAAGTTATGACAGTAAAAACAGATACAAACCCAACCGAAGTAATACGCAAACAAAATATCCCTGACGAAAGGGGCTATTACGGTAATTTTGGCGGGGCCTATATACCTGAAATGCTGTATCCCAATGTGGAGGAGCTTCGCAGCAATTACCTGCAGGTCATTGAATCTGCTGATTTCAGAAAGGACTTTGAGCTGTTGCTCAGGGATTATGTGGGCAGACCCACACCGTTGTATTATGCCGGAAATCTCTCTGAAACTTACGGAGCAAAAATATACCTGAAGCGCGAAGACCTTTGCCATACCGGTGCACACAAACTCAACAGCGTTGTCGGACAGGCGCTGATAGCAAAGCACCTGGGCAAGAAAAATATCATTGCCGAAACCGGTGCCGGACAACATGGTGTGGCTTCAGCTACGGTGTGTGCTTTGCTCAAAATCCCCTGTACGGTTTTTATGGGAAGTAAGGATATTGTTCGTCAGCAGCCTAATGTGCTACGTATGAAAATGCTGGGTGCCAAGGTAGTTGCAGTGGAATCGGGCAGCAAAACCCTTAAAGACGCCACCAACGAAGCTATCCGCCACTGGATCAATCATCCCGATGATACGTATTACCTGATTGGTTCAACCATTGGTCCGCACCCCTACCCTGATCTGGTGGCCCGGTTGCAATCGGTAATCAGTGAAGAAATTAAAACTCAACTGATGAAACAGGAAGGAAAGAATGCTCCCGACTATGTGCTGGCCTGCGCCGGCGGTGGCAGCAATGCTGCCGGAGCATTTTTCCATTTTATCGGAAATGAGAAAACCCGGCTCATCGGTACCGAAGCTGCCGGAGAAGGGGTTGACAGTGGATTGACTGCGGCCACTATTTACAGCGGCACACCCGGTATCATTCACGGTTGCAAAACCTTGCTGATGCAAACACCGGACGGACAGGTTATGGAAGCCCATTCGGTTTCAGCCGGTCTGGATTACCCGGGAATCGGACCTTTGCACGCCCATTTGCATGCAACCGGACTGGCAGAATATCTCCCGGTAACCGATACCGAAGCGCTGGAGGCTGCCCAAATGCTGAGTCGCGCAGAAGGTATCATTCCGGCGCTTGAAACAGCGCATGCAGTGGCGGCATTGTCCAAACTAAAGTTCAAACCGGATGATATAGTGGTGATATGCCTTTCGGGCCGGGGAGAAAAAGATTTACAAACCTATCAACAATATTTTCAGAAAATATGAATGCACTGCAAAATCTTTTTCAAAATAAGAAACAAAACCTGTTGTCGCTGTTTTTTACAGCGGGTTATCCCCAATTAGATTCTACAGCAGGAATTATAGCAGCATCCCAAAAGGCAGGCATCGATTTCCTGGAAGTAGGCATGCCCTACTCCGATCCGCTTGCCGACGGACCTGTAATACAGCAAAGCAGCACCCTGGCTATAGCCAACGGCATGACTATCGAAATACTTTTCCGGCAACTGGAAACCCTGAAGGGAAAAACAAGCATCCCCCTGCTTTTGATGGGATATCTGAACCCTGTTCTGCAATATGGCACAGAAAGGTTTATGGGAAAAGCGGCAGCCTGCGGTGCTTCCGGACTTATACTTCCTGATTTGCCCATACATGAATACAGAGAAGAATATCAGACTTTGTTTGAAAAATATAATCTCAGTCCGGTATTTCTCATCACACCCCACACATCTGATGAGCGGATAAAGCTGATTGATGAGCTTTCCAATGCTTTTATCTATGTGGTAAGTTCAGCGGCAACTACAGGTAAACAGCAGGATTTTGGGCTAACCCAGCAGGAATATTTTCAAAGGTTGAAGTCCATGAATCTGAAAAACCCGCTCATTGGAGGTTTTGGTATTCACAACCGGCAAACGTTACAGCAAGCCTGGCAGAATCTGGATGGCGCCATATGCGGATCGGCGTTTTTGAAAAAGCTGGCAGAGGCGCCGGATGCGAGGAAGGCGGTTGAGGAGCTGAAAAAAGACTTGGGTTTGATGGTGGAATAAAAATAAAAAATTCGAATATCGAATATCGAAATTCGAAAAAAGTTACGAAGGAACCCAGAGAAGCTACATCCAAAATGCAAATCTCAAATGAATATTTAAGCAGTTAATGATATCTGAAAAACAAAAAAAATGCTGATACAATTACAGGATAATATACCGGCACAGTTACTGGAATCCATTTTCGAAGAACTGAAAACCCATGGTTTAAAACCCAGCCTGGTGGAAACCCGGCAAGCGAAATACCTTATTTGTAATGGAAAGAAAGAATATGACATTCGACAATTTGGCAACTTGCCCGGGGTAAAAGACATACATATTGTTGAAGACCCCAATAAGTTGGTTTCACGACAATGGAGAGTACAGGATACCGAAATCAGGTTTGATGACGGCACGAAAATTTCTCGTGATGATTTGACTATTGTCATGGGCCCCTGCTCGGTTGAAAACGAGGAGCAAGTGATAAAAACTGTTGAGTTTCTGAAAGAAAATAACATCAGGTTTATGCGTGGCGGAATTTTCAAACCCCGCAGTTCGCCCTACTCTTTTAGGGGTTTGGGTATAGACGGACTGAAGTTCTTTTCGGCACATTGCCGGGCCAACAGCATCAAGGTAGTGAGCGAGGTCATGCAGGTATCGCAGATTGAACCCATGTATGATTATGTGGATGTTTTCCAGGTGGGCACACGCAATTCGCAAAACTACAATCTGCTGGATGAGCTGGGTAAGGCAGATAAACCCGTGCTGCTCAAACGTGGAATGTCGGGCACTTTACAGGAATTCCTGGCTTCTGCCGAATATATTTTCTCCAACGGAAATGAAAAAATAATCCTTTGTGAGCGCGGCATCCGCACTTTTGAAAAAGCTTACCGTAATACCATGGATCTGAATGCCATCCCCTATTTACGCGATAAAAGCCATTTGCCCGTTTTCAGTGATCCTTCACACGGAGTCGGCATCAGGAATTATGTTGAGCCCATTGCCCTGGCTTCAGTTATGGCAGGAGCCGATGGGGTGCTCATCGAAATTCATGAATGTCCGCCCAAAGCATTTTCCGACGGTGATCAAACCCTTGATTTTTACCAGGCTCGCCGGGCCGTCCAACGACTCAGGGAAACCATGGAGCTGAGAAAGAAGCTGGTGGTGGATTAATACATACTCCCTGAAAACACCAGTTCATTGAGCCTGTCGAAACTACTGTTAAAAAGTCACGCTTCGACAGGCTCAGTGACCACGCTTCGACAGGCTCAGCGACCCGGCTGGAGCCCATTTAATTCAGGATGTCTAAAACTTCACAAACCGACCCTGCAACTTCTTATCTCTGCTTTGCAACGAAATGATATACGAACCTGGGGCCAGACTGGAAATATCAATGGTCAGTTCACCCGTAAAGGTATAAATTTCACTTTTTACGGTTTCACCCATCATATTGGTAAGTTTCAGTTCAAATTTCTCTTCGCTCCTGAATGGAAGCTCCAGTTTCAGAAAATCATTGGCAGGATTGGGATAAACTCTAAGCGTGAGATATTCATCCACTTCACTAATTCCCACTGCCGGGCCAATCAGCACCGAATCAGCAGGCCCCATTATTCCATAAACATATTCGGCTGCATAAACAGGCATCACATCATCTGTATCAACAGTGATGGTCAGTGTTGTACCCTCTCCGATTATTTGCGTAAGTTGTTCATCAGCAAACCAACGCAGTGAGTCGGAACCCAAAGCTTCAATGGTGATCTGGGTGCCGGTTTCCATAGGCCCGTCTATGGGGAGAATCTGAGGCTGTGCAATGATAACAAGGTCATCGGCAAGTGAAGAACCTTGTCCGGCTGGGCTAAACTGATGGATGCCAAAGTAATACCTGCCGCTTTCTTCAATCTCAAAAATATCGCCTACAGGCATGTATGGCTGATCTTCAGGTGCCGTCATCTCGGTTTGCTCCCAAATTACATGACTCATGGCAACAGGATCAGGTGCCATACCCACTGACAATCGAAGGTTGTGGGATCCTGAGCCAAGTCTGTAGAAATAAGCCGCCTTGTATTTCAGTTCAGCGTTCAATTCATAACAACCGCTGATTACCCAATCGTTGGCCGGCTGAGTAACATTGCCCATAAAATAAACGAGATAGTTATGTCCGCTGTGAGCCAGCGGCGGATCATTTACACGAAGGCCCCAGTAACGATTATCGTTATTCAGGTTGTGAATGCTCCAGTCAATTTCACGTAGAGCGAAAATGGTCTCAAAATCCTGGATAAACCAGTTGCCAGGCTCCGTTAAGTCAACACGTGTTCCAAATATCCTGAAAGTTCCCTGGTTGTTACCGGGAACCTCATCTCCGGGAATCTGGAGGTTGTATTGAAAATCATAGCGCGCCTGACCGGTTATGGAAGCTTCAAAATCCACTTCTGCATGACCAAGCACAGGAATAGCAGGTGTATTCAGGGTTAAATTTTGCTGCCCGAAAGGACTGTTGATATTGATATCCAGTGTTCCGGCAGGTAACTCCAGCGCTCCAAGATTGGTTACAAGGGCAGATACCGGCGTCTGCTCGTCAAAATCACAACTCTCAACACCTGCGGTAATGCTGTAAACAGATCCATCCACATCCTTTGCAATGCGCAGGGCAAAGTCATCCATAAACATAAACCTGTGGTATTTCGGACTAAAAGCATGCCATACAAAATAGTACTGCCCATCTTCAGGTACAGTAAAAGCATAGGTTACCCTGCGATAATTATAATTGTCCATCTCTTCCTTCACATCAAGGTATTCTATTACCGCATCGGGATGCGGTTGGGTTGCGACAGCAAACTTCATATTTTCAGGGTAATCGCCTGAGAAAACCCTGTACCAGTAGCTTACATTGTATATAGTGCCTGCTTCAAGGTTGGCACAGGATGAGAAAAGCCAGTCGTCGGCATCGTTAGATGCACTGAAAGAGTAATAAAAAACCTTACGACCTGAGAATGCAAAGTTGGTGAATGTAGTACCCAGGTCCCAGGTGAATCCGTCATTGTTCAAATCAAAAACTGTAAACCCGGTTTCTTCAAGACTTTCGTACTCTTCAAAAGTAAGGTACAAATCTTCAATGTGAGGGAACATGCTTGTGTTTGTTACGCTGAGTGTACGATGGTTGTTTTCTGTCATGGGCTCATCCACCTCATCGGGCAGCGAAACGGTAGCATCTATTGTATACTGGCCATATTTTCTCATATCCACAAGGAAATCAAAATATACAATTTCATTGACAGAAATAACCTGATCGATGGTTTCCTGACCGGTAACGGCTGTATTACCCTGGGGATCGGTTATGGTATAGTTCATAGTTACCGGATGATCAAAGGCTTCATTTCCGGTATTTTTTACTGAGATTCTCAGTGGAGTTTCTGCATTAAATTCGCATGGGCTTGCCATTACAATGATGGAATCAAGGGACACATCCAGATCATAATTTCTTTTAATACTGAAATCATCCATGTATATCCAGGCCTGATCAGGATCGCTGTAATGATGAAAACCGATGTAATATGTTCCGTCGGCCGGCGGACTAAACGTAATGGTAGCTTTCTGATAATTCAATCCTGTACTGAAGGTTTTATCCCAAAGCAATTCACCCATGGATTCTGATGTTTGATCAGTACCCAGGTAAACTCCCATTTTCTCTGTAGCTGAGGTAGTACGACCTGTGTAATAAAAGTTAAGCAGATAGTTTTCGCCTTCCTGCATGATAAGACAATTAGAGAAAAGCCAGTCATCGGCAGCATCAATTGTGCTTCGCCCGGCCCGCATGGAGATCAAGCCAGAATTGGCAAACGGTTCATTTTTTCTCATAATCCATGTTATAGGACTGCCGTCGCTGTAGAAATCATTATTGGTGTTTTCATACCACCAACCCAGCTTCGGATCAATCAAATCACTGCCACCATCAACATGAACCAACTCAAAGTCATTGAAATATTCATGACCTGCCGTGAGGTCCACAGTAGTGTTTCTCATAAAAACTGTTACCGCATCATTTGCGGGGTCCTCATCACCATCTAAAATAATTTTCGCTGTAATTGTGTAGATGGTATTAAGCTGTGAAAGGTCGATTTCAAAACTCAGAGTATCCTTTTGACCAAGTTCAAGGGGGTTAGGAATTGACTGGGTGTAAACTACCGGGTTTTCATTTTCATCTGTAACTGTTACTTCTATTAAAGCATCATCCAGCATAAGGGTTCCGCGGTTTTTATATACCAGTTTAATGGGCGTTTCTTCGGTAAATGAGTTACAACCATAAACTTCCTGGATTACATCAAGCATTGCAGCATCTTTTTCGGAAACCTTTTCAATGGTAACATCGTCAATGAAAAACTGCACTGAATTGCCAATGTTGGTGTTTACAAAAAAGCCCATATGGAAAATTCCGGTATATGGAGCCTGTACAACATACTCTCTTTCCACGTAATCAAAAGTATTTACGTATACGTAGCCAAACTGCATAAGTGTATCAACAGGTTCTGTTCCGGTCATCAGGTAAATGTTGTATTCATCTTCATCACCGCTTCCCTTGGTAGCAGTATAAAAATTGATGCGATAAAATTCCCCCTCAACCATACTAAGACAATTGGTAATAAGCCAGTCGTTTGTTGTACCATCTGACCCGGGAGATCTGTAATAATTAATGCTATGAGGAGGTGAATAAGCCTGACCTGACAGGGTGTGAAATCTCCAGGTAAAAGCATCTTCATTAATGTTAACAATTGTCCAGTCAATTTCATCCAGTCCATTTATATCGTCAAAATTGGTGAAGAATGAATTGGCTTCAAGGTCTACCAGCGAATTGATAACTGTAACAACAAGCGTATCATTTTCAGGTCTTTCATCACCTTCCAGCAGAGTAATGGCTCTTATTTGATATTCACCGTAAAGGCTCATATCAACCAGATATAACAATTCATTTTCTTCATTGGGGTTCAGTTCTTCTGTATAACTCAAAACATAGGAGTTCGATGTTTCTGTATTGACGTGTGTTACATCCAGTTGTACCTCAAAATTCTGTTGGGCATCCAGCCCAATATTCATGAAACTTACGCTAACCGGTGTCTCATTAGAAAAATCGCAACCTTCAGCCTGTACTTCGATATTCGTAGGTGATAAGTCACTGAAAACCATGCGTTCAAGGAATACATTATCCATGTAAATGAAACGATGATCAGGATCGCTGTAGACGTGGAAGGCAAAGAAATAATTCCCCTCCTCTTCCACAGTAAACTGTTCCATAGAGGTAATGAATTCTTCATTGGTAAATCCGGTGATATCCACAATTTCAGTGGTAAGAAATTCCGGATCCGGAATCTGACCCATCATAACTCTCATATTTTCCTGGAAATCTGAATTCCATGCTCTGTAGTCGAAGCTAAGGCGGTATATTTCGCCTGGCACAAGGTACATACAGGTTGAAATGAGCCAGTCATCGGCTTGCTCATCCACTTCTACACCATCGTCTGCCGGGTTTAGAATTCCATAACGCATGGAATTGGCACCATCGCTGGCAAATTGATTGGGGCCATCAGCTATTCGCAGCATCCAGGAAGCATTGTTGTTGTTCATGTTTTGAATCTGCCATCCAATTTCCTCAATATAAACAATCCCCTCAAAGCTGGTATGGTAAGTGTCATCGCTGACAATCCAGCTATCAGATATAAGCTCCCGGGAAAAGGTGTTATTTGCCGGAAGCTGATCGCCGGGATAGTTTACAGTAGCAGTAAACATAAATTCAAAACCCTGGCTGAGATCGAGCATGACCTCCACATCGGTATTGAGTCCGGCTTCCAGTTCATCTATGGTTGCAGTAGCCTCAGTAACGATATTATTGTTCTGATCAGCTACAGTATAATTAACAATCACATTGGTGGCATCCTGCTGTCCTTTGTTTTCAACCCTTACAAAAGCAGGGGTCTGATCAGTAAAATCACAACCGGATACAAGTACATTGGCATTAGTTACTGCAAGATCTATAGCTCTTTCAGCAATTCCTGAAATGACAAGTGAAAATGACTGGCGTTTGTTTGCAGGATTTATCGGATCAACAATGTCGCCCTTATGGGATACTTCTACCAGGTACTGACCAGGTTCCGGAAGTAAAATCTCAATCTTTTCCACATTATCTACAATATTATCACCGGTAGTTGCAGGTGCTGATGGGTTATCGGGATCCAACTTCCAGGGGTAAAACACTTCATTGTCCGAGAGCCTTGTTATACGTAGATCCAGGTCATTTACCAGCATAGGTGTACGGTCGTTAAGAGCAGGCTCAGGTGCTTCGGCGGGGACATCTGTCCACACCAGTGTAGCTACCAGCGGCCGGGTACCTGTGGAATACACTGTGCGTGTATAGGTTGGCACAGTGTTCTGTACAAGGTTTCTTTCCTGTATAATGGTGGTGTTATCCTTTTCAGGAAGGATTTTGGCAGCAGCTTCAATATCGGCCAGCCCCCAACCATGGCGATAGTCGGGTCCCGGGTGTTCACCTGCTTCTCTTGCAGTATGAATAGCAAGCGCCTTAATGGTAGAAGCTCTCAGGTAGCTGCCGTATAACCTGTGGTTTAGCTCCTGGAGAAGTGCCAGTGAACCTGTAATAGTGGGGGCAGCCATGGACGTACCGGTAAGTCCGGCGTAACTGGTATTGGTATCCACCCAAGTGGAAAGCAAACTTTGTCCTTTGGCAACCAGGTCGGGTTTGATACGGCCATCATCGGCAGGGCCTGTGCTGCTGAACTCGCTGAGCACCACGCTTTCGGGTCCTTCATAATTTGAAGCATCTGCAATGGAACCAATAGTAAGTACGTTCTTTCCCAGAACCAGGGTAGAAATACAATCAAAACCTTCTTCGCCTCCATCGGGCATGCGCCAGGTCGTGGATTTTACCCATTGCCCTATATCATGGTCAAAAACATTATGTTCTTCCCCTTCTTCAGGGCCGACATCCAGCCGGTCGTTTCCGGCAGCATGTACCTGCAGATAATAGGGTGCCAGGTATGTTATCTCATCGCGTACACGAGTTTCTTCAGAATAAAACCCAAACTTGTAATCCTCAATTTCACTTATGCGTGTATCACCATACCACCACCATTGGTTGGTATGAAAAACCCAGCCAGTAGGCCGTCCGTATGAGTGATTAGATAGCAGAGCTCCATTGGCTGCTGCTTCAATCATTTCCTCCTCATCGTTCTGAAAATAATAGGTATGGAGTAATGCTTCCGGTGCCATCCCCTTTGCTGTTGGCACCACACCGGCTGCTACCATGGTTCCGGCAACGTGTGTTGCATGACCGTTCATAAAACCACCGGTATCCATCTGTGTGGTTCGGCCGCCAAACTCCTGATGAGAATGCCTGATGGGACCACCGTCCCATACATGCAGGGTAATTCCGTCACCATTAAGGTTAAGCTCTGACGCACCTCCTGTCCATAATCTATGCGTGTTCAACGTTTGGGCTGCAAAAAGATTATATGTTTGATAGTATATGGGTTCTCCGGTTTTGCTGAAGCCCATAAACCTTAATGTCATTAAGGTATCGGCCAGATCGGTTTCTGCCAGTCGGGCATTGGCAAATGTACGGATTTGTTCACGTCGGTTTTCCCATCTGAAAGATACTTCACCATATAAGCTTCTTAAAGCCTGGGCATTTTGATGACTTATAAAAGGTGATTCATTAAAATTCTGGGAAAATAATCCCACGGGAAACATCATCAATACCAATATTCCCCTTCCTAAAAGAGTAAAGAGTAGTTTTTTCACTTTCTGTTATTTTAAGAATTTATTTTTTTAGCCGGGGAAAAGCAGAATCATCTTTTAATGATTAGTCTCTGTACTTTTGAAATGCCCCTGTTATTTTGAAGTTTTAAAAAATAAATACCGGCCGGTAAACTTTCCACATTTATTTTACCACTTATTTCAAGATTGTCTGTTTTGATTACTTTACTACCAGTAACATTGTATATGAAAATTTCATTTTTTCCTGACGGTAAATCAAAGTAAATTACATCAGTGGCAGGATTTGGATAAACCACAAAGCTTTCGTTGTTTATTTCTGAAACTGATGTTTCCTCAAGGGTGAAAAGAATGGTATATGTAAGAGAAGTACCATCTTCAGCAGTTACAAGAATAGTTGCAGTTCTGTCCTCCTCATCCCCTGTTAAGGAACTTGCCTGTGTAATGTTTACCTGTGCATAGGGACTTGATGGAATAGCTTCAACAAAAGGTACATCCGTAGTTATGGGAGGTAGTTCAACTTCATAATGCAATACCTCAGGATCAAAATCAGCCAGAATAATCCCATCTAAATTGATCTGGGTAAGGGTAGCATCATCTGAAACCTGTCTGAATGACAAATGGTAGCTACTTAAAAAATCGGTATCTTCAGCAAAGACTGTAATTTCAACAATCCACCATGTGTCATCGCCCGGTTCCTGCAAAGGTTCTGAAATCTCAACAGTAGCATTTTCATCATTTGGAACAGCTGTTATTTCAGGAATCTGCTCAACGGAAGGAATAACAATTTCATAGGCAAAAATTTCAGCATCAAAATCCGGAAGAGGCTCACCATCAAGCAATATTTCTGCAAGTGATGAATCGCTGCTTTTCAAACGAAATACTACAAAATATGTTTCTGTAGTTTCTGCATCAGCAGCTGTTACTGTGATTGTTGCAGTTCTGTCAGTTTCTTCTCCGGTAAGCGATACGGCCTGTTCTATATCAACCTCTGCATTGGGAACTGAGGGTATTGCACTTACTTGAGGTACATCTTCGGTGGTTGAAGGAAGACTCACAGTGTAACTAAAAGTCTCCGGATCGAAACCGGGCAGTGGTTCCCCATCAATTTCAATGGAAGCCAGACTGGCATCCTGTGATAATGATCCAAGTTTAATAAGGAAAAAATCAAAACTTCCCCAGGCATTAAACTCAATATCTCCATAAACAAATTCATTCTGAAACCGGCCAATAATATATACATCATCATTAGGACTCACTGCCATTTGACTCACCACTTCATTACTGGCACCCCCAAAACCAAAACCATCAGAAACTTCACCATCCTTATCAACGACAGCCCAAAATCCATCTGCTGAGCCTTCATTCGATTCCAGAACGAGGTCATCATTCAATACCATTTCACCTCTGTAAACCCCTGCAACCATAAAATTATCCTGTGAAGTGAATGCTATGGTTCTGATATCAGCGTTTTCATCTGGATCACCAAACTCTTTTCCCCATAGCCAGTCTTTTGTGCTTCCATCAAATTTTATAATAAAACCATCACTTCGCGTGCTGTTAATTATCGGAAGAAAATTTTCCTGATCCAGGAAAATACCGGTGCGATACGAACCGGCCAGGTAAATATTATTTTCATCATCAAACTCCATACTGAAACATCTTACACCAGTTGCTATGCTGCTTTCTGTTGTCATGAATGCATGCCACTCATAATTACCCAAAAGATCAAATTCTATAAGTGCAAATCCTCCTGATCCGTTTGTAGCATGAACATGCCCCCCCACTGATAAACTATCAGCATATCTCACAGTAAAAAACAATTCATTGTTTTCATTGATATTTATAGCCTGCCCATTGTCTGCCCCTGAATTTGTGGTAGTCCAATGCCACTGATAAGCACCATTTGCGTCCAGTTTGGCCACAACAGCATTAAATAAATTTTCGTCGGGAGTGGGATCAGGAACTTCGGTTCCGGCGATATTCAGTGAATTGCGAAAGGAGGTGGAAAAATAAACTGCTCCGGTATTATCAACGACAAGATCATGAGTTCCCCCTGTCATTACCATTCCAATACTGTTGCTGGTTGTAATGGTTCTAACCCACTCCAGGACACCATTTGTTGCGTATTTGGCAATATACATGGTACGGTATTCATTGGCTGAAACAGTCTGCTCCACGAAGTCCATTGAGCCAAATGTTGCCGTACCCCTTAGATCACCCATAAGGTATACATAACCATTTTTATAATAGCTTTTGAATCCGGTAACACCTTGCATTGTGTCCGATTCAGCTGTAACAAGCCACTGTATTTCATTTTGTGGTGACACCTTTGCCAGAAACATACTGTTTCTTTCAGATTCAACAATGGTAGTATCCTCATCAATTACCAGCCATGTATTAAAATATCCTGTAAAAAATGCATTTCCATCATTATCGGTGGATACACCTTCACCAAATAAAATATTAGGGCTGGTACCATGAATTATCCAATCAAGCTGGCTTTGCTGGGCTTTGGAAATTGAAAACAGGCTTAGAAAAATTGTTAGAAATGTAAAAACTCTTCTCATCGTTTTGTTTTTAGTTAATTAGAAATTAGAATTTCCGTAGAGATTGCAAAACATATTGAATTGCAAACAAATAGTGGCTACACAACCGGTAACAGTCAATGTTTTTATTTTGTAAAAATAGGAGATACTGAAATAATTATCAAATCGAAACAACATGAATAACTCATTGAATAAAAGCATATTTTATGTCTAAACCCAAAATTTAATCTATTTAAATGTAAATTATTCACTCCGCAAGTTTTTAAATTATTTAAAAATATTTTAAAAAGGAATACAAGTACCTGAATAATTATTAATTTAACAGCTTATTTTTATTTAGACTAATTCTTTATAAATTTGCAGTAAAAAAAATGAATGAAAATTAAATCAATAATAATATTGCCAGCCCTTTCCATTCTGGTTTTCAGTATGGTTATATCCTGCAAAAGAGACCAAAATGTTGTTAATGTTTACTCAGGCCGCCATTACCAGGTTGATGAACAATTGTTTCGTGAATTTACCATGCAAACAGGTATCCGAGTCAACCTTGTTAAAGCTGATACAGACCAGTTAATTAACAGGCTGGAACTGGAAGGTAAAAATTCGCCGGCAGATTTATTTATAACTGCTGATGCAGGTCGCATGGTTCAAGCCAAAGAAAAGGGATTGTTACAACCTATGGATGTAGACTTAATTACCCGGTTTGCACCCCCCTCCTTGCGCGACCCTGATAATTTCTGGACAGGTTTTACAAAACGTGCAAGAGTTTTTGTTTATAATCCTGAAAGAGTAAAACCTGATGAGCTCTCTACGTATGAAGATTTAACTACTGATAATTGGGAAGGAAGAATATTGGTTCGTTCTTCACAAAATCACTATAATCAAACTTTAATGGCTTCCATAGTTGCAGCTCACGGACAGAAAGAAGCATTAAACTGGGCAACAAAAGTTGTAGAAAATATGGCACAACCTCCGCGTGGAAACGATCGCGATCAGGTAAAAGCCATTGCAGCCGGAACAGGTGATGTTGCCATTGTAAACACCTATTATATGGGATTGCTCCTTCATTCGCCTAATTCAGAAGAACGTAACATTGGAAGACAAATGAAAATTTTCTTTCCTAATCAGGAAGACAGGGGAACCCATATCAACATAAGCGGAATAGCTATTACTGCCCATGCTTCCAATCGGCAAAATGCACAACAACTAATTGATTTTTTGCTTAGTAAGCCAGCACAAATAGCTTTTGCAGAAGAAAACTTTGAATATCCTGTTAATATGAATGTAGAATGGCCCGAATTATTAAGGGAATGGGGAGAGTTTAAATCAGATACCCTACCTCTTGAAAAATTAGGAAAATATCTGCATGACGGTATGATTATTTTTAATCAGGCAGGCTGGAACTGAATTTATGCTTAAAAGAATTATAATGCCGGCAATTTCTCTGCAAACACACAGGCAACTCGTAAATCCATGGATATGGTTAACATTGTTGTCGGCAACAATTATTTCACTTCCACTTTTTGTAGTGTTTTCAAATATAATTGTACCCGGAAATGAAACCTGGCAGCATATTCTGAAAAACTTAATTCCCACTTATGTCTTGAACACCATTTATCTGATGGTCGGAGTGGCTTTACTTACTTTCCTTTTTGGTGTTAGCACCGCGTGGCTGGTTAGCATGTACCGTTTTCCCGGGCGAAAATTTTTCAGCTGGGCACTTTTTTTGCCAATCGCTTTGCCGGCCTACATAAGTGGGTTTACCTGGGCAGGAATTCTGGATTATACCTCGCCGGTTTATGTATTTTTACGCAATACCTTTGGGATCGATACAGGTCAGTATTTATTTTTCAATATCCTTTCATTGCCGGGAGCTATCATTATTCTATCACTGGCATACTACCCATATGTTTATCTTATCAGCAGAGCTTATTTTTCAAGACAAACCTCATCATTGTTTGAAGTTGCAGCTTCACTGGGTAAAAAACCGTTTAAAATATTTTACCAGGTTGCATTGCCTATGGCCCGTCCGGCAATAGTTGCCGGAGTATCACTGGCTTTGATGGAAGTACTCAATGATTACGGGCTGGTTCGTTATTTTGGCATAGACACTTTTACAACGGGCATCTTTACTGCATGGTTTGCTTTTTCTAATCCCCAAAGCGCATTGAAGCTTTCTGCATACCTGATGATATTTGTATTGGGGCTTATTCTTCTGGAGCGCTTCCAAAGAGGTCAGATGCGTTATGACATTGATGGCTCATCATACCGGCCAGTAAAGGCTGTAAATTTAAAAAACACTCATGCAGTTGGAGCGTTTGTTATTTGCAGTATTCCTTTTTTACTTGGCTTCCTCATCCCACTGATAATGCTAATTTATTGGGGAAGTCTCACCTATTCCTATGTAGTTGATTACCGATTTGCCGAATTACTGGCAAACAGCTTCATACTGGCAGGAATAGCTACAGCAGTAGTTACAGTTTTTGCATTATTCATTGCTTATACGGTTAGAAGCTTCCCTTCACGATTTGTAAAACTTCTCTCAAAGGTTGCCACACTGGGATACGCATTGCCCGGCGCAGTTGTAGCCATTGGTATCCTGGTACCATTTATCTGGATTGACGGAAAAATTGGCACGTTTACAACCACCGGGGTCCGGATTGCAATTACGGGTACCTGGTTTGCCCTTGTATTTGCTTACCTGGTGCGATTTATGGCTGTAGGTTACAACAGCATTGACAGTGGAATGGAGAAAATCTCCAAATCCCTGGATGAAGCTTCCACATCGCTGGGTTTATCTTACTTTAAAACCCTGAGGAAGATAAATTTACCCCTGTTAAAAGGCTCACTGATAAGTGCTGCTCTCCTGGTTTTTATTGATGTACTCAAGGAACTACCACTTACCCTGATTCTGCGTCCTTTTAATTTTGATACCCTTGCCATCAGAGCATTTGAATTTGCTTCAGATGAAAGAGTTGCTGAAGCAGCTCCGGCAGCTCTTATTATTGTTATCACAGGTATGATACCTGTACTTTTATTAAACTTTCTGATAGAACGCAAAAATTGATAATAACTAGTTTATCTGAAATGAATATTCTTGAGCTTAAAAATATTACCAAAAAATTTCCCGAAGCCCGGGACCCTGCTGTGTATGATTTCAACCTAACTGTAAAAAGGGGTGAAATAGTTGCACTTCTTGGAGAAAGCGGATGTGGCAAAACCACAATTCTGAGAATGATTGCCGGCTTTGAGCTACCCACCCGGGGAGAAATCTATATAAACGGGGAAATTGTAAGCGGCAAAGGAATTTTTCATGAGCCGCAAGTTCGCAAGGTTGGGATTGTATTCCAGGATTATGCCCTGTTTCCTCATAAAACTGTATGGGAAAATATTACTTTCGGTCTTTTTCACTTGTCTGCAGACCTGGCCACAAACAATGCCGAAAAAATAATAGAACTAAGTGGTTTAAAGGGTTTAGAAAAAAGATATCCCCATCAACTTTCAGGTGGTCAAAAACAAAGAGTTGCACTTGCAAGAGCTATGGCGCCTGAGCCCAAACTAATTCTTTTTGATGAGCCTTTCAGCAATATTGACAGTTTTCGCAAGAACCAGATGCGTGAAGATATCAGGAATATCATAAAAAATACAGATGCTACTGCCGTGTTTGTTACCCATGACACAAGAGATGTTTTAAGTATTGCCGATAAGGTTTCGGTAATTAAAGAAGGTAAGCATATGCAAACCGATACCCCTGATAAAATTTATAATAATCCTGTTAATGTATACGTAGCCAATTTTTTCGGCAAAACCAATTTTATTAAAGCAAAAATATCTAAGGAAGGGTTTAAAACTCCATTAGGCATTATAAAAACGACTGATCAAATTCCGGCACACCTGAATGAGGTTTTACTTTCCATAAGACCCGAAGAGTTCACAATAAACCCTGAAAGTCAGGATTGTTTTTGCGGAAATATTGTTAAAGAAAGATTTATGGGTGATTACAAAGAACTCACATGTAAAGTGGAAAATCCTGACGGAGAAGATACTGAAATAATTATACATGTCTCACCCACCCTAAACTGCAGACAACACAAATGTTACTTTAAACCAAATGATGGCAAAATCAATATCCTGAGGGATGAATAGGAATTAAATGCTGGTTCTGAATAATTTAGAACCATTTCAAATTATGCTTTCAAGGGCCGTTTTTCTCTGATTGTTGCCAAAATTGCAATATATTCGCATAAACTTTAAAACTCAAAAGTTATGCGAAAAATTCACTTACTACCCTTAGTCTTATTGTTTTTATTTGCTTTTACGCAAGCATGTCAACAGGCACCACAGGAGACTTATGAGCCCGAATGGCTTGGCGAAACAAAGCAGGAAATAATTAACACGATTGAAGATCAGTTTCAGGGTTTCAGCCGCACTATGGTTGAGGTTGGCTATCGCTACCAGGAGTTATACTGGGCCGGTATAGACGAAAATTGGGAATATGCTGAATATCAAAGGGAGCACATAGAGGAAGCCATGGAACAAGGATTCATTCGCAGACCGGCACGCGAGGCCTCATCGCAGCAATTCATTTCTGTTGCATTACCCGAAATGGAAGAGATCATCAGAAACCGGGATAAAGATGCATTCCTTCAAAACTTTACCAGGTTTACTGCAAGTTGTAACACTTGCCATGCTATGGAAGATGTGGCTTTTATGATCGTAAAGGTCCCCGAAAAAAGGTATTCAGTTATTCATTATTAATGATTAGGGGACATTTCATTGTTTTAAATTGCTTAAGTCATAACAAGGCAAAGGTTTAAAACTTTGCATTCTGCCTATTCTTTAAACGATAGTTTTAATTCCGGTCATTATTTTGAAAGATTATGAATTACGCAGTTAGGTTGCATACAATGTTTTTTTTCTTAATTTAGTCGCCTGAAAGTCTGCTATGTCTTTATTAATAAATGATACAGAGTTTTTTGACAGGTAACATCCGAATTGACAAGTAATTAGGTATCCGAATTCCTAATTAAGTAAATTTTACTCACATTACCGCAAAACACTTTTTTTAGAAAATATTTTCGCCACATGAAGAAGACAATTCCAAAACCCCGAAATGGTTATTTAAAGAAACAGCTTTTTTTGCCACTAATTCTTCTTTGCCTGATGGGAATCATTGCCATTTTTTCTCTCGGCTCATTCACTCAGAATGAAGAAATTCAGAACCCTGATACAATATTGGAGCCTGATCAATTGGAGAATGCCGGCATTGACTATCCGGAGGATGGCATAGAACCCGATCAAGAAGAGGTTGAAACTGACCCCGTTGAATCAGAGTTTATAAGAGGTGAATATACAAGCCAGCAGATAAGAAGAGGAGAAAGGCTTTTTAAAGGACTGGTGCCCTTCACTAGTGGGCAACATGATTGCGCTTCCTGCCACTACACACAACCCCAGAAGGAAATTAACTGGAATCCGGCTGCTTACGAAATGGCCGTTTTGTGGAGCAGAAACCCCGATTACAGTATTATGGAGATAATGAATAATCCTGTTTCCATGAGGTTGATGGAGGATCATGCCGGAATGACAATTACCCTAGAAGAACAACATCTGCTTGAAGCCTATTTCAGCAAGCTTACTGAACAAGGCCCCGGAGAGTTAAAGGCATATCCCATCAGGGCATTTATATTCTGGGGACTTGGGGTTTTGATGTTTCTTGCTCTGGTTGATTTGATTATTACACGGAAAATAAAGTTTAAAGGTGTTCATGTTTTTATACTGTTTGTGGGCATAGCTGTTCACGGACAGTTTGCTGTTGTTGAAGCTCAAAACCTTGGTCGTACAAAGGGATATGCTCCTGATCAACCCATTAAGTTTTCCCACCTTATTCACTCCGGAGAAAATGATATTGATTGCCGGTACTGTCATTATATTGCAGATTACAGCTTATCAGCAGGAATTCCTTCAAATAATGTGTGCCTTAATTGTCATAATGTTATAAGAGAGGGCACCTTAAGCGGACGTTTTGAAATAAATAAAATCCATAATGCTCTTGAAACCGGTGAAGCTATTGAATGGATTAAAGTTCATAACCTTCCTGATCATAGTTTTTTCAGCCATGCACAACATGTTAATGCCGGTAAGGTCGATTGCGCCGAATGCCATGGCCAGGTTGAAACCATGCATATATTACAACAGGTAGAAGACCTTTCCATGGGCTGGTGCCTGACCTGCCACAGGGAGCAAAATGTTGACTTTTTTGATAATCCATACTTTGAGATTTATGAACGGCTGCATGAAAAGATCCGCAATGGTGAAATAGATGCTGTTACAGCGGCTGATCTGGGAGGTGAGGATTGTATGAGTTGTCACTATTAAAAATGAAAAATAAGCCAATAACAATATATTATCAATGGAAAAAAAATACTGGCAAAGCATAGAGGAAACGAGGGCGGATTATAAGCCCCCTGCTGAGGAAAAAGAATCTTCTATGATAGAAATCCTGGCCAATGAAGCCAATGAAAAATCATCATCACGCCGTGATTTCCTGAAATGGTGTGGTATAAGTTTTTTCTCGGCTACGGTTATTTCGGCCTGCGAAAATCCCGTTAAAAAAGCAATTCCTTATCTTCATCAGCCTGAAACACTGGTGCCGGGCAAAGCACACTGGTATGCATCTTCTTTTGTGGATGGAAACAGGTTTTGTAGTGTTCTGGTAAAAAGCCGCGACGGACGCCCCATCAAAATTGAAGGAAATGATTTGTGTAAGTTTACAGGCGGAGGTACCAATGCCATAACTCAGGCATCGGTTTTGAGCCTTTATGATGATGGTGCACGATATAAATATCCCATGAAAAATGGCGAAAAAACCAGCTGGGAAAGAGCAGATCAGGAAATTAAGGATACACTGAGGGAAGCAGAAGAAAATGGTAAAAAATGCTACCTGGTTACTCCTACCCTTTTAAGCCAAAGCACAGTCGAATTGATAAATAACCTACAAGTAAAGTACCCTTCACTTGAGCTTATCACATGGGATGCATTAGATTACAATTCGATTCGCAAGGCACATCAGCAATCTTTCGCAACTGCTGCCATACCCGATTACCGTTTTGACAAAGCAGATCTCATAGTGAGTTTCAGTGCAGATTTTCTGGGTACCTGGCTTTCACCGGTAAGTTTTGCTCATCGTTACGCACAAACGCGAAGGGTTTCGGAAGAAAAACCACATATGTCGCGCCACATACATTTTGAAGCAGGAATGTCGGTCACCGGTTCCAATGCCGATGAGCGCATTGCAGTAAAACCTTCAACGGAGCTTGATATCATAATGGAGCTATACAATGAAATGGCTGCTATTACAGGTAATCAGGTTATCAGTTCTCCATCTGCAGGTTACGATACAAAGGCTTTGGCAGAAGAAATCCTTGCCAACAAAGGCAAAACACTCGTTGTTTGCGGACATGATAACCTGCAGGCCCAAATCCTTATCAATGCCATTAACCACATGGCTGAGGCTTATGGCAATACCCTTGACAACCGGAAAACCCTTAATATGGGTCATGGAGATAAAGAGGCTTTTGCACAGATGATTAAAGAAATGGAAACCGGAAATACTGAGCTGGTAATGTTTTATAAAACCAATCCGGTTTACAATCATCCTGAAGCAGAGCACTTCAAAGCAGCCCTTGCCAATGTACCATTAAGTATTTCATTTGCAACTGCCAAAGACGAAACAGCCAATATGTGTACATATATTCTACCCGACAATCATTACCTTGAATCATGGGGCGAATTTATGCCGGTATGGGGTACACATACTTTTATGCAACCCGCAATGCATCCCATATTTAACACCCGGCAATTCCAGTCATCATTGCTGGCATGGGCGGAAATGAATACAGACTATCACACATATATTAAACAATATGCTGAAAGGGTTTTATTCCCTAAACAAAATGAATATACTGATTATCAGCAATTCTGGGTAAATTCTCTACAGGCAGGTGTTCTGGAGATTGACGAAATAATGGCAATCAATCCTGTATTGCAACGACAAGCAATATCTGATGCTGTTGTGCAATTGAAACGGCAAACAGCTCAGGCAGCAGAGGTTCAGTTCTCTGTAACGGAAAATGTGAAGGTTTCTGACGGAGCTTATGCAAATAACCCCTGGTTGCAGGAACTACCTGATCCCATCACAAAAATATCCTGGGATAATTTTGCTGCGGTATCGCCACGTTTTGCACAAGAGAATAACTTGTATGATGGTGATATAATTCGCATCAATGGCATGGATATACCCATGATCATTCAACCCGGTCAGGCATACAACACCATTTCAGTTGCCCTGGGTTACGGAAGAGAAAATGCAGGGAAAGCAGGCGAAAATGTGGGAGTAAATGCTTTCCGATTAATCAATGATAAACCATTCTCATGGAATGTGGAAAACTGGGAGAAAACGGGCAAAAAATATGAGTTTGCCAGAAGCCAGACACACCACAGCATGGAGGGACGTCACATTGTTAGAGAATCCATCCTTGAGAAGTATCAGACCAATCCCAAAGCCGGAAACGAAATTCGCGATTATCATCTGAAGCATATGGTAACGTTGTATCCGGAAAAGGAATACAAGGGTCATCATTGGGCATTGATGGTTGATTTAAATGCCTGCAACGGATGCAGTACATGTGTAATTGCCTGCCAGGCTGAAAACAACACGCCTGTTGTGGGTAAGCAGGAAGTTAAAAACCGTCGTATCATGCACTGGATGCGTATTGACCGCTATTACACCGGTGATATTGACAACCCCGGAGTTGTGCACCAGCCTCTAATGTGCCAGCATTGTGACCATGCCCCCTGCGAAAATGTTTGCCCGGTGGCAGCAACAAACCACAGTCATGAAGGTATCAATCAGATGGCATACAACCGCTGTGTGGGAACCAAATACTGTATCAATAACTGCCCATATAAAGTAAGGCGCTTTAACTGGTTCCGCTACGCCATGAATGAAAGATTTAATTTTAATATGAATTCCGAGCTGGGTCGAATGGTGCTTAATCCTGATGTTACTGTAAGAGAGCGTGGAGTTGTGGAGAAATGCTCATTCTGTATTCAACGTATACAGGATGGTAAGCTGAAGGCAAAAAATGAACGCCGTAAACTAAAGGATGGAGAAATATCCCCTGCCTGTGCGCAGGCATGTCCGTCAAATGCATTGGTATTTGGCGACCTAAACGATCCGCATAGCCGTGTGGCAAAACTGATTAAAGATCCGCGAAATTACCATCTGCTGGAGGAATTGCATATACTTCCCACGGTTGGGTATTTGACAAAGATTAGAAATAAGAAAGGTTAATAATTGTAAGGAATTAACCTGTTTAGAATTGCAAAATGAGCATTTTTAATATGAGTTACCATAACATGAGAACTCTGAGCACAAAAAAATTGAAAACCAAACGCATATGATAGCAAGCAGTATTCGATGGCCCCTGGTTCAGGGCGAAAAAAGCTACAGTGATATTTCTAAAGAACTCACTGCTCCCAATGAAACAAAACCGGCTTTATGGTGGTATATCGGAATGAGCCTGGGTACCATAATGCTGGCTTTTGGAGGTTGGGCATTCTATCAATCACTAACAATCGGATTAGGCACATGGGGGCTTACCAATAGTGTGGGCTGGGGTTGGGATATTATTAATTTCGTCTGGTGGATTGGCATCGGGCATGCCGGTACTGCTTTCACTATTTTCTTTCTGGTATTCAGGCAGAAATGGGCAGCATCCATCAACCGTGCAGCTGAAGCTATGACAGTATTCGCAGTAATGTGTGCGGCGTTGTTCCCTCTGTTACACATGGGCAGGCCCTGGCTGGCTTTCTTTATCATGCCCTATCCCAACACCCGTTTGCTTTGGGTTAATTTCAATTCTCCTCTGCTTTGGGACGTATTTGCAATCAGTACTTATCTCCTGATGTCAATTACCTTGTGGTATTTCGGAATGATTCCCGATCTTGCTACTATGCGTGACCGGGCCACAAATAAAATCTCAAAAGCAATTTACGGTTTCTTCAGTATGGGATGGGATGGTTCAATGATCTCCTATAACCGGTATGAAAATCTTACGCGCTTGCTTGGAGGATTGGCAGCCCCGCTGGTAATATCTGTGCATACCATTGTGGCCCTTGACTTTTCCATTTCCATTCTGCCGGGCTGGCATGCAACCATTTTGCCACCATATTTCTTTGTCGGGGCTATTTTCTCAGGGTTTGCAATGGTTCTTACCATCATGATTCTCATGAGAAGTGCCTTTAAAATAAAAGATTTTATTACAGACAAACATCTCGACTCTATTGCCAATGTATTAAAATTCGGCAGCCTTGTCATTGGCCTTGCTTATGCCATAGAAATATTTATTGCCTGGTATTCAGGGGTTGAATATGAGATTTATACATTCTTCAGGGCACGGATCAGCGGATCATTTTCAACGGCATTCTGGATAATGGTAATTTGCAATGCAATTATACCCCAGGTTTTCTGGTTCAAAAAAGCCCGCAGGAACATATGGACACTTTTTGCTGTCTCGATTATAATTAACATTGGAATGTGGTATGAGCGTTTCATTATTCTTATTTCATCACTTGCTGAGGACTTTTTGCCTTCAAGCTGGACCCATTATTCACCAACCCTGGTGGATATAGGTGTTTTTGTGGGAACATTCGGAATTTTTATTTGCGGTATGCTTCTGTTCATCAGATTTATCCCAATTATAGCAATCAATGAAATAAAGGCTTATAAGAAACACGGCAATTAAAAGCCGGCTGGTTACCCGAATATCTGAAAAAACTTTTGAATGAAAAAACAATAAAAGATATGGCTTACAAACACATCATCGCAACATTCAAGGACGAAACAGTTCTTTTGAAAGCACTCACCAGGCTTCAGGAGAACAAAGTAAACCTTGTGGATATTTATGGTCCGTTTGCCAACCATGATATTCTGAAAAAGTTTACCCGCGAATCAAGATTGCCATATATGGCAGTTTTATACGGACTTATATCAATGGTTTCCATATTTGCTTTAATGTATTATACCTCGGTAATTGATTATCCTATTTCTTATGGAGGTAAACCCATTTTCAGTTTCCCTCCCATGGTAGTAATAATGTTTCTTGTAACAATTCTGGGCACAACCATTTTATCTGTATTGACCTTTCACGGTCGGGCATTTTTGTTTCCGGGAAAGCCTACAAAAATTATTGACCCTTCTGTAACAGATGATACCTTTTACCTTGTGGTTGATCAAAATTACAATCCGGATGAAATAAAGGTATGGCTTGAGGAGAGCGGGGCAGATGAAATCATGGAGAAAGAATTAAATACTTAAAAAAAAACCAATGAATACTATTTCCATCAAAATAAAGCAATACATGATCAGGCCGGCAGGATTCATGTTGATACTTTTATTTGCAATTTCCTGTGATCGCAGCAGAGAAGATAAAGGGTATGAATATTTTCCCGACATGGCGCATGGGTATGATTATAAAACATATTCTGAAAATCCTGCTATGGAAGACGGAAGGACCATGCGCAAGCCGGTTGAAGGTACAGTTCCGCGTCATATGCAGCCTTATCCTTACACAGCAGACTTTGAAGGCAGAGAACTGGCAGGTCAAAACCTGAGAAATCCATTAACCATTACTGCAGGATTACTTGAAGATGGCAGAGCACTGTATGATATATTCTGTGCACAATGCCATGGAGTGGAAGGTGACGGGCAAGGTTGGCTGCATACAAGTGGCAAATATGTAATTCCTCCTACCAGTCTGCTTGATGATGAAATTGTTGCCCAGCCTGAGGGAGAAATGTACCATGTTATATCAGCCGGCTGGGGTGTAATGGGTGAACATGGATCGCTTATCACCCCGGAGCAACGCTGGAAAATCGTAGCTTTTATAGAACATATTATACAGGAAAAAAAATAAACCCTGCAAAATGGAAACAACCTTTACATATAAAAAGAACATTAATCTGCTTTTTGCCGTCTTGATACTTATTGGAATTGCTGCATTGATAGCAGGTTTTATGTCAGACACACAGCGTACCTGGAACAACATTCTTCTCAACAACTATTATTTTATTACAATCTCTATAGGGGCGTTGCTTTTTTACAGTTTACAATATATTACAAACTCAGGCTGGTCTGCCTTAATTCAACGAATACCAATGGCACTGGGGGCCTTCTTACCTTTGGGAGCTTTACTTATGCTACTGATGTATTTTGGATTGCCGCAGGTATATGAATGGGCGCAACCCGGTATTACCGAAACCGATAAACTGATAGCACACAAAGAGCCTTTTCTTAATGTACCTTTCTTTATGATACGACTGGTAATTTATTTTGTTCTGTTTCTCAGTGTTGCATGGGTTTTGAGAAAATATGCAAAGCTGGAAGATCAAAGTGCCAATCTGAACTACCATAACAAAAGTCGTTATTACGCCCAGGTTTTTATTTTTATTGCAGCTATATTTTTCTCATTTGCATCTAAAGACTGGATCATGACGATTGATTCGCATTGGTATAGTACTTTGTTTGGATTCCGCAATATGGTATTAAGCATGTATTATGGTTCAGCTGCAATCATACTTTTGTTGTTGTTTTTGCGTTCACAGGGCTACTTTGAAAAAGTGAACGAAGCTCATTTTCACGACCTGGCAAGATATCTTTTCCGGTTCAGTATCGTATTTGGCTATCTTTGGTTTATGCAGTTTCTCATTACCTGGTATGCCAACATACCCGAACTCACTGTATATTACTACCCAAGGTTTATTGGTGATTGGCAACCCATGTTTTATGCCGAATTGTTCATTAACTTTGCCATACCATTTGTGGTGATGATGAGTGATGATCTTGGGAAAAAACCTAAGGTTCTGTTGGGTATTTCAGTCCTCCTAATGTTAGGATTATGGATAAGTATCTTCGTTCAGATTATGCCTGGAGCATACGGCCCTATGAAGTTCGGTTTCATAGAAATTGGCATATGGCTGGGTTATGCAGGACTGTTTCTGGGTGTCACATTCATGGCTCTTGCCAAATCACAACTTGTTCCAACAAATCATCCCTATCTGGAAGAAAGTATTCATCATCATCTTTAATTATAACAAACTAAAGCTACAGGAAAACAAATTGCAAAATCACATCATTGAAAACACCGTTAATTCAATCGTTCTTTAAAAACAATAAATCAACAAGATAATGAAGAATTTAATATTAATAACACTGTCTTTTTTAATCTGCATGCCTGCAATAGCACAGCGTGGCCGGGGGTATGCTCCTGAGCCGGAAATAGGCATTGTGGAAAAACTTGATGAATACCTGCCTGATGATATCTATTTAATCAATACCGATGGTCAACGTGAAAATCTTATGTCCTTGCTTGACAAGCCGACAGCAATAGCCATTGTATATTATCGCTGTCCCGGCATTTGCAGTCCTTTTATGACTTCCATTTCTGAAGTGGTTCAAAGAAGTGATATGGAATTAGGTAAAGACTTTCAGATACTTAGTATCAGTTTTGACCCCACTGAAGGCACTACCCTTTCCCGGTCAAATCAAAACAGCTACCATATGCTTATCGATAAAGAGTTTGATCCTGATGGTTGGAGATTTTTTACCACTGACAGCCTAAATTCGCGCAAGCTTACTGATGCAGTAGGATTCAGATACAAACGGCAAGGATTGGACTTCTTACATACATCAGCACTCATACTTGTTACGGATGATGGAAAAATTACCCGGTATCTGCATGGTACTTATTTCCTGCCCATTGATTTAAAACTAGCCGTAGTAGAAACATCACAGGGGAAATCCGGCCCATCCATGAGCCGGCTGTTGTCTTTTTGCTATTCTTATGATCCGGCAGGACAAGCTTATGTATTCAATGTAACAAGAGTAGCCGGCTCCATTATTTTATTTTTTGCAGTGGTGATTTTTTTGTTCCTGGCACTAAAGCCAAAAAGAAAAACAACAAATTAATTTATATAACTTATGTCGGAAACAACAACAGCTAAGCACGTAAGCTTTCTCGAATACAAGGGTAAGTATAAAGGTATATTGGGATGGATATTTTCCACTGACCATAAGCGCGTTGGCTTACTATATCTTTATACGATGCTGGTATTTTTCTCAATAGCAGCTATTTTAGGTTTGCTGATGAAAATACAGCTTATCGCCCCAGGTTATACTATAATGGGTCCGCAAACCTATAACTCCATGTTTACGGTTCATGGAATTATTATGATCTTTATCATTGTGGTACCGGGTTTACCTGCTGTATTCGGAAATTTCTTTCTACCCCTGATGATTGGCGCTAAAGATGTCGCCTTCCCGCGGTTAAATCTTGCCTCATGGTGGATTTATATCATAGGGATATTGGTCGTGTTATCCTCACAATTTTTAGGGGGATGGCCTGATACAGGATGGACTTTTTACGCACCCTATAGCTTCCGCACCCCGGCCAATGTTTTGCCTGCACTTTTCGGAGCCTTTATCCTGGGTTTCTCGTCCATATTAACGGGTATTAACTTTGTGGTAACCATCCACCGGATGCGCGCCCCGGGAATGACCTGGCTTAAAATGCCTCTTTTCCCCTGGACCCTTTATGCAACAGCATGGATACAAGTTCTGGCAACTCCTGTAATTGGGATTACTCTTCTGCTTACAGTTATGGAAAGAGTGTTGGGAGTGGGTGTATTTGACCCTGCATTGGGAGGAGACCCAATTCTATATCAGCATCTTTTCTGGATTTATTCGCATCCTGCAGTATATATTATGATATTACCAGGCATGGGTGCAATCAGTGAGATTTTACCTGTATTTTCAAGAAAATCGATTTATGGTTATAAAGCCATCGTTCTTTCTTCACTGGCTATTGCTTTTGTAGGGTATTTTGTATGGGGACATCATATGTTTACCTCCGGAATGAGTGGAAGAGCTTTATATGCTTTCAGTTTTCTCACCTTTTTGGTCGCCATTCCTTCAGCAATAAAAGTGTTTAACTGGGTTGCTACCATACACAAAGGTTCTCTTAATCTTCAAACACCATTCTACTGGGCAACTTCTTTTATTTTTGTGTTTATGATAGGGGGCTTAACAGGTCTGGTACTTGGTTCTCTTGCAACAAACGTACATGTGCATGATACGCATTTTGTAGTGGCACACTTCCACTTCATAGTATTTGGAGGCACAGGTTATGCTTTTATGGCTGCGTTGCATTATTGGTTCCCTAAGATGTTTGGACGTATGTATGATGCCAGCTGGGCAAATATAGGTTGGGCGACATTTTTCGGTGGTTTCCTTACACTTTATCTGCCTATGTTCGCCCTTGGTTTGCAGGGAATGCCACGCAGATATTACGATTATCTGCCCGAGTTCCATACAGGTAATATCATTTCATCATTGGGCGCTATTTTGATGATTGCCGGTGCCTTGATAGTGATTACCAACCTGGTAAGATCATCACGGCATGGTGAAAAAGTTACCGGGAAAAATCCCTGGGGTGGCCGAACCCTTGAATGGGAATCGGATACTCCACCAACTCTTGAAAACTGGGATGAAATTCCTAAAGTAACTGAAGGACCTTACGATTATAAATAAGCAAGATTTATGGAAAAACACGAAGAACACACTGCACATGTGCACCGCGATGATGAGGGCGATAAGCTTGGCATGTGGTTGTTTATTTTTACAGAACTACTGCTGTTTGGGATGCTGTTCCTCATGTATGCAGTTTATCGGCACAAAAATCCTGAAGCATTCCTGCTGGGCGGTGAAGAACTGGATGTATTTATAGGAACTTTTAATACTGTAATTCTGCTGATAAGCTCTGCTACAGTGGCCATGTCAATCACTGCCATTCAAAGAGGAAATAAAAAACAAGCCCTTGTTTTACTGGGAATTACTCTTTTCATTGCCGTGTTATTCCTGGTAAATAAATATTTTGAATGGGGTGCCAAAATTGAGTATGGTTTCTACCCGGGGAGTGATTTGCTTCACGAGCTGGGTCATGGTACCACTTTGTTTTTCGGACTTTATTATATCATGTCGGGCATACACGCTTTGCATATTCTAATTGGCATCGGTCTTTTTATCTATGTGGTTTGGCAAATCCGGCGCGACAAAATTCACAGCACAGATTATGTATGGCTTGAAAATACAGGCCTTTACTGGCACCTGGTTGACCTTATATGGATCTTTCTTTTCCCTTTGTTTTATTTAATACATTAAAAAACTATTGCCATGAGTGAAGAAAAACATCATATATCAAGTTACAAAAGTCATCTTTTTGTATTACTTGCACTATTTGTCCTTACCGGAGCCAGTGTTGCCGTTACCAGTCTTGAGATGGGACCCTTCAATACCCTGGTTGCCATGCTGATTGCAGGTGGAAAAGCAGCAATAGTACTTATATGGTTTATGCATCTGAAATTTGACAATAAGTTGTATGCGATTTTCACAACCTTCGTATTGGTCATATTTCTCCTGGTGCTTTACGTAACATTTTTTGATTATTCATACAGATAATATACGAATATGATATTAGGAGCTTCAACTTTTGTAGAAGGCGTTGACAATGCCTTTATTTTCATACTGGGTATTTCTTTTTTCTTTTTGATAGGTATTACTTTAACGATGATAATTTTCATCTACAGGTATAATCAGAAAAGAAATCCAAAGGCCACGCAAGTAAAAGACAGTGTTACCCTGGAACTCACATGGACCATCATACCGCTGATCCTTGTTTTAGGGATGTTTTATTACGGATATGTGGGCTGGATACCTATGAAAAGTCCACCTGATGAAGGTATTGAAGTAACAGCTAATGCCCGTATGTGGAGTTTTAACTTTCGTTACGAAAACGGAAGGGTAAGCGATAAGCTTTATGTACCCGTGGATACTGCAATTATAGTTAATCTGAATGCTTTGGATGTACTACATTCGTTTTATATACCTGCTTTCCGCATCAAAGAAGATATGGTGCCGGGGCTGCCTGGTAACCGTACCTGGTTTCAGGCAACCAAAACCGGTACATTTACAATATTCTGCAGCGAATACTGCGGGCTGCAACACTCATATATGATAAGCGAGGTAGTAGTAATGGAACAGGATGAGTTTTGGGAATGGTATGAAGACCCCGATGCAATGGTGCCTGTGATACCGGATGATGCTAACCTGGCACTCCTTGGCAGGCAGGTTGTAGAAAGAAACGGTTGCCTCGCATGTCATTCTCTTGACGGAAGCACACTCATAGGGCCCACATTTGCAGGTAAATTTGGTGAAACTATAACAGTAATTACCGATGGCCAGGAAAGACAAATTGTGTACGACGAAGAATATGTTATACGTTCGATTTACGACCCGGATTATGATATTACTCTGGGATTCCGGCCAGGCCAGATGCTATCCTATGAGGGAGAAATTACTGAGCAGGAAGTTGAACTTATCATAGAGTTTTTGAAATCTCTGAATGAATAAAACCCTTTACACCGTTTTAGCTTATCTCAAGCTTACTAAACCTATTATAACCCTGTCAGTGTCTTTTTCAGCGCTGACAGGTTTTGTTTTATTCAGTAAAGCTTTTTCTGATGGGTGGCTTGTTGTTTATTTAGGTGTCCTTTTGATTGCCGCAGGTTCATCTGTTATCAATCAGATACAGGAAGCTGACTCAGATAAACTTATGGAAAGGACGCGCAACAGGCCAATTCCAACAGGAATTGTTGGTAAAAAGCAGGCCTGGCTCTGGGCCGCATTACTTTCAGTTTCGGGTGCCTTGATACTGGGATATCAATTTAACCTGCTGACATCTGTTTTGGCAGTTTTTACATTGCTCTGGTATAATGGTATATATACACCTTTGAAGAGGATAACTCCCTGGGCCATATTACCCGGTGCACTAGTAGGAGCAATACCTCCTGCCATAGGATGGGTTGCTGCCGGTGGTTCTTTGATACATCCTCACATTTTATTTCTTTCATTCTTTTTCTTTATTGGGCAGATACCACATTTTTGGCTTATTTTACTCAGATATGGTGAGGATTATCAAAAAGCCGGATTTCCATCCATAACATCAACTTTCAATACAGAACAAATTTCAAGGCTCACCTTTGTATGGACAACTGCTACAGCTATAGCGGCAGTATTTTTATCTGTATTCGGAATTATTAAATCCCTTACTATTGCATTTATAATTCTGGGATTATCTTTAGTTCTGGTAATTTCCTTCTACAAATGGCCAGGAATAAAAAGGCCCGCGCTTGTAAACCGGGCCTTTATGATTATGAATCTCTATTTTCTGCTGATTATGCTGCTGATTATTGCAGATTCAATTTTATAATCCCTCACCGATTTTCATAATTATTTGTTATTTATTAATGAATGAAATGAGGTGGTATCCATTTTTATCAAAGCAAATTAATTGAATACTATACATTTGAATTTGGAAATACGCACCTTAGCTTCATATCAAAATAATTGATTAAATTTGAATTTTACCGTAATAATAATGAAAAAGCACCTGATCCTGATATTCATCATATTTATTGGAGTGGCTTGTGAAACCGAACCAGGTCCTGCAGAAAAACTCACTGATGGTTTTTGTATTGAATTTGGATTCAACAACTTTTTAACCCACGAAGAAATTGAGTATTACGACTATTCAACACATCTTATTTATTTAAAAAATCCGAGTGAGTATCTTGAAAAATTTGAATCAGGAATTGGATTCAGGGTATATGCTTTTGAAGAAATGATCTATCAGGGTGTAATACTACCGGGTTACTCCTCCTTCATTCCTAACCGGCCTGTCATCCATAGTGAGCCCTTTATGTACCAGGATTTTGTAATTGGTATTGACTACTTTCCTGAGCTTGGCAATCAAAACCCCTTAAAACCTGATCCCAGAAAAGATGATATGATAGCTGAGGCCCTCAAAATGTATGGTCAGTTTCGTGAAAGCCTTTCTGTTGATATGGATACCATAATCTTTGAAAATGATCATGCCATCACAGTTGCGCTGAGTTTGTCAAATAAAGATTTCGTTGATTATCTTTTTATTGATCCCGAGAAGACCGGTACAGAGCTCTTTCACTATTTTACAAACGGGCTTATTTTCATTAATATTCAAACAAAAGAAAGCTACACACATGAGATTGAGCCCCTATCACCTGAGCCATATGATAAATGGGAAACAGATTGGTTGTCTTTAATAGAAGCCGGTGACACTCATACATTCAGCATTCATTATGAAGACTTTGACAGTATACCTCCCGGTGAATACAATATTTTTTTCAGGTTTCCCGGGCTAAAATACCAGGTGAGCCGGGAAGAGTTGCAACAACCTGAAGGAAGAATCTGGCTGGGAGAGGTCAATGTCATTGACAGCATTTACATTGCAGGTACGGAAATCGAAGAAGATTGAAAGAAGGTTTATTTAAATCTCTTGCAACGGACCAAAACTATCAATTGCTTAATTACATATTTTCGCAATTAATTATAATTTTGCATTGATTTATCTTTGGCAACTGCGATTCGGACTTACTTCTATTTTATTGATTTTATGACCATTGAGATAATTCTGGTATTTTTCATCCTCCTTGCAGCCCTGGTATTGTTTTTTACCGGATGGGTGAGGATGGATATTGTTGCCTTGCTGGTTCTGGGAACACTGGCCATAACCGGGCTTGTTTCACCAGCCGAAGCATTGTCAGGTTTCAGTAATCCTGCTGTTGTGACGGTATGGGCCATGTTTATTTTAAGTGCTTCGTTATATCAGACAGGAGTAGCACGCATCATTGGCCGGCAGGTTTTGAATCTTGCGGGTACCAGTGAATGGAGAATGATTTTTGTGATTATGCTCACCTCGGGCTTATTATCAGCAGTCATGAATAATATAGGTGTGGCGGCCCTGATGCTGCCGGTAGTCATGGATATCGCACGTTCTACTAATCGCGCTCCGTCAAGATTACTCATGCCGCTGGCTTATGGATGCTTGCTTGGAGGTCTTACCACGCTAATTGGAACACCACCCAACCTTTTGGTAAGTTTTGCTCTGCAGGATGCAGATTTGATACCATTTGAACTGTTTGATTTCACTCCTGTGGGAATGGGGGTTATGCTTGGTGGCATTATTTTCATTTCGCTTGTTGGCAGACATTTTCTTCCTCATAAGGATGTGGCAAAGAATGGCATTAAGAAGGGGAAAAAGGCATTACCTGCCTCATATGATCTGGAACAACGTACTTTCCTGATTCGGGTAAAACCCGGCTCGGAACTGGATGGAAAAACACTTGCAGAAAGCCGGCTAAGAGCTGCATTGGGCATCAATGTTCTGTCGGTAAAAAGAGAAGGTGGCGGAACAATGTTAGACCCGGGACCTGACACCATTATACGTGGAAAAGACAAATTGTTTGTACAAGGTCGGTATGATGCCATAAAAGCCCTTAGTGAGTGGAAAATTCTATTACCTGAGCAATCCGGCTTTATACCTGATGAAGGTAAGCTTTCTGAACTTAGTTTTTTTGAAGCAAAAATCGGAGAGAAGTCCCCTCTAATTGGTCATTTTACTGCTGGCAGGCATGTATTGAAACAAATAAACCTGAATATAATTGCCTTGAAAAGAGGTAAAATTATCTCAGGCCATACATTAAAAAGGACAGAATTGCAACCTGGAGATGTTTTGCTGTTACATGGGCCAGAAGATGAAATTCAAAAAAATGTGGAGGGACGACATTTTGAAAGTTTCTCACGTATACCTGCAAATGAGTTAATGAAGCTATACAAGCTGCACGAGGCACTTTTTATCATGGAAATAAAAGAAGACTCTGAGCTTTTTGGTAGTGCAATAGCAGAGACCCAACTGGGCGAGGCATTCGGACTTAATGTGCTTGGGATATTACGTTCTGGTGATAAATTAATTATGCCTAAGCCAGGAGAAAAATTTGAACCTGGCGACCGGTTGCTTGTTCAGGGAAATATTAAGGATTTACCTTTATTGCAGGGCCTTATGGAAATTGATTTGCCCGAAGAACAGGCACCTGCAGCGCAAAGTCTGGAAACCGGGGAAATTATCATGGCTGAAGTGGTTTTGGCACCACGCTCCCTGCTGGCAGGTAAAACACTTCGCGAAATAAACTTCAGGAAAAAATACGGAGTTACTGTTTTGGCCATATGGCGCGAAGGTCGCGCTTACCGCACCAATCTTCATAATATTCAATTGCGTTTTGGCGAAGCTTTATTGCTTTATGGAAAAAGAGACAAACTCGAACTAATGGGCAGTGACAATGATTTTATTCTCCTTACCGATACCATGAGTCAGCCTTTCAGAACCCATAAAGCACTTACTGCGGTAATTGTCATGCTGGGCATTTTAATACCTGTATTATTGGGTATTATACCTCTTGCTATTTCGGCTGTAATCGGGATTGCATTGATGGTTCTTACAGGATGTCTTAAAATGGAAGAGGCATACAGGGCCATTGAATGGCGCTCGGTTTTTCTTATTGCAGGTCTTCTCCCCCTGGGTTTTGCCATGGAGCAAACCGGTGCTGCAGCTTTGATGGCAGAACAGGTAGTTGAAATATTTGGACGGTTTGGGCCATGGGGAGTAATTGCCGGTTTGTATTTACTTACTCTTATTTCTACCCTTGCCATTCCACCTGCTGCCCTTGTTGTTATTATGTCACCGGTCGCACTGCAGGCAGCTGCCGGTTTTGATTTTTCTCCCTATACCATCATGATGGCAATTTCTATTGCTGCAGCTGCAAGTTTTCTGAGCCCCATTTCACATCCTGCAAACCTCCTTGTAATGGGTCCGGGGGGTTATAAATTTTCTGATTACATCAAACTGGGTTTACCACTTTCCCTGGTGGTTATGATTATTGCCATGGTTTTATTACCCATTTTCTGGCCTTTGTAATCGTAAGATTTACCAAATAATTATTTTATTACATCTAAAAAAGAATTTTACTAAACAGTTTACTCATGATTGCTGTTATTATGGGTGCAATGCATCATTTTTTGTAGTTCTTTTTTCTAAACATTTTAATCATGCTAAGAATAATCTTTCTTCTTCTATTTTCATTTTTCAGTTTGACATATTTACAGGCCCAAACCCACGAAGACTTTTACACCCGCAGCCTCGACATCAATAAATCCGGCATGTACTTCCTGGGAGGCTGGGCGCTGGCCAATATGGCCACCGGAACTTACGGCTGGATCCGATATGACGGTGAAAAAAAATATTTCCACCAGATGAATGCCGCCTGGAATGTTGTAAATGCAGGTATTGCCGTTTATGCTCTGTTCGATATGGCCGGTACAGATATCACTGCATTGAGCGCAGATGAAATGATGAGAAAACACATCCGTTCAGAAAATCTTTTTCTTATCAATGCCGGGCTTGATATACTATACATGGCCGGTGGAGCATGGTTGATTCATGCTGCAAACAGAAACGAAAAACGCCGTGATATGCTCAGGGGATATGGTCAGTCAGTTATTTTGCAGGGCGCTTTCCTTTTCCTGTTCGACCT
>REDJ01000032.1 GCA_007693555.1 Bacteroidota bacterium
GATGATGAATCTGATCGCTTCCGGTATTTAACAACCCCCATCTGGCTTTCAGATAGCTTGCTGGTAAATGGTGAAGATGGCAGTATTCCGGGTGGATTCCTTGAGGACTTTAAAGGCGAAGTGGATTTCAGAGAAGATGGAACGGGTACTTTTGGTGTTTATGAGGGTACATGGCGATTTCAGCAAAATGAAACAGAGTTGCTTATCAGGTCTGATTCTCTTCCCTTGCCGCTTAACGCCAAAATAGAGGAACTGGTTGCCAACTCTTTGAAGATCTCTGCAAACTTCCCCAATCCCTATGATCCGACTGATCCTTTGCGTTTGAGATTAACCTTTGTGCCTAAATAATGTATGTTCGGATAACGGTATTGATTTTTTTTGTGTGGATTACCCTTTCCCCGGCAGGTTCTGCTCCGCCGGTTGTAAAAGGAACGGTAACTGATGCATCAAATCATAATCCGCTACCGGGGGCCAATGTTATTTATGCCCCCGGACAGGGAACCGTTACCAATGAATGGGGCATCTATCAGCTCAGGCTGCAACCCGGACAATTCACGCTTCAGTTCCGTTTTATCGGCTACCAGAGCATTCAAAGACAGATTTCTCTTTCTGCCGGCGATACTTTAACGCTGGATATCAGCCTTGATCCCGAAGTAACCCGGCTCAACCAGGTAATTGTAAGTGCTTCACGTGTTGAGCAGAGGGTGGCAGAATCAACAGTTTCTGTTAGTTTAATCAGACCACAGGATTATAATGCAGCACAAATTACCAGTGCATCCGAACTTGTCAACAAAACACCCGGAATTGAAGTGCTCGACGGGCAGGCTTCCATACGCGGGGGAAGTGGGTTCAGCTATGGTGCCGGTTCAAGGGTTTTAACACTGGTTGATGGATTACCCATACTGGCTGCAGATGCCGGTAGTATTCGCTGGCAGTTTCTTCCGCTTGAGAATATTTCGCAGATAGAGATCATCAAAGGGGCATCCTCGGTTCTTTACGGGTCATCAGCATTGAACGGCATCATCAATTTCCGCACAGCTCCTGCCACTGAGGAGGGGCGAACTTCCTTTTATATTGAATCAGGAATGTTTGGTAACCCCTCCAACAAAAACTGGAAATGGTGGAGCAGCCCGCGGAATTTTTCCAGTGCATCCTTCTCACATCTGAAAAGATATGGACAAACCGAGGTTGCCCTGGGCTCATTTCTGCTGGTTGATCAGGGCTATCGCAGGTTAAATAATGAAAACCTGGGGCGCGTTAATCTTAACCTGAGGCATCATCACAGAACCATACAGGGGCTTTCCTACGGAATCAATACCCTGGTGGGTTATTCCGATAAGCGCGATTTTGTTTTATGGGAAGATGCAGATCGGGGAGCACTTCGACAGGCAGAATCAACAGCCATCAACCTGAATGGAACTTTTGTTACCGTGGATCCATTTATCAGGTTGCGTTATTCTTCCAGGGCAAGTCACGATCTGCGCAACCGGGTGCAGTTTTCACGAAACAGATATCCCGATTCAGAATCTACCAACAGCGATGCCCTTTCCATTTACTCTGAATACCAGAGCTGGTATGAGGTTAACCCTTACCTGAGTGTAAATTCGGGGATCTTACAAAAATCCACAAGGGTATGGTCGCAGTTTTATGGCGATCATGAGGCCCTGAATCTGGCTGCCTACATGCAGGCAGATGTGAGCCCGCTGGAAAGACTGAAATTGGTGGGCGGTGTGCGATTGGAGCACAATACCCTTAACGGGGAGAGAGACCGGTTGGTAGCGTTGTTTAGGGCTGGAATGAACTATCAGTTGCAGAAATTTACTTTCTTACGTGCATCATGGGGACAGGGATACCGGTATCCGTCAATTGCCGAAAAACATGCAGCAACCGCCCTGGGGGCTGTAAGGATTTTCCCCAACCCTTTTCTTGAAGCAGAATCCGGCTGGAACTCTGAAATAGGCATTAAGCAGGGCGTAGGCATTCATAAATGGGACGGACTCCTTGATATTGCCCTGTTTTATTCACAGAACAAGGATCTGATTGAATATATGTTTGGTATTTATCAAGATCCTCAAACCGGACTGGGTGAATTTGGATTCCGGGCTACAAATACCGAATATTCAAGGGTTTATGGTGTGGAAACAGAATTTATTCTCAGCCGTACCATAGGGCAGTTTGAAAACAATATCAGTGGAGGATATGTATTTATGTATCCTGTTGAGTTTAACCCCCGAACCGGCAAAAACACAGGTACTTTTCTGAAATACCGGCGAAACCACTCAGCCAAACTCAGCCTCGGCACTGTTTACAGAAACTTCAGGCTGGGCACCGATCTTTTCTATCGCTCCAGAATACAGAATATTGACGATGTTTTTCTTGATGAACTTACCCGCGAAACCATCCTTCCCGGATTCTACGATTACTGGAACAGCAACAATACCGGACATTTTATCATGGACCTGAATATGGGATGGCAGTTTCACCGGAACTATGAAATTTCAATGGTGTTGAAAAATCTTACCAATACCGAATATATGGGGCGACCGGGAGATATTCAACCCCACAGGAGATTTAGCCTGAGATTGTCAATAAATTTTTAATAGTATATTTCTCTTTATTATATGTAATGCCGGGGGTTTAAGTTTTAAAAGAAACTGGAAAAGCATCCTAAATTCATGTTTTGTGCTGAAGTTTAATGCTTTCTTCTTAATTTTGTTTTTTATTTGATTCAAATTCAGACAGGTTTATGAAGTATAGACTGATTTTTCTGGCTTTCCTTTCTCTGACGGTTTTGTGTTTTTCAGGTTGCAGAAAACACAGTGAAGATCTTATCACAGGAAGATGGGAAATGATAAATGTTGCAGATATTCATTCCCCGGTTGTTGTGGAATGGGAGTTTGACAACGGTGTTGTTACCATGTTTGAGCGGCCGAAGGAAAGTCCGGGTGATTTTAACAAGATTGATGAGGGCTTTTATGTGCTGGAATCCACACCGCTAAATACCACTCTGCGTTTGCTGAATACCTCCAACGAACTCTGGAATGACAACTGGGATGTTTCTACACTGGATAACAGAGTACTTATTTTACATTTGCAGGTTACCGGAGGTGTAATGTTCAAAGAGTTTGTCAAAATTCGTTGATAATTGCAATTCTTTTTGTAAATTTAAAGTCTTGTTTTCATGGTTGCAGAGGGAAAACCGCAATAGCTTATAGCTTGGTTTTCCCTTTTTCTTTTGAAGAGCAGTAAAAATGAGTAAGGTAAAAACTTCATTTTTTTGTCAGAATTGCGGGGCACAGTCTGCCAAATGGATTGGCAAATGCCCGGCATGTGGTGAGTGGAATACCTATGTGGAAGAAGTTATTGAAAAGCCGGGCAAGGGAGCATATGCAAAATCTGCAACACGCTCCCAGGCTTCAGGTTCCAGGCCCCGCCTGATTTCCGATATTCAGTTTCGTGAAGAGCAACGCATTGGTTCGGGCAGCCAGGAGCTTGACAGGGTACTTGGCGGCGGCATAGTACCAGGAGCACTCGTATTGGTAGGTGGTGAACCGGGAATTGGGAAATCAACCCTGATGCTGCAGGTTGCATTAAACATTAAAAATCAGAAAGTACTTTATATTTCAGGGGAAGAAAGTGAGTTGCAGATTAAAATGCGTGCAGAACGACTGGGAATGCAACAATCCAATTGTTTTATCCTTACAGAAACCCGAACTGACAATATTTTTCATCATATTGATGAGATACAGCCACAAATGCTGGTGATTGATTCCATACAAACCCTTACCACATCGCATATTGAATCTTCAGCCGGGAGTGTTTCGCAAATACGCGAGTGTGCTTCAGAGTTTCAGAAATTTGCCAAAGAAAACGGAATTCCTGTCTTTCTCATCGGACATATTACCAAAGAAGGTTCGCTTGCCGGGCCAAAGCTGCTTGAGCATATGGTTGATACTGTGCTGCAATTTGAAGGCGACCACAATCATGTTTACCGCATTTTGCGTTCCCAAAAAAACCGGTTTGGCTCCACTTCTGAGCTCGGTATTTTTGAAATGAGGGAAAATGGATTGAGGGAAGTTTCAAATCCATCAGAAATATTATTATCCAGCCGTGATGAACCCCTAAGCGGCATTACTGTTTCTGCTACACTGGAAGGGATGCGTCCCATTCTTATAGAAACCCAGGCATTGATCAGCACAGCTGCCTATGGAACACCCCAGCGTTCTTCCACAGGTTTTGATGTGAGAAGATTGAATATGCTCCTGGCAGTACTTGAAAAAAGATGTGGGTTCCGGTTGTCCGTTAAAGATGTTTTCCTCAATATTACCGGGGGTGTCAGAGTTGATGATCCTGCCATTGACCTGGGGGTGATTTGCGCAATACTTTCTTCCAGTGAAGATGTTGCAGTGAATGATAAAGCATGCTTTGCCGCCGAAGTGGGGCTTACAGGTGAAATTAGGCCCGTAACACGCATTGAACAAAGAATTTCAGAAGCTCAGAAGCTGGGATTTGAGGAAATTTTTGTTTCAAAATACAACCTCAAAGGAGTAGAGGCAAAAAAATTCAGTATAAAAATACATCCGGTAAACAGGGTTGATCAGGTATTTTCGCTTCTGTTCGGGTAGTTATAACAAGTCTTCCAGCGCTTCTTTAATCTGCGGAAAGCGGAATTTATATCCTTCCTTTTGTAAATTTTCCGGTAATACATTTACTCCTGTTAAAAGTATTACAGACCCTTGTCCGAAAAGCAGTTTGAGTGCAAAAGGCGGAACAGTGAAAAAAGCAGGACGTTTCAGCGTTTTTGCCAATTCAGATGAAAATTCAGCATTGGAAACAGGATCAGGGGAAGTAAAATTAAAAACTTCCTGTTCAGGTAATTTTTTCATTAGCATATGAATTGCTTCAGAATAATCCTGTATGTGCAACCAGGAAATCATTTGTTTACCCTTGCCAATTTTCCCACCAACAAAAAGCTTAAAGGGTAAAGCCATCTGCGGCAATGCCCCGCCGCTCTTTCCCAGGATGACGCCCGTACGAATAATATAAGTTGGGCAAAAAACACGGGCTTTTGCAGCTTCTTCTTCCCAGTTCTGACAAAGTAAACCCAGAAAGTCGTTGTTTAACTTACTATTGCTCTCGGTGTGAATTCCTTCTGATTGGTAAATGTTCACTCCTGATGCTGAAAAAAAGGCTTTCGGACGTTCGCGGCAAAGCCCGATAGCTTCTCTTAACTGAATTGTAGTATCTATTCTACTTCTCCATAATATCCTGCTGTAGCGGCGGGTCCAGCGTTTAATAATAGGAGCGCCTGCAAGGTTAATTAGAAAGTCCCGACCTTCAATCAATGAAGCCAGATGGGTATTCCCCTTGCCAAAATCCTCACGACCTATACCGGTTATTTCATAGCCCTTCTCATTAAAATATTTTTTTAATTCGGTACCGATAAATCCGGTATGTCCTGCTATTGCTATTCGCATAATATTTTCTATTTAAAAGAATTGAAAATTATAATATTGAAACAATTTAAATGCGTAATTTGTTTCGTAATCTTGTGTAATTTAGCTGCCCAATTGATTCACAATTGTAATGAAAGGAAATTTCCGGCGTCGGATTACAAGGTGGTAAAACCTTTCAAAATATGCATATTGCCTAATTTAAATTCTTATTCAGCCTTATGTACAAAAAAAATTCAGGCCTTGGGGCAGTTTTACTTATTGCTATTATTGTTTTTGCCAGTGGCGCATTTTCACAGGAAAACCGGATATGGACACTTGAAGAATGCATTGAACATGCATGGGAAAACAACCTGATGTTGCAACAACAAAAGCTGTCGGTTGACCTGGCCGGTGAAAACCTCACACAAAGCCGGGCAAATATGTTTCCCAGCTTAAATGCAGGAGCATCGCATTCCTATAACATCGGAAGGACTGTTGATCCGTTCACAAATGATTTTATTACAGAAACGGTACAAGCCAACAGCTTCAATGCAACGAGCAGTGTAAGCCTTTTCAATGGCTTTCAACTTAGAAATATCATCAGGCAAAACAGGTATGACCTGGAAGCAGGTAAGCTTGATCTTGAACGGAGTTATAATGATATTGCACTTACAGTAGCATCAGCATACCTTCAAATTCTTTTCAGTATTGAGATTCTCGAAAATGCAAACAACCAGCTTGAGATATCCCGTCAGCAGGTGGCAAGGACCGGGAAACTTGTGGAAGCCGGAACACTTCCAAGAGGATCGCTGCTGACCATTCAGGCTCAGATGGCAACAGAAGAATTGCAGGTTGTAAACGCAAAAAACCAGCTTGATTTAGCCATTCTCAATCTCAGGCAAATAATGTATATGGCGGAAGACGAAGAGTTAAATATTGAAATTCCGGTTGTTGATATTTTGCCGGATGAAGAAATCAGGGAATCTCCAATGCAGGTTTATCAAACGGCAATACAGATCCAACCTGAAATTAAATCGGCAGATGTTAGGGTTTTCAGTGCTGAAAGGGGGCTTGCTGCATCCAAAGGGGCTCGCAGCCCGTCTCTGGCATTAAGTGGTTCGGTGGGCACCGGCTATTCCGATGCAAGGCGTGAGCAAATATTTATTATAGATCCGGAGACCGGTTTCCCAATGCCTGAATTAGGAGATGTAATCCCTTTCGCCGATCAGTTCAGGGACAATGTAAACCAAAGTATCGGCTTATTCCTGAGTATTCCCATTTTTAATAACTTACAGGTTCGTTCCAATATCAGCCGGTCGCAGATCAACCTTGAAAATGCCCGTCTTCAAAGTCGGATTGCAAGGGAACAATTGTTTCAAACCATACAGCAGGCGCATGCTGACGCTTCGGCAGCCTTAAAAAGATATATTGCAACAGAAACAAATGTTGTGGCACTGGAAGAATCTTTTCGATATACAGAACAAAGGTTTAATGTGGGAATGGTTAACACCCTGGAATATAATGATGCAAAAAACCGTCTTTCGGCTGCCCAGTCTGAATTGCTGCAAGCCAAATACGAATACTTGTTTAGAACCAAGATCCTGGATTTTTACCTGGGGAATCCCCTGACTTTTTAACCATGAAAAATAAACTTATAAAAAATGAAACGGAATAAAATATTAAAGTTCTCCCTCTTTGGATTGGGAGGTTTAATTCTTTTTGTCATTATTGCCCGCCAGGCCGGTTGGGTAGGAGAAGAATTGGCCACAAGAGTTACTGTTGAAGAATCTGAAAAAAGAAATATCATTGAAATAGTTACAGCCAATGGTAAAGTTCAGCCTGTTACGGAAGCAAAAATTGCACCTGATGTTTCGGGTGAGATTGTCCAAATTCTTGTCAAAGAAGGGGAGTTTGTAAGACGAGGTGATTTATTGGTTCGTATCAATCCTGATATTTATGAGTCGGCCCTTGACCGGGTAGAGGCAAGTTTAAATACGAGCCGTGCCAATCTTGCCAATGCACGCGCCAGAAAAGCCCAGGCCGAAGCACAATTTATAAATGCCAAAGCCAGTTTTGAACGCAATGAAAGACTGTTTAACCAGGATGCCATTTCTGAATCGGAATTTGATCAGGCGCGCGCAAGTTTTCTGGTTGCCCAGGCTGAAGTAGAAGCAGGTGCACAAAGTGTTGTAGCTTCCGAATTCCAGGTAAAGAGCGCTGAAGCTGCATTAAGAGAGGCGCGTGAAAATCTCACGAAAACCAATATTTTTTCTCCTATGGATGGCACCATTTCGCGGTTGGATGCGGAGCTGGGTGAAAGGGTTGTGGGCACATCACAGTTTGCAGGTACTGAAATTCTGCGCATAGCCAATCTCAATGAAATGGAACTACAGGTGGAAGTGAATGAAAATGACATTATACGCGTTAATGAAGGGGATACAGCTATTATTGAAATAGATGCCTGGCTCAATCAGGAGTTCACAGGTGTTGTAACTTCTATTGCCAACTCGGCTTTGTCACAAACAATGGCTGTTGATCAGGTTACCAATTTTGAGGTAAAAATCAGAATCCTTCCCGATTCTTATCAACATCTGTTGAGAGAGGACAGGCCTCATCTTTCACCTTTCCGCCCCGGAATGTCCGCTTCGGCTGATATTCAAACAGAAAGAGTTTATGATGTAGTATCAGTGCCCATACAATCAGTTACCACAAGAGAAGCAACTGCCAGACAAAGGAATGAAAACGATAATGAGAATGAAGAAAATGGAGAAGACAAAAACGAAGTAACACCTGGCAGGAGGACTGCCGCAATGCAGGAGTATGTATTTGTCTATAATGACGGCTTTGTAAAACTTACACCTGTTAAAACCGGAATTCAGGATAGTAATCATATTGAAATAGTTTCAGGGTTGGACGAAGGAGAGCGTGTGGTTACCGGTCCTTTCAGGGCGTTGTCACGAACACTGGAAGATGGCGGCCGTGTTACTGTGGTTAGGAGAAGCGAACTATTTGGAGACTAAATCAATTTTTCCTGGTCAACGATTATCCCGGCAAATCAATTTTTATTAAACCAATGCTTCATGATTAAAAATTAATCATGAAATAGTATTTTTGCACCTCATTGGAAAAAATTAAAGATGAGTCATATTCTTCTCATAGAAACTGCCACAAAAGTTTGCTCTGCCGGTATTGCACGTGATAATAAAATACTTTCATACCGCGAAGATAAAAGCATGCAGTACTCCCATTCTTCATTGCTTACTTCTTTCATAGAAGAGGTTGTAATGGATGCCGGTACTAAATTTAACCAACTTGATGCAGTTGCGGTCAGCATGGGACCGGGCTCATATACCGGTCTGCGCATTGGTGTCTCAGCTGCAAAAGGGTTTTGCTATGCTTTGGATATTCCACTGATAGCGGTAAATACCCTTGAATCGCTTGTTTCAGTGGCTGCTACACAAAATAAAATAAAGGCTGATTTTTATGTTCCTATGATAGATGCCCGCCGCATGGAAGTTTATAACGCAGTGTTTGATGCTTCGTTGCGAACCGTAAGAGAAACAAAGGCTGAAATCATAGTAGAAAATTCTTTTTCAGAATTACTGCCCAAAGGAAAAATTGCCTTTTTTGGTGATGGTGCAGATAAGTGTAAAACGGTTATAAAACATGAAAATGCTGTTTTTTATGATAATGTTTTTACCTCAGTTTTTGGTTTGGTAAACCCCGCTTTTGATAGATTACAGAAAAAGGAATTTGAAGACCTGGCATATTTTGAACCCTTTTACCTGAAAGATTTTGTAGCAGGAAAACCAAAAGTTAAAGGACTGCACTAAAGACAAAAAACCTTTATCTTTGCTTTGAGAATACAAAGGTTATGCTGAACAAAATCCCCTCATTTCTTAAAAACAAGTATGCACTGGTGTTGATTGCTGCACTGGTTTGGTTGATGTTTTTTGACCAGAATAATCTTATACAGCAATACCGGCATGGGCGCCAGTTAAAGCAGTTTGAGGCAGAAAAGGAATATTACCTCCACGAAATCGCGCATGATAGCCTGGCCGTGGAAAAGCTTAAAAATAACCCCGAAGAACTGGAGCGCTATGCCCGGGAAAAATACCTCATGAAACGCGAAAATGAGGATATTTTTATTATTCCTGAATGATT
>REDJ01000047.1 GCA_007693555.1 Bacteroidota bacterium
AAATGGCCGGGATTCAGTGTAAGGAGCCTGACTTCATGTTGTGCCCCGGTAAATTCCTTGGAATCGTTGTCTTTACAGGAATTAAGCATCAGTATCGGAAAAATAAACAATAAGAAAGTTCTCTTCTTCATTTATGATTTGATTTAGCATTGTTAAACTTTAGGTTCCCAACCGGGTTCGTATTCCCGTGACCAGAGCTTGCGTGCATCAGCATCATCTGTGGTTCCGTTTTCCGGATTCACTTTCAGGTCTTTTTTGATTCGGTAAGATATGTTGGCAAGATGACAAAGCTGAATGCTTTTTACCATTTCAACTATTGGTGAGTTTAGTTCTTCTTTTCCTCTGATTGCATTGAAAAAGTTAAGGACGTGAATGGTTGACATGTCTCCGCCTCCACCTAAAGCTACTCCGCCTTCTCGGCCTTGCAGGTAATTTTCCCTCACCATTCTGCCGTTTCTGTCATAAAGCTTATAACCATCGCGGTCAACGAAAACCGAACCCTCAGTGCCATAAACTATGGTACCTCTGCCGTGGCCGAAGGTTCGGTATCCATTGCGGCTTTTACTGTCCCAGACAATGGTTTTGTTACCCGGATACCTGAAGGTTGCTCTCATAGTATCATACATGGTCCATCCGTCATCAGGGAAATGACGTTTATCAGCTATTACCGAAACTGTTTCGGGATATTCTACCTGTAAAGCCCACCTGGCAATGTCAAGTTCATGAATACCATTGTTGCCAATTTCTGCGGTTCCAAAATTCCATCCATACCAGTGCCAGTAATAATCCCATGTGTTATGCGTATAGGCTCTCCGGGGTGATGGTCCCTGGAACAAATCCCAGTCAAGCCCTTGCGGTGGATCAGCGGGAGTTTGATTGGGTACCTCACCACGTGCATTGGCATAAAAGGTTACTGCCTCATAGGGTGTGCCGATTTCTCCCTCATGGATACTTTTGATTATCTCTATTGATTCAGGTGCCGAACGCTGTTGGTTACCCAGTTGGATAAGCTTTCCGTATTTTCCTGCTGCCTTTACCAAAAGCTCATTTTCCTTTGGATTATGACTTCCGGGTTTTTCCACAAAAACATGCTTACCCGACTGAACCCCCATTATCGCTCCCGGAGCATGCCAGTGGTCGGGCATTGCATTGATAATGGCATCCACATTGGGATCATCCATTATTTTTCGTAAATCATTTATCACTGCGGGTTGATAGGTTAAATGACCGGAAAAAGTCCTGACTCCTCTTTCCCGCTGACTTTCCATAACATCACACAAGTAAAGCAAATGAGCATTTGCTGATTTCATGGCAATGGGCTCACGAAAAGCTCCCAGCCGACGTCCCAGCCCTATCAATGCCACATTGATGCGGTCATTGGCACCGATTATACGGTTATAACTGGCTGCAGATAATCCCATTCCCGACAAAGTAATGCCGGCAACGCCAAGTGCAGAAGTCCTGATGAATTCTCTTCGGGTACGTTTCATAGCTTTATTATTTAATATTGGGTTTGGTTCAGTTTCTTATTTCATAGTTTAATTTTTCAGCAAAATTCTCATATTGTTGTTGCAGCGTTTCAACAGAAGGGGCTTGCCCCTTTGTAACGATAAACCTGTATTTTACTTCAAGAGATTGTTCGGGTGTAATTTTAAATGGGAAAAACTCTCCAAATCTCCCATATCGCCTTTCCGACATTTCTGCTCCGGCAGGGTTAGATGGATGCGAAAAGTAAGCAACGTTATATTGCTCACCGTTCAAAATATAACTCATGGCATTCCAGGGGAGGTCGTACATTTCATCTCCCTCAATTTCCGAAAAGGGTGAAAGATGTTGTATCTGGGGAGGGCGTGTAAAAAAGGTTTCTTCGCTGTTTTCACTTACTTCATTGGCAGCCCTGAATTGTACCCCTCCATGATGACGGTCGCCGTTGAGTTCTACCACAGCTGCATCAACAGGTTCTAATACCGAATGAAAATCGATTATCATCTGATCGTTTTCATGAAATACTTTCAGGGTGCGGGTTTCCCGGGCAAAAGTTTGTGCCCGGGTATCCCTCCATTCTATCTCCACAGTGTGGCCGCCAAATACCGGGCCGGTAAATTCCCTGATAGTCCTGACATGTTCACTGTGCTCACCATAATGATTGTGCCAGATATCAACAGGTTCGCCGCCATCAACACGGATTTGGTTATAACCGAAATAAATGCCCCTGTGGTGTGAAAACAATCCACCGGGTCCTTTGGTAATATGAATGCTTTTATGAGGGTCAAAAACATGATGGAAGGGCTTATAAGTAAGCTCCCTTTCGCTAAGATCAAACGTCGGATGTTCATAACCGATAAGGGGCATACCGTTATGCAGAAGTATTTTGGAGTTTTCAGTTGCAGATTGCCAGGAAAATATTTCATCATGGTTGTTGCATTGCGATTGAATCGAATAAGTTCTTTTCTCTCCGGCAGGGATGTTAGCTATCCACCATAACCTTATATGGGTAGGTGAAATTTCCTCTGCTTGTGCAGCAATGTAATCTCCATTTGCATAGAGGCACAGATTTTCGAAAGATTTAAATTGAGATTTTTCAATATTCATGAAAACCGGAGTGTTTTTGAAATCCTTTTCCGCAGCATTTATTTCAACAGTGGGTGTTATTGTAGACTGGCAGGATTGAAATACAAATAAGCCAAATGCCAGAAAAGAAATTAATCCTGTGTTTTTCATCGTATCGGTTTAATTTAGTTTTTCATTTTAAATTCATCAGTAGTGTTGGTAAAATAACGAGATGCTTCGCTTTGCTCAGCATGACAGGCTTTCCCAAGGGTCAATTGTTGGGAGGTGTTGGATGGGGCTTCACCCCATCCAACATCTCCAAATCACTTCTTTAAACTCATAACTACCTGTCATTCTGAGCGTAACATGGTGAAGCGAAGAACCGTAAGCTCGCCGAAGGCAATCTGGTAATTTTTCAAACATTTTTATCGGACAATAATGAAAATTTACACGCATTACAAATAAATTAAAGATTTTGGGGCTGCCAAAAGCCAGCAAATATATAACAATGCTCTTCAAGAGGTTTAGAGATGATAACAAAAAAAATATTCAAACCTCTAAAATACAACACCCGCGGCAGAAATCAAAATTTCTAAATCCTTCAGGATAGAATTTTAGAAAGTTTTTCGAAAATGTAATACACCGCAGGGCATGTTTCCGTATTTTTCACACAGGTAGAAAGTATGCTCCTGATATTTTTCTGATCCGTATGCGGATATTCCCGGCAGGCTTTGGGCCTGGATGAATATACCATGCAATAATTGTCTTTCATTAGAAAGGGGCAGGGCATAGATTGGAAAACAAAATCACCGTCCTCGTCTATTCGCAGGTAAGTATCCGTAAATACAGAGGATTTCATTTTCAGATGGGCCGATAAGCGCTCTATATCCTTTTTGAAAAGCCGTGGCCCCAGACCCCTGCAGCAGTTGGCACAATCCAGGCAATTGATTTGCTCAAATGTTTCAGTATGCAATTTCAGAAAGATCTCATCGGCCTGGCGGGGCTTGAGTTTTTTTACCTTCGCGGCAAGCAGCTTAAAGTCGCGCTTTTTGCTTTGAGCTTTTTGTGGAAGTATTTTCAGAAATTCTTTCATGGTGAATTGTGCAATGGATCAGAATTCATCAGCTGTGGAATTTCAGCCATTTTTCTGATCCTTTTGCCGATTCAATCACTTTTTCAATAAAGCGCATACCTCTTACACCGTCGGAAATGGTTGGGTATTCTATAAAATCGGGGGAAGAAAAGTCCGGATCCATTTTTTCAAGAATATGGTAAGCCGCATTGCGGTATATATTGGCAAAAGCTTCAATGTAGCCTTCGGGGTGTCCGCCGGGTGTACGGCAATTCCAGCGGGTTCTTTCTGAAAGATTCTGGTAATTTGCTCCGGCGCGTAAAATCTGCATGGGCTGGTCGAGCCATTTGAGCAAAAGGGTATTGGGTTCCATCTGGTGCCATTCCAATCCGCCCTTCTCACCATAAACTTTAATATTCAGATCATTTTCTTCACCGGCAGAGATCTGGCTTGCAAAGATCAGTCCTTTGGCACCACCTTTAAACCGCACCAGAACCGATGCATCGTCGTCGAGTTTGCGCCCGGGAACAAAAGATGTAATATCGGCACAAAGCTCGTTGATGGTAAGTCCGGTAAAATATTCCGCAAGGTTTTCGGCGTGCACTCCAATGTCTCCCAGGCAGCCACCGGGGCCGTTGAACTTCGGGTTGGCCCGCCAGGATGCCTGCTTGTTGCCCTCCTGCTCCAACGGGGTGGAAAGCCAGCCCTGAGGATATTCTACCACAACCTTCCTTATTTTTCCCAGTTTTCCCGAGGTAACCAGCTCACGCGCTTCTTTTACCATAGGATATCCGGTGTAGGTATGTGTAAGTGCAAATACCAGCCCGCTCTCTTTTACTTTCTGCTCAAGCTCCAGTGCCTCTTTTGAAGATATGGTAACCGGTTTGTCACAAATAACATGAAATCCTTTATCAAGTGCCATCATGGCCTGCGGATGATGCAGGTGATTTGGTGTGGCGATAATAACAGCTTCCATACGCTCTTCATCTGAAAGGGCAGCCTCCTTTTCAAACATCTCCTGCCAGGTGGCATAAACACGGGAGGGTTCTACATGATAATAACCGGCCGAACGCAGTGACTTCGCATGATCGCTGCTGAATGCACCGCAAACCAGTTGGTAATAACCATCAAGCATTGCCGCTTTGTAGTGAATGGCCCCGATAAAGGAACCTTCGCCGCCACCAATCATTCCAGTTTTTATTTTTTGTGCCATGATATAAATTTATTTTAAGATATGCCTTTACAATGATAAGCAAAGGTAAAAATCTCTGCTCTATTCATGACTCCGACCAGTAATACTTTTTTGATTAAGATTAGTTTAAGAATATTATGAACTTTCTTTTTAAGAATATGCAAAACAGATTAAACAAAACAGATAATATATGCTTTCATTCTATCCCTGCAAATAAGAATTCAGGTAAAATGTTTACCGGATAATCATTCTTCCTGACACTCTTTTTTGCCCGTCGGAAACGGTTATTAAGATGAGCCCGGTTGTATTGGGTATGAAGGAATAGCGTGCGGTTGCCGATGCAGACTGCATTCGTCCATGGTGGATCTCACGACCATAAATATCAGTTACCCTGATTTCCAGGTTTGAGCGCGGTTGGGTTTGCAGCAATAAAAACACTGAGTCGTGTTGCCGGAAAAGCCTCAGAATTTCCAGTTCATTCCCGGCAACAGGATTTACCCTTACAGCAACCCAGTCACTGTACTCAAAGCTGCCGTCGTAATCCGTCTGCTTCAGTCGGTAATAGCTGATTCCCGGGTGCGGATTTCGGTCGGTGTAGCTGTAACGGAGCACAGCGTTTGAGTTGCCTGCTCCCGGTTTGCTGCCGATGATTTCAATTTCACGCATATTTGTGGTTCGTTCCAGGGTAAAGACTTCATTGTTGATTTCAGATGCGGTTGCCCAGAATAGTTTCACATGGTTATTTTCAGCTTCTGCTTTGAAAAACAACAATTCGATGGGCAGTGGATTTAACAATCTGTCACTACCTATTGCAAACTCAGAAAAACCTGAATCTACATCAATATGATTGATAAAATCACTATCGGCACTGGTAAAGGTTCCTGCAACAGACCAATCAGATTCGGGGGTTTCTCTTTTCAGTATTCTGACTTCAGCGTAATTATCGATTCTATCAAAGAGTGTGTCTGAAACTCCCAGCGAAATATTATACACACCATCATTCAGACCTTGAAGTGCCTGTATCCTCCAGAATCCTGCATCAAACAGAATATCTATTATCAGGTCATCATCATTTATTGGCAGATTTCCATAAAAATCATCAGGGATAACAGTTATATATAATGTTTCCAGGATTCCTCCTGTTTCTGGAGGTGATGTAAACAGGATCTTAACAGGAGCCTCGTGTTGGTCTCGTCCGATGGGGAATAACCATTCCGTATCAGCTTCAGCCGGTATATGCCGGCGGAATATTCCTTTTATGAACCCCTCTGCCAACAACAACTCACCAGGTTCTTCGGGTGATATACCCAGGGTAACTGCTGAGTTCTCGTTGATAATATTTCCCTGTGAAAGCTCAAGTGTGTTTTGAACAATTACGGGACTTTCAATCAGCAGGTCTGAAGGGTTTTCCAGCTTAAGATTGTAAAAGCTTGTTTCATCAGCAGCCTGAAAAGTTTGCAAAGCTGTCCCGTTAAAAACAACGGAAGAAGTTCCAAAATTAAACTCTCCATCTTCGGTTATAATAAAATCACCTGCCAGGTTCAGAGTGTGATTGCCTGCATTAAGGCTTCCGGCCAGGGTTAGTGGCATGGAACCGCTTATGGTTTTATCAGATATCAATTCAAGGTTTGGGGAAGTTATTTCCAGACCGGGCCCGTTAAGTATCAGGGCTCCGCTTCCGCCCAATTGAGCTGTATTGCCATCGATGACGAATTTACCACTGCTTTCAGCCTGGGTAACTGTACCGGTGCCGGTAATGCCGTTGCGGAAGGTTTTGGTACCGGGGTTTTGGAAGGTGATATTTCCCTCTGCTCTGAATAGACCATTGAAAATGGTTGGGTTTGTTCCCAAACTTAAAGTAACACTATTCGTCTCACTAATTTTAAAAATAGGCGATTCGTTTATTGCATCCGGAAAATAGACCTGCCCTGATGTGGCAAAACTGCTGTTATTATTCCATTCAAAAACGGAGTTTGTTTCATAAAAATATTTGCCTTCACTGGCATTTCCGGCAGTAGCGTTGGATAATCCGGATTTATTCACACTCACTCTGATGGTTCCATTCATTTTGTTGATTATTACAGCACCATCTCCTATCGATGGAATTTCTCCACCATTAAAATGTATTACACCACCATCCTGAACTTCAAGCTGACTGCCGCTTATCAGATTTAGGGTTCCTGATATCAATTCAAGTTCTGCACCAGTTGAAATAATTAAATTGCCGATTGAAATGTTATCTTTAATTTTGATGTTTTCACCTTCGGAAATCATAATGGATGCTGCATTCGCACCAGGGACACTGAACGCTTCAACCCAGTTGTCAATTCCATTTTCCGAATATTCCCAGATACATGCATTGTCCCAATCACCGGATTCGGATGTGCGATAATACCAGTTATTATTTTCATCTTCTTCAAGAAGGAATGCAAAATCATCTATCATAATCCTTTCACCACCATTGCGGGAAATCTTAACAACAAAATCACCACAATCCACCGCAAGAGTCTCAGGAAGGCTGTAGGAAAACACCTTCCAATCAGATGAAAAATCGAGAAACTCGTTATTGATGGTGACTAAAGAAGAAAAAAATGTTTCTCCGCCATCTATGCTATATTGAACTGACCAGTCAGGTTCAGGGCTTTCATCCCATCTTCTTACCTTAAAACCAAAAGCTGATATATATCCCCGTGAATTATACGTGGCAGTCCACTCAGTTCCTGATGCATCCTGCAATCTCCAGGCATAAATACCCAATGAACCCGGTACATCATCCTGAACTGTTGAAGTTTGACGTAAAGCGGGACCTTCTGTGAAAGTCCAGTTCTTATCCTGATAAATATGATCCGTCTGATAAGAAGTGATTCCGCCGGAACCGGCAATCCATTTGCCTGCGTCATCAAAATCAATAGTTTCAAAATCGGTAAGTATTATATCATCAATGTTGAATCGGCTTTGATTCGTGCCGTTTAAATCTGTCCTGAAGCGAATTATTACATTACCGGGAATATTCATTTTTTCTGACCACAGGGTCAATTCGTCTGGAAAATCTGTTATAGTTTCTCCTGCTTGAATCCAGGTGCTTCCGTCATCTGAACTGTATTCCACAAAAAGGTTGGGTTGGCCCGTGTCACTTCCATATCTGGCATAAAGAAAAGAAATCGTGCCAACTCCATTGGTTTTATTTTCAAGCATTTTTGCTGTTCCAGCATCATCTCCACTTCTTCTCATTCTCATTGATCGGTTTCCATTTTTCTTATCGTTAATGGAAGTTCCAATTAAGGCTTCTGTTAATTCCCATTCTAATCCATTCAAATTTACGGTATCGGTTGCATAACTACCTTTCGTTTCCCCCGGCCCTTCAAAATCCACAATATATTGCCCCCATATCTTTGCCGGCAAAAACAAGATAGAAATAAAAACCCCCAAGGCGTAAAGCTTTTTCATATATAAATAATTTGTTTTTTATAGGTCATATGGAATACCCATGCAATTATTTTCATTAGTGTTTGTGCATTCGTTTGTGCACGCATGGGTATTTCATAATAAATAAATTTTGGTAACTGAATAGCTTCCTGTAATACAGAGAGAAACAAAGAGTGGTGTTAAATAAATTTACGAAAAATTGCATAAAAAAGGGTTAAACAATCATTAAATGTTTTCAACAATTTCGATTTTAATCATTGTTTTTAAATTTGGTTTTGCACCAATAAAAAAATCCTAATCACACATTTCAGGGCTAAAGTTTAATTGCTATTTTTGGCACACCAAAAAAAATCTGAATAATTTGTTTTAAAATTCTACGATGGACCTGATTACAACCTTCACAATTATAGCCGTAGGTGTCCTCATCTTTCTGGCCCATCTTTTTGCTGGTCTTTTCAGGTATAAAAAAATTCCCGATGTATTATTGCTGATTATTATCGGTTTAATTCTAGGACCCTTTACCGGCATAATCGATCAGAGCTTTTTTGGTGACCTGGGTAGCGTATTTGCCAATATTACTCTTGTTATCATTCTTTTTGAAGGAGGTACCGGATTGCGCATGAATGTTTTGCGGAGTGCACTGCGTGGTACGGCAAGCCTTACGATTATAAACTTTGTAATCAGTATGCTGGTAACCGGATTATGTACCCTGATGATATTTGATTACGATCCCATACGTTCTTTCATGTTGGGGGCATTTCTCGGAGGTACGGCATCGGCCATAGTAATTCCGTTGGTTAACCAGATGCAGATGGATATAGGCTCGAAAACCATTCTCATACTGGAATCTGCAGTGAGCGATGTATTGTGTATCGTGGTAGGACTTACCCTGTTTGAAGCTTTTAAGCTTGGCAGTCTTGATTTCATAAGCATGTTGGGAAGTATTGTGGGAGGATTTTTGTTTTCACTTGTCATAGGTTTAATAGCCGGAATTACCTGGTCTTTTTTGCTTAACAGGATGCGTACATTGCAAAACTCAATTTTTACTACCCCGGCCTTTGTTTTTATCGTTTATGGCATTTCCGAGCTGTTGGGATTCAGTGGTGCTATATCCGCACTTATGTTTGGTATTACCCTTGCCAATATTGATTTACTTCCGTTGCCTTTACTGGCCAGATACACCAAAGAAATACCCCATACCTTTAATGATACAGAGCGGATATTCTTTGCCGAAGTGGTTTTCCTGCTTAAAACCTTCTTCTTTGTCTACATTGGTATATCCATCGTGCTTACAGATTATTTTTCACTGGCTGTGGGTTTTATCCTTACAATTCTGCTGTTTATTGTTCGAATTCCCACGGTAAAGATTTCGGTTCGCCCTAATCTGCCATTGGACGACCGGGTTGTAATGGCGTTTATGGTACCCAAAGGTCTGGCTGCCGCTGTGCTTGCCTCACTGCCGTTTCAATACGGGATGCCGGGAGGTGAATTGATTCAGAACATTACTTATGCAACAGTTTTGCTAAGTATAGTTTTGAATTCATTGATGGTGCTTTTGCATGACCGGTATCCGGGAGTAAAATGGTTTTATGGCTATTTTCTCGCCTGATTAAAAGAATTTATAGTTTACTTAACTTTTTTACCTGAGAAAATTTCTGTAGGTTTGAAACCTGATTTTTTAGTTCCGGTCTTTTTTGAAAAACAGCATATAATGAAAGGGAAAAATAATTTTTTCAGAAGCTTTCTGATACTTCTTTTATTGATGGGAAACATGATAACTTCCCTGGCCAGGCAAAGTGATGTTCCCCCCGATTTTGAACCCAACCTGAGCACACCATGGCACAGTGTTCTTACGCATATTTATTTTTTGCAATCCGGAAGTTATGATGTGGATAAGGCATCGCTCCCATTTCTCAATCCGGGTGTGGATTCTTTGCAAGCCCGCGACCTTGCCGTGAAATTAAAGCAAGCCTGGGATGCAAGGGGTTTTATTGTCAATTTTGACAATGTGCCACGAGAAGCCAATTACATTGATTCAGTGAGTGAAAGACAAATATTCGCTCCCATCAGTCAGACGCCAGGAATCTATGTTGAGCGGCAACCCGATGGTCAATGGCGATACAGCACCGGTAGTTTTGAGGATATTGAAGCGTTTCACAGGGAAGTATTTCCCTATGGTTCTGACCTGCTTGCAGATCTTTTTTCGGAACGAGGGACTGTTCGTTTTTTTGGGCTGTACCTTTGGCAACATTTTGGAATACTGGTGATGATCATCATCAGCCTTTTACTGCACAAGCTGCTTACCTATATCTTCAACCGGCTTCTTTACCAGGGAGCCCACAAACTGGGCTATGATAAAATTGTAAGACCTTACCTTTTGCCGGTTGCCAAACCCCTCAGTCTTTTTGTGGTGTTTGTGTTTATTGCTTTGTTTTATCCAATGCTGCAATTGCCTGCCCAGGTTTCATTTTATCTGAGTTTTGTCTTTAAGGTTTTATGGCCTCTGTTTGGCATACTTGTGTTTTATAAGCTGGTGGATGTTTTCGGCCTTTACCTTGAAAGTCTTGCAGGGAAAAATGAAACCAGTATCGATAATAATGTAATACCCATTATTCGTAAGGTTCTTAAGGTTTTTGTGGTTGTTGTCGGGGGTTTATTTATTTTGCAAAATCTGGATGTTAATATTACTGCGTTACTGGCAGGTCTTTCCATAGGAGGTCTGGCGCTGGCACTGGCAGCGCAGGATACGCTGAAAAACCTGTTTGGTTCTATTATGATTTTTATTGACAAGCCATTCTCCGTGGGGCACTGGATCACAAGCGGAGATATTGACGGAACCGTAGAGGAGGTTGGATTTCGCTCCACCCGTGTGCGTTCATTCCGCAACTCACTCTATTATGTGCCCAACGGCAAACTGGCCGATGCTACCATCGATAATCACGGTTTACGCCAATTCCGCCGGTTTTTTATGCATATTGCCGTTACTTACGATACACCCCCTGACCTGATTGAAGTTTTTGTACAGGGATTACGAAAAATTGTAGATATACATCCCAATACGCGCAAGGATTTTTATATCATAGAGTTCAATGAGATGGGTGATTTTTCTCTGAGAATTATGTTCTACATTTTCTTTGCTGTGCCCACCTGGCCCGAAGAGCTGAGGGCACGTCATGAAATCCTTATTGAAGTTGTTCGTCTGGCCGAAAAGCTCGGTGTACGCTTTGCATTCCCCACACAAACTATGCATATGGAAACTTTTCCCGATAAAAGCAGCCTGACTCCAAAATATGACATGAGCATGAATGAGTTTAAGCAGGTGATGGAGGATTATTTTGCTGAGAAAGAAGGGAAAAAAGGTTGATGGGTTGATAAGTTGATAAGTTGAATGGTTGAGAGGGGTTGGTGACGTCGTCACCAACCCCTCTCAACCTCTGTTTTTAGGAAAAGCCTGTCATGCTGAGCAAAGCGAAGCATCTCGTTGTTTTAACCCAACACCTCTGACTTTTTATTTAAAAACCGCTACCGCAGCCGGGTCCACGATTTGAAATGTGAATGATTCGGTAAAGTAAAGCTGAACGGTTTTACTGTTGTGCGATTCGTATCCGATGGAAATATCCTGGCCAATAACCATTTTAAGGTCGCCACCTCTTTCGGTTACGATAAAGGCGCCATCAATATTGGGTGCCATTATGATGGAGCCACCCAACAGGTTTTCCATTTGTTTACGCAGTGGATAACCCCTGATAAAGCTGTTCACCTTCTGCCATTTTTCCTGGCTCAGGATCAGTGAGTAGGGTCCCTCGATGGAATTGGCTTTAAATTGCGAAAGAACATCAGCCACAGCCCCGATAATTTCCTCTCCATTTTCTGGAAATACCGGTGTATCATATTCTTTGCACGATTTCAATCCTTCAATGTTGCCAGGCTTGAAGCCTTCATAAATGGCTTTTTCTTCAAATTTAGCAATCTCTCTTGCAGCATCTTCCATGGCATCCAGATCAATGTCTTCGGCACCGCGTATCACATTATCCAGTTCCCAGATATTCAGTTCAAAAGGAATACGTGCTTCCACCACCGGTAATACCTGGTGAACGCCGTATTTTACTTTGCTTTTCTGGTTGGCAGGAACATTGATCCTTCCGGTTGACAGTGCTGCGTAGCTCCAGCCTTTGGGACCTTCAACATCTACAAACTTCCTTGCCGATAGCACAGAAGTTAATACTTCCAGTGCGGTATCGTTTATTTCTTCCCATGCTGCATCTGTGATGGGAGCCAGTGATTTTCTTAAAATATCCATTATTACCTCCTCTTATTTTTTTATTTTACCTATACTCAGTGAATCTGATTTGGGCGCTGCCTGACCGTGGTCATCATGATCGTTACCGTGGGCGCCCATAATATCACCTTCTTTAAATAACCAGTTTCGAAGCTCTTCATCCCAGCCGGGCATGTTTCTTCTTAGCCATTCGAGTGTCATGCAGGCATGCTCAATCTCCTCATCGCGGTTGTGTGCCATGATTTGTGCCAGATCAGCATCATCTGTCGTTACAACACGCTGATGATACCAGTCAACAGCCTCTACTTCTTCCTTTAAACTATTCAGTGCCCTGGAAAAATTCCTGGCTTCCTGATTCAATTCTTCTGCGGGTTCGTGATAATTCGACATGTTTCTATCTTTTTAAGTTTATAAAGGGTTTTTAGTGCGTTTATACAAATATAAGGCTTTTGTATTAAAACCAGAATTTGCGAGAAAGGTTGCATGCATTTTAATATTTTTTTGCTTCTATTTTTAATATAATTATAAGTTTTCGGGCATTCATTCAAGTTTGATTAATTTTGTCCTATAACTCCAACCTTTTCATTATGCATTTTAAAGAACTTGTTTATCACCGCGAAAGTACCCGCAAATATGCTGACAAACCTGTTGAAAAAGAGAAGATTGAACAGATTATGGAAGCCTGCCGTGTGGCACCATCAGCGTGCAACTCCCAGCCCTGGAGGTTTGTGATTGCTACGGATCCTGAGATAAAGGATAAACTGGCCCGGGCAAGCCATGGCCCGCTTATGACCTTCAATAAATTTGCTTCGCAGGCTCCTGTTATTGCTGCCATTGTTGCAGAGAAACCCAACTGGCTGTCACGAATCGGGGGTAATGTCAAGGACAAGGATTTCTACCTGATGGACATTGGCATCGTAGCCGAACATTTTTGTCTTCAGGCTGCCGAACTAGGCCTGGGAAGCTGTATGATAGGATGGTTTGATGAACCCAGGGCCAGAAAGATACTTAACGTGCCTGAAAATAAAAGAGTATTGTTGCTAATCACCCTGGGATATCCGGCAAAGGATAAGCGGCGGAAAAAGATCAGGAAATCCAATGAGGATCTTTATGCTTTCAATTCGTATACCTGAGATATTCCAAAGTATTTATCCCAAATTTTTACATTGTAAATTACTACTTTTGAGCTTCCAACTTCTTTATCAAAACAAACCCTAAAACATTCAACTATGTCGAAACTGAAAACTATTTTACTCATGGCAATAGTACTTACCATGGCCGCTTGCAATGGTTCAACCGAGCGGCAAAAAGGCATCACGGATTTTATAACTGAACAAACAATCTCACAAACCCTTCAGGCCCTCACAGATGAGCATGGTGAGATAGCCCTTATGGAAAGGGGAGTAAGGCAGGCTTCAGCCCTTTGGACATCGGAAGATGGCAACCAGGAAGATTTTAAAAACTTTTGCCTGCAACATTTTATTGCCGGTGATAATGAACGTGAAAAGCTTTTTCAGTCTTTGTCACGCAATTTTGAAGCCCTTTGGGGGCATACCAATCAAATAAGCGTAGAACTTAACAAACCCCTGCACCTCGACTGGGGTCCGCTGCAGCCGGTTGACCTGATTTTTGCAGGTTATTCGCCCGGAGCACATTTCTCCGATGACTTTTTTAATAATAAAATTGCTTTCATAACAATTTTGAATTTTCCGTTTTACTCATTGGATGAAAAAGCTGAAAATGTCGAACAATGGACCCGCAAAGAGTTGGCTATGGCTCGCTTGGGCGATATTTTCACTTCAAGAGTGCCGGCTGAGGTGAGCCAGGAGATATCAAGAATTTCAACAGAAACCGATAACTATGTGTCTGAGTATAACATCCGTATGGGAAAACTCATTGACAATGAAGGCAACACCCTGTTTCCAGATGGAATGAGCCTCATAACCCACTGGGGCCTGCGTGATGAGATCAAATCCAATTACGGAATGGAAGGCGGTCTTCCCAAACAGGAAATGATTTACGAGGTGATGTTGCATATCATTCACCAGGATATCCCTGAGAAGGTGATCAACAACCCTGAGTATCAATGGAACCCCTTTGAAAACAAAGTATACAGTAATGGGCAGGAGGTTGATTTCACCCCGGAACCCGATACTCGCTATGAGCAATTGCTCAGCAATTTCAGAGCGCATAAAAACGCAGACCCATATAATCCCAATTATCCCACTTATATTGAGAGGGCATTTAACAGTGGTCTTGAAATGTCAATGGATGAAGTGGAAGAATTATTTATTGAGCTTGTAAGCTCTCCATTGCTAAAAGATGTGGGCGCACTGGTAAGCAAAAGATTGGGCCGGGATTTGAAACCCTTTGATATCTGGTACGATGGGTTTAAAGCACGCAGTTCCATCTCAGAAGAATATCTTGATGAAAAAACCCGCAGGCTCTATCCTGATGCGCAAGCTTTTGAGGCAGATTTACCCAACCTGCTGATCCGTATGGGCTACAGTCGTCAGCGTGCAAATTATATTTCAGATAAAATAGTTGTTGAAGCTTCAAGAGGCGCAGGCCATGCCTGGGGTGCTCGAATGCGTTCACAGGTGTCGCGTCTGCGCACCAGGATCCCTGAGACAGGTATGGATTATAAAGGGTTTAACATAGCCATTCACGAGTTAGGTCATAATGTAGAACAAACCATAAGCCTGTATGATGTGGACTTTTATATGATGAACGGAGTACCCAATACTGCTTTTACTGAGGCTCTTGCTTTTATGTATCAGACCCGTGATCTTGAGCTGCTTGGTATCCAAACCGATGAACCGGATGTGGAATATCTCAATACACTGGATAAATTGTGGGGCAGTTATGAAATTATGGGTGTGTCACTGGTTGATATGGCAGTCTGGCGCTGGATGTATGATAATCCCGATGCCACAGCCGGTGAGCTCAAGGAAGAAACCATTCGTATAGCCAAAGAGGTATGGAACAATTATTTTGCACCTGTTTTTGGTATAGAAGATTCTCCCATACTGGCCATCTATTCGCATATGATTGCCTATCCGCTTTATCTTTCAGCCTATCCGCTGGGTCGGTTGATTGAGTTTCAGATAGAGCAGTACGTTAAAGGAAAAAACCTTGCCACAGAATCCGATCGTATGTTTACCGCCGGCCGCCTGATTCCCCAGGAATGGATGCGCAATGCCGTGGGCATGCCCGTATCTGTTGAACCCATGCTGGAAGCAGCGAAGGAGGCGGTGGAGAGGCTGTAGATTTGTGATGGGTGAACGGTAATGGGTGATCGGTCATAATTTAAGGGAATGTATAGTTAAGTGTGTCATTTTTTTGAATTCGATCTTCATAAAAAATTATGAGTTGGTTGAGGGTCCTTAACCAAACAATCCCCATCACCCATCACCGGTTACCCGTTACCCGTCACCGACCATAAATTTGACATAATTACCTTTTCCACTACCCTCGGGTAGTGTTCATATTCCAGTTCATGAATACGTGCAGCAAGGGTTTCAGGTGTATCGGAAGGTAGCACCGGGCACCGGGCCTGAAAGATGATAGCTCCTTTATCATATTCCTCATTCACCAGGTGAATGCTAATGCCGGATTGCTTGTCCCCACTGGCAATCACTGCCCTGTGCACATGTTCTCCGTACATACCTTTACCACCGTAAGCGGGTAAAAGAGCCGGGTGAATGTTTACAATTTTGCCGGGATATTGCCGTATAAGCCACGATGGAAGCAGACGCAGGTAGCCGGCCAATACAATGAAATCTATCTGATGGTCCTGAAGTACTTTTGCAGCTTTACCCTTTTCTTCCCAGTCTTTTCCGGAAAGAATCACTTTGGGCATTTTTTCTTTTTCGGCACGCTTCAGCACAAATGCATCCGGATTATTACTGACAATAAGGCTTATTTTGATGGCATCATGATTTCTGAAATATTCAATCATATTTTGTGCGTTGGTTCCGCTGCCCGATGCAAAAATGGCCACATTGTTTTTCTTTTTCAGCATTATTGAGATTATTTATCCGGGAAATTATTTATTCCTGTAAATGGTTATCCTGGCACGTTCAAAATGATAAGGTACGGGCGATTCGTTCCAGATGAAAACCCTCATATGCATATTTTGCGCAACCAGGTTTTCTGTTGAGATTACTTCTTTTACACTAAATGCTTCGTTCTCTTTATCTGGTATTCCGAAGTTTTTCCATGCGAGCCTATTACCCTCATCATCGGTTATCTCATATACCAGAAAAACTTCCTCAAGAGAAACTCGTGGGTTTACAAAACTGGCATCAAGATAATACCTGTAACCTTGCTGCAAGGGCATTTCTTCAATGATATCAACATACTCCCGCCGGAATGTACCGCCCTGCATCATAATATCCTCCAGTAACAGGTAATCCAGAAAATCGAAAAACAACGAGTCGGGAATAAGTGACTGAGATACAACAGTATTTACCTCTCTGAAAGCATTGAGCAAGGATTTTAACTCTTCTGTTTTCTCAGTATCCTCTGAAAGAATGGCTTTAAAACCCTTTTGTATTTCAAAAAGTTTGGAGTCAGAAGTAAGTATATAATCGCCGTAAACCAGTTCAGATATCTTATTTTCTATGTCCATAAAAGGAATAAAAACCTTATGATTTTCTGCCGGGCAAAGAGGGTGGCCTATTGATGCAGAGAATCCGGGAATTGTAAGGCCATAGTTTTTTCCCATCATAGAAATGAAACTGTCATAGAAATCATTTTGACTGCTGATGTTATCGAAAACTCTTGGTTCGGTAATCAAGGGAGAATAAATAATGAAAGGGATATGATACTTTTCAAGTGGTTGTTCAGATGTTAACTTTCGCATGGGGTAATTGCCTGTGATAACAAAAATGGTGTTTTCGAAATGGTCATCTTCAGAAACCATATTAAAAAAGTCTCTTAACACATCATCAGTGAACATCAGTGAGATGTATTGTTTTTTAAATTGCTCAAAATGCTCCCGGGTTTCTATATCATCTATGGTTGAAATTTTGTCAAGGAATTTTTCCCCGTATAACTCTTTATTGTCCAAAGGCCAGGGGTCATGCATGCTTCCGGTTTGCAGAATCTCAAGTCTGGGGTAATGCTTTGTTTCCTTTCTTTTTTCAAAGTAAAAAGTGAGAAGGTCACGGTCGTTGTATCCCCAGAACCAGTTTGTGCCATCAAGGAGGACCGGTTCAAATTTGTCACCAAAGTCAGAAGCATCCCATATACTGTCAGTATCGTTTGCCTGAAGCAGTTTATTGGTGAATTGATTCCAGGCATGCCTGCCTGTAAAATAGGATGTATTATAATCATTATATCCCAGCACATTGATTACCGAAAAATGCCTGGGCATAATGGGAATCATGCTAAATCCTCTGTCACCATAAGGCAGCCCACCCAAAACAGAGGCCAGGTTGTTTTGTGTGCCCGGGGATGTGGCCAGGAAATGATTCCAATATAAGCTTTCATTTTTCAACCCTTCCAAAAACGGCATAAAGCTGATTTCATGAATGGGGTAAAGAAACTTATTTCCAAGCCCCTCCACAATAATAATAACCACATTGGGAGGTATATCGTCATTTGTTTCCCGGAAATAGGGGCTGAGACACGTATCCGTCATTGCTTTTCTCAACAAAGGATATTCATCGCCTCCAATATAAGCATCTTTACCCCTGATATTCCAGTAACGTTCTGTGTCAGAAATCTGGTCGTTCTCAGGTATATAGGCTCCAAATGCACAACGGACAGAGGATGCGGCAAAATGAAAGGATTTATTAATACGGTGGTTGTTTTTGATAAAAAAATCTGAATTAAGGCCCAGTTCGAAACCGGCCGGAATGGAAATTATTAGTAAAACAGCAAAGAAATTCATTGCAATCTTTGGGAAAACATTTACCTGACGTATTATCACACGAATCTGGTAAATACCCAGTGCTGTAAATACCAAAAAAGGGAGCAGGTAAGAAATTACAGGAATATTTTTCAGAGAAAACACCCATGCTGAAAGGGTGCTGCATTGGAAATTTCCCGCCGAAATAATTTCTCCGGTATTATGATAATATGCCTGAAGGGGTGTTGATATGAGATAAAATATAACAATAAAAACCCCGAAAATCACAGCAGCTTTTTGGGGCTTCCAGAGCCATATAAGTGCATACGGAATATAAATTATTAAAAGCGCAAGGTTTACAAGTATAATATCTCCCGCCAAGCCGGTTAAGATTTCTGAAAGTGAACCTTGCCCGGCTGTCATAATGATTTCCCATAATCTGAACAGTACCAGAAAAAAATAATTGAGTATTATAAGATTGATATATGAATTAAATGCCTGGAAAAAGGAGTTCAGTTGCTTCATGATTACATTTATTGGACTGTTCAGAGGGTTTGTGTTTTGTACTTACCACGATGGCAAACCAACTTCAAAATTATAGAAAAAACAGCTTGACTGAACTTTTTAATAATGAATTGATTTTGGACTAAAAAATCTTTAAAAGGATGTTAGCCAGGTATTTAGCCTGTTTTAAGAGAAAGCGTTTTTATGAATGCAAGGTTTAGTAAATCAGTGTTTTATAGGTAGTTAGCAAAAATTCACCAAAAAAAAGTTGGTTATAACAATTTTAATCATTTATCTTTGCAGTCTGTTTAACAAAAAAAAGGAGAAAACATGTCTGACATTTCAACAAGAGTAAAAGCTATCATCGTTGATAAGCTTGGTGTAGATGAAAAAGAAGTTACCCCCGAAGCTAGTTTTACTAACGATCTGGGAGCAGATTCTTTGGATACCGTAGAACTTATTATGGAGTTCGAAAAGGAATTCAACATTGCCATTCCTGACGACCAGGCTGAAAAAATCAGCAGTGTAGGTGACGCGATTGCTTACATTGAAAACACCAATAAGTAAAACTTAAGTAGTTTTAAATGAAACTCAGAAGAGTAGTCGTAACAGGATTAGGCGCTCTTACCCCAATAGGCAATACCGTTCCGGAATACTGGAACGGTTTGCTTAATGGGGTTAGCGGTGCCGCTCCAATCACCAGATTTGACGCTTCAAAATTTAAAACCCATTTCGCCTGCGAAGTAAAAGGCTACGATCCCCTAAACCATTTTGACCGTAAGGAAGCAAGGAAGTATGATCTCTTTGCCCAATACGCTATGGTGGTTGCCGAGGAAGCAGTAAAAGATGCAGGACTAGATACCTTTAAATTAGACCCTGACAGAGTAGGAGTGATATGGGGAAGTGGAATAGGCGGATTGGAAACCTTTTTAAAAGAAATTTCAGATTTTGCAAAAGGAGACGGAACCCCAAGGTTTAGTCCTTTTTTTATTCCCAAAATGATTGCAGACATTGCCGCCGGACATATCTCTATTAAATACGGATTCCGGGGTCCTAACTTTACAACTACCTCGGCATGTGCTTCTGCCGCTAATGCGTTAATTGATTCATTAAATTATATTCGACTGGGAAAAGCTGATATTTTTATCAGCGGTGGCTCTGAAGCAGCAGTAAATGAAGCAGGTTTAGGTGGCTTCAATGCCCTTACTGCACTTTCGGTAAGAAATGACGACCCAAAAACTGCATCGCGTCCGTTTGACAAGGATCGCGATGGATTTGTGCTGGGCGAAGGTGCAGGAGCATTGGTTTTTGAAGAACTGGAACATGCCAAAAAACGCGGTGCAAAAATTTATGCCGAAGTAATTGGAGGCGGACTTTCTGCCGATGCATATCATATGACAGCTCCCGATCCTGACGGTCGGGGTGCAAAAATGGTGATGAAAAATACCCTTGAGGATGCAAATATAAAACCCGAAGATGTTGACCATATCAATACTCATGGTACATCAACCCCTCTGGGAGATATTGCCGAACCTAAAGCTATCATTGCACTTTTCGGAGACTATGCAATGAACATCAGTATTAACTCAACCAAATCTATGACAGGACATTTACTGGGTGCTGCCGGAGCTGCTGAAGCCATTGCTGCAATTCTTGCAGTGAAAAATGATATTGTACCTCCCACCATCAACCATTTTACCGACGACCCGGAAATACCGGTACTGGATTATACTTTTCATAATGCCAGGAAAAGAACGGTAAATGTTGCTTTAAGTAATACTTTTGGATTTGGTGGACATAATGCATGTATCGCCTTCAGAAAATTTACCCAATAGTTTCTGTTTATTTTGAAGCTACTGAATTTTTTTAAAAATAAAAGTAAAAGCCAGGATGCAGAACTGACTCTGGCATTAAAAAATGTTTTCGGATTCAAACCCGGAAACATTTCGCTTTATAAGCTGGCATTCAGGCATAAATCAGCGGCATCATCTGAATACAACGGCTTCAGGCACAGCAATGAAAGGCTGGAATACCTTGGTGATGCAGTTCTGGGGTCAGTGGTTGCCGATTTCCTTTTCAAAAAATTTCCCTACAAAGATGAAGGATTTCTTACCGAGATCCGTTCAAGAATTGTAAGCCGACAGAACCTCAACATGCTTTCGCGAAAGCTTGGCTTTGACAATATGGTTCAAACCAGCAAGGAGAGTCAATCTGTGGGAACTTCAATTCTGGGTGATGCTTTTGAGGCATTTGTGGGAGCTTTATACCTTGACAAGGGATACAGATTTACCAATAATCTGATTGTTCAGAAAATTATTCAAAACCATCTGGATCTTGATGAATTGGTATGTAAAGAAGTTAATTTCAAAAGTAAACTCATCGAATGGGCACAAAAGGAGAAACATACCATAGAGTTTACAGTTGCCGATGAACTGGAAAATGGCAAAAAGCTCAAGATTTATGTGGTTAATCTTTTGATTGACGGTCAGTTGATAGCAAGTGGAAAAGACTATTCTATAAAAAAAGCAGAGCAAAATGCTGCAGAATTAGCCAGCATCAAAATTTCTTCAGAGAATCTTTTCTCCGGGGCTTCTGATAATAATGATAGCCATGAAGAAACAGACCATACAGATGATGAATCGCATCCTGGTTGATTTTTTCAAACAGAATTTGGTGCCGGCTTTCAATAATACAGGTAGATATTACTGCTTTGATAGCCTTCTTAAACTCTCCATTAAGACCCGATAACCATACCTTCCATAGATTCCTTGAGTTCTCTTGCATGCGACAGAAATTCCTCTACGGTCATCTCTTTTAGATAAAGTAATCCATGGCAGCCTCTGATCCTGGGGTCTTCGTTCAGATAAAAATAGTTTTTACCTAATAACAACTGTACATCTTTGAGCTGTTCTACCCATATCTTCTGTGCCAGTGAGCTGAACTTGCCGTTAAGTTCATAGCTTGGGAAAGAAGCATCAACCTGGCTTACATAACAGTTGGTGAAAGAATCGTTCATTTCAGCCATAGCATTGAGTGAAACCGGGAAAATTATATTCGCCTCAGCCGGATTAAAGCGATACCATACATTGCGGTAACCCCAGATTCTGAGCTCTGAAAGGTCATCTTCCTGTTTCCACAGTCTGAGTGCTTCTGCAGTGGCCTGCAAAACCTTGTAATGGGTATCTGGTCCGCTGCCTTCAGGGTCAAAAGTAAGACTTAAAACAGTTGGTCGTACTTCTTTTAAAAGCTTTAATACCGGCTCAACATCCCGCCCTAGTTTGGGCTGTTCTGTAAAAATATCTCCCTTATAAAAACCAAGGCGAAGGTGTTCTACATTTTTTACCTGTATACCAAAATGTGCCCACACCAGCTCTTCTTCAAATTCTCTTATCATCCCTTTAAGTTGTTGAATCCTGGGCGGGTTTTTTTCACCATCATAACTGTTTCTCAGGATCACAATAACTTCATTAAGGGTATCGCGAAGATGTTCGATGTTTCTGATATTATAAGTCTGAACCAGTGCCCTTATGAGGCGGTGACATACCCCTCTTCTTTTTTCCTCTTCATTACCGGAAGCTACATTGTTCAGATAGTGATAAACATCTTTATCACTTTTTAATTTATAACCGACGTCAAAAAAATCAGGATAGTTGATCATTTGGATCAGACCTTTATCAATGAGTTTTTTGGTATCGCTGAGCAGGTCAATTACAAACCGGTTGGTTACAGCAGTAAAACCACTGGTTAGCACCGCAAACTTAAATTTATTGGAAGGTTCACTGATATGCTTGGTAATGAAAGGTAGTATTCCCAGCATAATATCATCGTGATGCGGACCGGTATGAAGAAAAACCTGGCTTTTCTCTTCTTTCAGACCCCTGAAAATTTTACTTTCAATGCTATCGGAAACCTTTTGCACAATACTCTCATCAAGATCAGGAATGAGTTTGCACAAACGATCGTTTTTCAGGTCATCAAGTATAAGCCTGTGACCGAACTTTTCAATTTTTTTACAAAGATCAACAACGGCTTTCTCACTTTTTTCATGTGTCCATTCCCCCGATTGAAAGTGCCGGTCAACCATGTCGGTAAGTTGAGAAGCGGCCCCTTGCGTGAGGTAAAACCGGCCGTTTCGTAATTTAGAAAGCACCGAAGCGGGGTACAGATTTGATATTTCATTTTCAAGGGATTGTTTTACAATGCCGGCTTTTGCTTCACCGGCTGCAATAATAATTGCTACGGCCTCCGGATTGTAGGTAATGGTTTCCAGACCTATAGTGATCACAAGCCGGTTAGCTGAAATCTCTATCCCTCCCAGGTCAGATGCTGCAACAGCCTGGGTTTCAAAGTTGGTAGCAGTAAGTCTGCTGGTGCTGAATTCATCCGAACCACGCACATTGAAAGCAATATGACCATCGGGGCCGATTCCACCAAGGAAAAACCCGATACCTCCTTTGTTCCTGATTTGTTGCTCATAGTCACTGCACCAGTCGTCGATCATAAAGATCGATTTTTGCTGAAGCTCTTCAAAGGGTGAGCGCGACTCCCGGTATCGCAGAGAAAGATCAATTTTCCCTTCGGGAAAAACTTCACTGAAATGCTTGCCGCCGGCCAGGGGAATTTCATCACTGTTTATGAGCAAAGCATTGCTTTTACTCATGCCAAATCCCTTCAAATAAAAATTCAGCACATAATCATAAAAACTATTATGTTGTTTACTGCTGATGGGATAGAATTCATCAATCTGTACAAATTGAAGCTGGCTCAGGTCAGGTTTTTTGGTAATATCCAATCCGAACTGCTCACGTATCTGGGCACCTTTTTTATTTTCCCAGTTATTTAGCATATATTCGGTCCACTTGATGAAAAACTCCGGTGTTTTACCTGTTGGAAGACTAATTACACCTTCGGGGTTTTCGGAAACCCATTCAAGAAATCTTAATGAAGTGATAAGACCCAGTTTTGGGAAATTATCCACCACTATGTAAGGTATCTGGGTGGTTATTGCTTTGATCCCCGACCTTTCAATAAAAGTTTCTTCTACATTTGAATAGGAGATATCTCCTCTTTTTACTTCTGATATTTTTCTGACCATAGGATGATTTTTTTAAAGCAAAAACGCAATAAAACGAAGTTTTATAAAGGATCTTCAGTTTGAACTCACTCTATAATTATTGGAAAGTTAATGCAAATATACGTTATTCAAAAAATAATTTTGCATAGTTTTTAAAATTTTTTAATTTTGTTTCAATATGGTGCAAAAGTTGGGTTTTGAAAAGTGCCGGATAAAATGAATCACACATTAAAATATGATATTATGAAACCTGTTTTACGATTAGCAATGCTGTTGCTTTTCCCGGTGCTTTTGCAGGCCCAGAGCATCGACTGGGAAGATGTATCTTCAGACTATGAATTTCCTGAGGGTCTGAAGCTTTTCCATGGTACAATCGACGGTAATCCGGGCTTTTTTGCATGGTACTTTGAGGTTGACATGAACCAACCGGATATTGCCATCAGGCCTTATCTGATATCGGGAACTGAGCAGGTCCATAATTTTTCAGGTCAGGTTGGCGCTTACGGGGCTATTAATGGCGGGTTTTTTGCAGGTGGTGGAGCTTCTGTTTCATCAGTGGTTTATCCCGGGCAAGTGCTTGCTCGCAATCTTATATCGGTTAACCGTACTGTTGGAGGTGTTACAAGAACTTATCCCGTGATCCGCCCGATTTTTGCAATGAATAATGACCGCTCATTAGCGGCTGAATGGGTTTATCATCATAGCTATAATTTCGATGATATTTATATTTACGATGAACCCCTCCAATACGAATGCAATGATCCTAATCCGTTGCCTGTGCCTGTTAAAGCCGATGGCTATCAGTATGAAGATATTGCCTATGGATTAGGTGGTGGACCCATGCTGATTAAAGACGGCGAAATTGCTTTTACATATTGCGAAGGAATATGGTGGGGCTCGGGTGTTGATCTCAATGTGAACCGACCCCGAACGGCTGTGGGTTATACCCTTGACAATAAAGTGATCATGTTGGTTACCAATAGTCTTAAAATTGAAGACCTGCCTCAATTGATGTTCGATCTGGGTTGTTATGAAGCAATAAATCTCGATGGTGGTGGCTCAACCGCAATGGCGGTGGGTAATACAAGTATTTATGACCAGAATCGCGCTGTGCCATCAATACTCGCTGTTGTGCATACCGATTCACTTAACATCCCGGCAGTGCCAACATACGAACACTTTATTGATACAGGCGATGAAGGAGTTACATCGCAGGGGAGTTGGTTTGCTACTGCAAATGATGGATACTTTGGAAGCCCATCTATGCTGCATGCACTTGCATCGCATGATGAGTATTATGAATTTCCACTGAATATCCCCAAGGCAGGTGAATATGAAATTTACGGCTGGTGGACCTCACATTCCAACCGTGCGGCCGATACACCATATTTTATTACCCATGCGGATGGTGTTACAGAGGTGGCAGTGAACCAAAGCATCGCCGGCTCCATGTGGAACCTGATAGGCACATTCCAGTTTAACGGTACATCGAATGAGAATGTGAGAATAACAGCAGGTGCAACTACAAATGAGTTCGTGGTGGCCGATGCCATTCGTGTGGTTTCATATGATCCTGATTTTGAGGTGAACAGCATATCAAACATAGACCCTGTTGATAATATTCTGGTTCCACTGGGTACATCCAAAGAAGATGCCTTGGCAATACTCAGCACACACACAACCATTACCGATTCATTCAACCAGGATTATCAGGTAGAACTGGACTGGAGTTCGGATGATTATGATGGAAATACACCCGGCGATTACACTGCCCTGGGCGTGTTTGAATTACCCGAAGGGGTTGAGCAAACCGATCCGCCCACACCACTGGAAGTAAATGCAACCATTACTGTGGAAGAAGGGACCAATGTTCTGGAAACACCGGAACCCTTTATAAATATCTACCCAAACCCCAATGATGGCAGGTTTATCATTAAAGGTGATCTCAGGGAAGTACACCAGCTAAGAATATTTAGTCTGGATGGCAGGTTAATTTCAGAACAGAAAGTACAGGGTTTGTTCAATGTTGAAATAAACCTTGAAGACCATGCCCGCGGTATTTATATGCTGCGTTTGTCAGGGAACCAGTACAACCGGGTGCACCGGATTATTATCAGGTAAAATAAATAATAGTTATTTCTTCATTATGATTGTTTAGTTTGGCAGGTTCCGGTCCGGGTTGTGGGGCCGGAACCTGTTTTTTTTTTTGGCCACATCAGGATGTTTTTTCGCTTCATATTGACAAAGCCAGTATTTTCCCATCGGTAGTTGTCAGCCATAGCTTTTCATTTACAGGTATCATAAAGTTTATTGCCGTATTACCGGTTTTGTGTTCCCACAATAATTTTCCGGTTGCAGGTTCAAGAGCCATAACCAGTCCGTTGCGGGTGGCTGCAAAAAGTGCTTCATCGGTTGAAACTATGGGGCAGGGATTATGATCGTAACCAAACCCGGCATCTTTAATCCAAATTGTTTTTAGTTCTGCTGCTTTTGCGCAAACTGCAATAATACTGTCATTCATCAGTTTGGCAAATATCAAATCTCCATCGTTTGAAACACCCATGGATTCACGTACCTGGTGTTTGTTGCTTCGCCAGATCTCCTTGCCGGTTTCCAGATCCAGCGCAGTCATATATCGATCGGGGGCAACAATGAATACTTTGTTGTTGCGGATGACGGGTACCACATTTCCCGGAGAAAGCAAAGCTGCAGGATGCCCGTTGTTCCATTTCCAGATGAGCCGGCCGGTGTTTTTATCCAGGCAATACACATGGGTATCCCAGGCGGTAAAAACCAGGTAGTTTTCATGTATGGCTGCCCGGGCCTGTATCAGGCCTGAAACTTCATTGAAACTCCATACAGGATTCCCACTTTTTATTTCAAATTTCATAAAAGACTTATTCCCGGTTCCCACATAAAAATAATCTCCATCCAAAAGGGCAGGAGAAACAATGGGTGCATCAGCATCATGTTTCCATATTATTTCCCCGGATTCTGGCTCAATACCATACAGAAACCCATCTGTATCTCCTGTTATAATGATATTTTTGCTGGTAACCGGGTTGGCAAACAGCGGCCCTTCAAGCTGGAGTGACCATTCTGTTTCCTTTGTTCTGATATTTAATGCCTGCAGTATTCCCTCCGAGTTCCCAAAAACAACCAAACTGTCGGCCCAGATAAGTGGTCCCGTGAAAACAGAAGCCGTGTCCTGAAACTGGAATACCGTTTCAACAAAGGGATATTGATCGTTGATGCTGTAATCAGGTCGCGGGGTTATGGGTAAATTGTTAATGATTGCCGGATCCCTGATATCAAATGCAATATTGGGAGACTGAATATTTTCTCCGGTTAACTTTTCAAAAACAAAAATGCTGTCGTTTCGCAATTCAATTACATTGTATCCCGGGATATTTTCTCCCCTGAGCACCATTGACCGCCCCATTATACCGGGAATTCCATCAAAATTCAGCAACTGCTGCCGGTGGCCATGTCCGCAAAAGGCTACAACCGGTTCATATTCATTGAGTATATCTGTTATTTTATACCATTGATCAAGACCTTCGGCCAAGGGGTAATGGGCGAAAAACAGAAGCCGGGTTTCGGGTTTTATGTTTGCTTTCAGTTGTCTGCTCAGCCACCGGATGTCTTCCTGTTTTACATGGCCATCACCCATACGCATGAAAGGCCCTGTATTCAAACCAGCGAATAATACATTATCCTTCCGGAAAAGGAATTTATCATCTCCCCAGATTTCTGCAAAAGTACGTCCGGCACTTTCCGACCAGTTGGTTTCATGATTACCCGGCAAAATATACCATGGAACCTGAAGTTGACCTAATATGCTGTTGACATGATTGAGCTCTTCATCTGAACCGTGGTTGGATATGTCTCCGGCAATTATTACAAATTGCAGTTGAGATGCGTTGATCTCCTCCACAATTTCAATCAGTTGCCATGAGCTTTCTCCTCCAGGAACTACATGCAGGTCAGTCAAAAAGGCAAACTTCAGACTTTTATCATGGTATTGGGAACAGCTTGCCCAAAGAAGAAGCAGAAAAAATGAGAGCAAAAAATTTATTTTACGGTATGGCATGACAGATTTTGGTTTGTTCAGCCTTTAAATTTACTATTTTTGGAATGTAAACCCTAAAATATTCATCAAAAGCTTACAATCCCCTTTTTGAAACCCGTAAAAGTATTTGCTATGCTTATATTCAGAAAAAAATTGCTTTCTTTAATGCTGATTTTCAGTGGTTTTTTAGCTTCATCACAGGTAAAAACCGGAATAGAAGTTTTACGCGACATTAGCTTTGCGCCGCTGGAAGGCAGGCGGGTAGGGCTTATTACCAATCCTACGGGAGTGGACAGCCGGCTCAGGTCAACCATTGATATACTGGCTGCAGCCGAAAATCTTGAGCTCGTAGCACTTTACGGACCTGAGCATGGGGTTCGCGGCGACTATCCGGCAGGAGAATATATTGAAAACAAACTGGACCCACGTACCGGGGTTCCCATGTTCAGCCTTTATGGCAGAACCCGCAAACCTACTCCTGAAATGCTTCAGGGTGTGGATGTGCTCGTTTACGACATCCAGGATATCGGTTCACGTTCCTATACCTATATCAGTACACTGGGCCTGGCCATGGAAGCCGCTGCAGAAGCAGGGATTGATTTTGTTGTACTTGACCGCCCCAACCCGCTGGGTGGCAATAAATTTGAAGGACCTCTTGTAGAAGATGAATTTATCTCTTTTGTAAGCCAGTTTCCCATTACCTACGTGCATGGATTTACTGTGGGTGAGCTGGCAAAATTTCTTAACGGCGAAGGATTACTTGCCAATGGAGTTCAGGTCAATTTAACTGTTATTGAAATGGAAGGCTGGGAGCGTCATATGTCCTTTGAAGATACAGGCCTGCCCTGGGTTATGTCATCGCCCCATATTCCGCATGCCCATTCGGCTTATTTTTATCCGGTTTCAGGTATTCTGGGTGAACTTTACACCATCAATATCGGTGTAGGCTACACGTTACCATTCCAGCTTTTTGGTGCGGAATGGCTGCTTGACGCTGAACTTTTAGCCGAAAGATTGAATGCAATCGAAATTTCAGGAGTTATTTTCCGGCCCATATATTACCGCCCCTTTTATACTGATTTGCAGGGGAAGAGCCTGCGTGGGGTGCAGGTACATCTTATGGACCTGCAAAAAGCGCCTTTGTCCATCATTCAGTTTTATGTAATGCAGGAATTGTTTGCCATGCATCCCGAATTTCACTTCTTTGAAAAAGCCCCCACCCGCCTGCGAATGTTTGACCAGGTATGCGGCACCGATAAAGTCCGAAAAGCCTTTGAAAAAAGATTCAAGGTCGAAGATATGCTTGATATCTGGAATGGTGAAGTTGATGACTTTGTTAAATTGGCAGAGAAGTATTTTTTGTATAAATGATTTTCCAGGGGAGCAATTATTTCTGATTTAGATTAATAAGATTAAACCAAATTCAACTCATAAGAAATTTTTCAAAATTCTTTTTGTTGATAATATGTGTTTCAGGGGCATAAGCTTTTGTAAAGGTTTTTGAAAACCTTATTTTGGATTTCTCACTCCATTTAAATTCATAAGCAAAAATTTTACCTCCTCGTTCTTCAATGTAATCTATTTCTTGTTGCTGAGTAGTCCGCCAAAAATATGTGTTCGCCGATATTCTATTGTTTATCAGGTACTTCATGCGTTCACTGATTAAAAAATTTTCCCACAGAGCTCCGGTATCTTGTCTTAGCGAAATAGGGTTATAATTCGAGATGAGTGCATTGCGAATACCATTATCATAAAAATATATTTTCCGGTTTGTGCTTATTTCATTTCTTATATTTCTGCTAAATGGTTCAAGACGAAATACAATAAACGCTTTTTCAAGCAAATCAATATAAGTTACCAGAGTATCTTTACTCACTCCTAAAAGATTTGAAAGTTCAGTGGCAGATACCTCGTTACCTAATTGAATTGCCAACGCTTTTAAAAGTTTTGGAAGAAGATCAGGTTTTCGAATAGACCTGATAGCTAAAAGATCCTTATACAGGTAGCTACTGCTTAATTGTTTAAGCACTTCTTCTTCATTTCCTATTGAATTAATAACATCGGGATACATGCCATATACCAGACGTTGATCCAATTGCTGAAGAGACTTCAGATATCCCAAATGATCATGTATTTCCTGCCAGCTAATAGGCAGCAATAAATACTCCCACTTTCTGCCCGTGAGGGGTTCATTGATCTGGTTTGCAAGTTCAAGTGCGGAGGAGCCGCTAACCAGAAGTTGAACATTTTTTATCCTGTCAATAAGTATTTTCAGGCTTAAACCTATGTTAGTAACACGTTGCGCCTCATCGATAAAAACCAATTTATAATCTCCTATTAGTTGTATTAAATTTTCGAGATTAGCATTTTCAAGTCTTTCTCTAATAAGAATTTCATCACAATCCAATAATAAAAAGTCTCCTTTCCGGGATGCTATATGAGATAAAAGTGTTGTCTTGCCAGTTTGCCTGGGACCTAGTAAGATTATTGCTTTGCCAGTTTGAATATTAGCTTCAATAACTTCTTCAAGTTTTCTTTTTATCATTTTTAGACGTTGTATTAGCTGAAAATTATAATTTTTAGCTAATATAATAACCAAAATTTGAATATGCAACTAAAAAAGGCAGAAATGGCTAAAAACAGTTTTAATAATTCCATAAAATCATTTACATGATTTCAATCCAAAAATTTTTCATAACTACTTTATGTTGTACGATTTCCCGCAGTGCTGATTTTTCAGTAATTTTGCCGGCAATTAAGCACAGTATTTTTTCCGGAAATTATTAAGAGATGAGTAAATTGCCTGAGTTCTCTGATATCATCAGGGCACAATCACGCCTTAAAGGCATCGTAAAAGTTACACCCCTTGAACATACCAAGAGTTTTTCCGCCATGTCGGGGGCCAATGTTTTCATGAAGCTTGAAAATATGCAATCCACGGGGTCATTTAAAGTTCGTGGAGCATATAACAAGATCAGTTGCATTGATAAAAAAGACCTGGAACGTGGCGTGGTATGCGCATCGGCAGGCAATCATGCTCAGGGTGTGGCCTATGCTGCCCGCAGTATGGGTGTAAAAGCCACCGTGTTTATGCCCATATTTACACCGCCCCTTAAGGTAATTGCTACCCGTAGCTATGGTGCTGAAGTGGTGTTAATTGGAGATAACTTTGATGATGCTGCAGCGGCAGCAAAAGAATTTCAGAAAGAATCACAGGCAGTTTTTATCCATGCTTTTGATGATTCACACATCATCGCCGGACAAGGAACCATTGGTCTGGAAATCTTTCATCAGCTTGAAAAAATTAATGATGTGCTTGTACCCATAGGGGGTGGTGGAATGATTGCCGGCATTGCCATAGCTTTAAAGGAAATGAATCCTGATATCCGTATTATAGGTGTTGAAGCTGCCGGAGCCCCATCTATGAAACTTTCCATGGAGAAGGACAGTCCGCAAACCCTCACATCCATGCAAACCATTGCCGACGGTATTGCTGTGAAAACACCCGGTAAACTTACTTTCGAAGCCACCAAAAAGTACGTGGATGAAATTGTTACCGTTGATGACACCCAAATTGCCCACACAGCCTACCTGCTTCTGCAGCGTGCCAAGATCCTGGCAGAACCTTCAGGTGTTGTAGCTATAGCTGCTGTAATGCACAGGAAATGCAACCTTGAAGGCAGAAATGTTGTACCCATCATCAGCGGCGGTAATATCAATATGGGTATTCTGGAGCAAATCCTGGAAAAGGGTATGATGGAAGAAGGATTGCGGGCGCGGATTGCCGTGCTTATTCCCGATATGGCCGGTGAACTGAAATCTATTGTGAGTATTCTGGAAAAGATACGGGCCAACATTTATGACATTGCCCATGAGCGCTCTATCACCACTGTCCCTGTGGGCTATGTGCTGGTAACCATCACCTTTAATCTTCAGGACACATCCCAGCTTGACACCATCCGCAAAGCCCTGGATGGCAAAATGAAGAAGTATGAGATTCTGAAGTGACAGAATTTGTGGTCGTTGAGCCAGTCGAAACGACCTGGACGTCATAGTCACTTCAACAGGCTCAGTGACCCATATCTTTTTCTATCTGTTTACTCCTTCTTCTCCTTAATCCCAAAGGACTTATCAATTTTAAGGAAGCGGATGATGATGAACCCAGGGATTGTGCAAAGCATGATCCATACAAAAAAGTTCTGATAACCGATGATTTCCTGTATCCATCCTGAAATCATGCCTGGCAACATCATACCCAGGGCCATAAGCCCGGTACAGACGGCAAAGTGAGCCGTTTTGTGTTTGCCTTCCGAGAAATAGATCATATAAAGCATGTAGGCAGTAAATCCAAACCCGTATCCAAACTGTTCAATTGCCACCGACCCTGAGATGAGCCAGAAACTTTCAGGCTGGGCAAAGGAAAGGTACACGTACATCAGGTTGGGCAGGTTGATGGCAAAGGTCATGGGTAAAATCCAGAATTTCAAACCCTTACGCGATGCCATGATACCTCCCAGAATACCTCCCAGGGTAAGAGCCAGGATACCGATGGTTCCGTAAATAAGCCCAACATCCCCTGTGGTAAGTCCCAGACCGCCGATTTGACGGGCATCCAGCAGGAATGGCGACGCCATTTTTACCAGCTGTGCTTCTCCCAGCCGGAAGAGCAGCAGGAACCCCAGCGCAGGGCCGATATTCTTTTTGCGGAAGAAGGAACCAAAGGTCTGGAAGAACTCATAGAATACTCCCTTTCCATCTTCCTGAATTGTGGCTTTGTCATTGTCAGGGCGCGGAAGGAAAAATTTATGGTACAGGAAAAAGCAAAGAAACAGCCCGGCCAGAATTGCAAAGGTAATGGTCCATGCAAGGGGGATATTACCCGAACGGCCTTCAAAGTATGCGGCAGCTTGCCTATCAAGCCGATGGTCAACCTGTATCAGTAGCCATGCTGTTTTATACCAGTTCTCTGAAGTAAACTCCAGTCGTTCGCCTTGTTCCAGTTTGATGCTGGCATCGCCCCTGCGAAAATCGGTGTTCAGAATGATCTCACGACCTTCACCCGGATCCTGCGACAATCGTATGCCAATCAGTCCCATGTTCCCGCGGAATTGCTCAAGGATGGGGTCCGTTTCTTCAGTGCGGCCAAGCCTGTCGCGCAGCCAGGTGCCCATGGGCTGCGATATGGACCTTGCCCACCATGATATGCCTTTGTCAATGTCGGGTTCGGGAATTATAAAGCCATTGGCCAGGTTTTCGCTTCTTACCCAGTTTGTAATACTATCGGCTTCTTCCTTGCTGATGAGTTGGGTAGATAGTTGTAATTGTTCGTGGCTGATAATAAAGGCAAGTTCATCAGTTTTGATTACCTGCGGGCTGACAGGTTCCTGAAATATTTCGGTGTGCTGTGGAGAAGCTTCAACGGTAAATCTGACCGGCTCCTGCCCGGTAAATACTTCAAAAAACCCGGCCACAATAATAAGTAACCCTTGACCTGTGATCATAGCCAGGCGATAAAAAGTACTCCGGATTCCCACAAAATAGGATTGTTGTCCCTCTTTCAGGGCGAGCATGTAAAAACCATCGGCAGCAATGTCGTGTGTGGCAGAACTGAAAGCCAGCAACCATAAAAAGGCCAGCGAATACTGGAAAAATGTTGGAAGGGGCAGCGTTAACGCCACTCCCGCAAGGCCTGCTCCCACAATCAATTGCATGGAAACAATCCACCACCGCTTGGTTTTGAAAAGGTCAACAATGGGGCTCCAGAAGGGCTTGATTACCCATGGAAGGTAAAGCCAGCTGGTATAAAGTGCAATATCGGCATTTGAAACGCCCATTCTCTTGTACATGATCACCGAAACGGTCATCACAATCACATAAGGAATTCCCTGCGCATAGTAAAGTGTTGGCACCCAGCTCCAGGGGGATTGTTTTTTGGTTTTTTCCATATTGAAATGCGTTATTTAATTCATTTTGTGTCGTTTCGACAGGCTCAACGACCAATCTCAATATCTCTTCCCTTATTCACCAACCTTGAAAAAATACTTTTTCCGTTCTTCGTTTTCCGGTTTCCGTTCTCCGTTCTTCGTTTTCCGGTCTCCGTAATAACCAAACTCAGTATCTCTTCTTCAATTCCGCATCTTTAAAATAATGGGAAAGGATTTCCCTGTAAGAATAACCTTTGGCTCCCATAACAGCAGCGCCAATTTGACAAAGGCCTACTCCATGCCCCCATCCTGCGCCTGTAAAGATAAATTTTTGCGGAATACTTTCTGTAATATTTTCTTTCTCAACTACAAATGCTGAACTGTATAAATGTGAGTCGGAAAAAGCCTTCCGTATCTCAAGCTCTTTTCCAATGGTCATAGTTTTTTCTGAGCCTTTAATTTTCAATTTAATCAACCTTCCTGATGTGCCTCTTTCCAGGGGAACCAGATCCAGTACATCCCCAACATCAATGTCTACGCGGGTTTTTAACAGTTTTTGGACATCCTGCTGACTGAGTTCAGTTTTCCAACGGTAAAAATCAAAGGTTTCCTGGTCGTAATCGTTCAGAACCTGTGAAAGGACTTTTTTATCGGTGGTATTACAGAATGCTTCGGGAGAACCGGTAATCCAGTTTCGGGCGATTTCTTCAGTATTCAGGTTGTCATCATACCCCGGTGGAGTGCGGTCATTGTCAGTAACCTTTTGAAGATAGGGGTGGGGGATGGGTTCCCACACATTTTCAAAAAGTTCGGATATACCTCCGCAGCATTTGGAATATCTTGCATCACAAATCTTTCCATCGTACTCAAGTAGCTGTCCTGAAGTTTCGTCAATGGCTTTGCTTACGGCTTCCGTTGATGCTTTTGTGATGCCCTGGTATCGCTGACAGTGGTCATCGGCACACACATCAAAATTGACATGGTCTTCGCGGTCGTACCAGCGGATGCGTTCATTTTCCGTTTCAAAAAGCGATTGTTGCGGGCCCTGTTCCTTCAGCGTTTTCCCCTTTTCAATCTGGGCCAGCAACCAGCTCCTGGAAATAACGGCATGTGCTTTCAGCAATTCTTCCGATGAAGTGGCACTCATTTCGGAAGAAATAACGCTTTTCAGGTAGTCTTCAATTGGCAGGATATTGATTGCGGTGAGATGGCCGTTTTCTTCAATGATTTTCAGCCCGCCTGTAAAGCTTTGATTTTCCTTCCGCTCCCAGTGGAAATTGATACCGATAGTCACATCTTTCAACTCAAAAAAGCTTCCGATTTCATCAGCAGGCATTAAGGTAAAGGGCAGATTGATTTTTTTATCTTTCCCGTCAAGGGTAACCCGGCCATCATCATTCCTTTTTACCTTGAAACTTCCTTCCCAAACTGAAGAATCATCCGGGTTGATATAATTGCCGTGAAGCTGAAAGCTGATGCTTGGGGCAAACATAATTCCCACCTGTATTTTGGGTTGCATAGGCATTTATTTTTGGTTCTTAAACTAAAATATTTCAGGCATTTCAATCATCAGAAAACTCTTTTACCAGTTTTTCAAAAAGCTCTTTTCCCCAGGTTACCTGTGTAAAGATATCAAGGATATCGGAAGCTGAAAGTTTTTCAAAATCCTCCTTTCGTGGAGTTATCAGAACACCACCCATGTCAACAGATGCAGGACTAAGAAGTATCTTGTTTTCATCTTCGGAAAAGAATTGCCAGGGGCGGTGCAGCTTTCGTGGGAAGATAAAAATTTCCCAGTGGTCTGTCTCACGGTTGGTCAGAATATTCATCATGGGCTCCGGTTCCTGCTGCATGATATTTTGCATCAGATTGTAAATCTTTTCAAACCAATGCACAAGTGTTTTTTCATCATTGCCTTTCAGAACAATACAATGACGAAGGTAATTATCCATTGTCCATGCAGTGCAGTTTTCTGTCTGCTTCAGCAGCCTGCGGGAATGCTTCTGAAACTCTTCACTTATGGGCATAAATCCCTTATTGCCGGCCTGAAAGTGAAAATGATCAGGAGCTGATGCT
>REDJ01000179.1 GCA_007693555.1 Bacteroidota bacterium
ATGGCTGGACGGTTGAGCATGGATTAACGGAAGAAATTATCGGACGATGGTTGGCGCAGGGTGGCGGTCGGCGGGATGCTGTTGTGTTGGCAACAAAAGTTTACAATTCTGTGGATCGCAAAGCAAATTTGCCCGAAGTCAATAGCGATGGGCAAAGTCTGAGCGCCTATAAAATCCGCAAACATTGTGAAGGCAGCCTCAAACGATTGCAAACCGACTGGATTGATTTATACCAGATGCACCATATCGACCGCGATTGTCCATGGGGTGAAGCATGGCAAAGTTTTGATACACTGATAAAACAAGGTAAAGTTGTGTATGTGGGTTCAAGTAATTTTGCAGGCTGGGATATTGCAACTGCATGCCAGGAAGCAGAAAAACGTGGCATGATGGGCCTCGTGAGCGAGCAGAGTATTTACAATCTGGATAATCGGATGGTTGAGCTTGAAGTTATTCCGGCATGCAGGCATTACGGTTTGGGGTTGATTCCCTGGAGTCCGCTGGCAGGTGGACTGCTAGGGGGAGTCCTTGAGAAAAACAAGGGAGTAAGGCGTAAATACGATAGGCTGACCGAGCAATTAGAAAAAAAACGCGACCAGCTTGAGAAATATGAAGCGCTTTGTAAAAAAATCGGTCATCCACCGGGAGAAGTTGCATTGGCATGGTTGCTTCATAATCCGGTTGTTACAGCACCTATTATCGGGCCACGCACCATTGAGCAGCTTGAAAGTGCGGTTCGGGCAGCAGCAATTCAACTGGATGAAGAGGTTCTCAAAAAACTGGATGAGATATTTCCCGGTCCAGGTGGCGAAGCACCAACGGCATACGCCTGGTAGACCGGAATGATGAGGCTGTTCTGCCCGGGTTTTTATAATACTGAAAAATTAACTCCTTTCAGAACTTTCCCGACTCTTAAAGGTGAGTATAAATTCTGTCAAATCATCATCAGCAGAGAGGTTTAATTTCTTTCTTAAACGATATCGATGGTTTTCTACACCTCGCACCGATATGCCCAGCAAAGGGGCTATCTCTTTTGATACAAGATTGATCCTTAGGAAAGCACATAAGCGCAGGTCGCTGGGAGTTAGGTCGGGAAATTCATTTTTCAGGTTTTGCAGGAATGCTTCATGGGCCTGGTTAAAGTTATGTTCAAAAATCTTCCATTCATCATCGCCCGAAATATTAACGTCAATCTTTTTAATGACTTCATTAAAACACTTATCGGGATAGCGTGTCCCAAGTTGATCTTTCTGTCTTCTGAGGCTTCTTTTGATTTCGAGCAAAGATTCGTTCTTTTTGGCCATAGCTAAGGCAAGAACTGCCAGTTGCCGGCTTTTAAAAGATAAGTCCTGTTGCAGTTTTTCGTTTCGCTGTTGTATTAAATGACGTTCTTTTTCTTCCCATTTTTGCTGTTCATGCAGCCTGGTTTTTCTGATTATGTAATATCTTCCCACTAAGAAAAGCGCTGCAAGAGCTAAAGCATAGGCAATAAAAGACACTGTTGACCTGTACCAGGGTGGGTTTACAGTAACTTTTAATTCATGAATAGCTGATGTCTGCCTCCAGTCATTGATTGCTCTTACCCTGATTGTATAGTCTCCTGATGGGATTCGATTGATAATAAAGCCGGGCCTTTCTTTCAATTCTGACCACTCATGGGTAAGTCCAAGAACCTTATATTGATATTTGACTCTTTCACCTGAATACAAAGGAAAGGAATAAACCAGGGAAAGGTTGTTTCGTGCAAAAGGGACAGTTATTTTGCTTTCAAAGGGAGATAGAAGGGTTGTTCTCCCTGCATTATTGCTGGCATTAACTCTGCGAAGGATTAGTTGCTCCCTTGTAATACGTTTTCCTGCATCCTTTACTGAAGCATCCAAAATGGCATATCCATTCTCAAGGCATAATATTGCTGTTCTTTCATCAAGAGGAACAATATTTTCATGCCTCAGTACAAGGTCTTCCCTGAAAAGAGAAACGGGGAACTCTTTGATTTTATTGACAGTTTCTTCATATATCCGAAAAAGGGCTATTCCTTCAGTATTCATAAACCAGTAATGTTGAAACGGGCCAGAAACGATTAAAAAGGATGATGCAAAACTTCCAACATTTTTATTTAAAAAATCGTAAGCAACAATAGAATCATTCAAATCATCGTAAGTGTATAATTGCTCTTGATTGCTAAGAACAATCCGGTTATCGACCTTGAAAGCCCTGAGGACATTCCCGGTTTGCCATATATGCGAATCTATGCCAATATAAGAGATTTGTGTAACCGAGTCGAGTTTTTGGTTTAGTCTTAAGCGGTAAATGCCCATGTAAGGATGTGTAGCCCATAGATTACCCCGATGGTCAAACTCTATTGAGCTTATCAGATCATTAAAGCCCTTTACAGGAGAAGAAAGGAACCATTTACCATTTTCTTTTTTATACAACAACAGGTTGTTAAAGGTGCTTTGGATTAGATGACCGTTTCTGTTTGGAACTAATGCAATTGAAGAAGCACCTGATTGCGAGGAAATTCTTTTTATTGTATGATTGCTATCAATTAAAAAGGTGCCTGAATTGTGTCCCACAAAAAGCATGTTGCCAATGATATTTAGATCCCAAACCTGTCTTTGGGTGCCGGGAACCAGTGAGAATAAATTATTCGGGGCATTTACATGTCGTCGGAAAAGACCCTGGTTGGTTCCCATGTATAAAATGTCATTAAAAACAGCAGCCGAATAAACTGCGCCCATCTCATTGTGTATAAATCGTGTGTATGCCTGTTTGGAGGTAAAGGATATAAAGTCAATACCTTTATCTGATGTCATCCAGATATTGCCACTTTCATCATAAGCAAGAGCATGAACAGTATTGCTTTGAAGGCCTTTGTTTACAGTGATATGATGTTTAACCCCGCCTGACTTATCTATAATCTTAATGCCATTCATGATAGTTCCCAGCATAATATCTCCTTCAGGCCCTGTAATTGCCTTGTCAATTTTATTACGGATAAAAAAATTGGTTAGCTTATTTGCCCATGGTTCTGCTAAGCCGGAATCAGCATTATATCTGAACATTCCGTGCGACTCGGTCCCAATCAGGTAAACCCCTGTTTCTTCTGTCTTATTAAAGAGTACAACAGTTTTTCCTTGAAAAAATCCGGATTCAAGAATCGGAATAAATTTATTACTCTTTACCTTATAAATCCCTTTATCACTAATGGCTATTATAAAAATGTCATCTAATACAGAAGAATAGGAGACAAATCCATCAGCAGGTATAACATCAAAGCCTTGGTATGGGGTATAAATATAAATGCCCGAAAAAGAGCGGAAGAAAATTTTACCATCTAAAACTGAAATATCCCAAAACTCTTCATTTCTCAGGAAATATTCTTCAACCTGATTTGTAAGTGAATGATAGCTGAGATCCCCTTTACTATCCCTTTCCCAGTATCCGAGTTCCCTGTAACCTCCTGTATAAATACGGTTATCAAAGTATTTTACACAACGTATTGGAAATCCATTGATTGATTGGTAAAGGTTCCATGAAACACCATCAAATTCCACAATGCCAATGTCGTTGCCAAAGTATATATATCCTTCATTGTCAAATGTGACAGCCCAGTTTTTATTGGCTCCACCATACTGACTTTTATTAAAATTCATGATACTGTATGGTTGATTCCCGGCTGAAAAACCTGCTTTAAAAACAAAAATAGCCGCAATAAAACTTACAGACAAAATTACCCGATGAATCAAGCGGTTGACCATGAAATTATTAGTTACCGGCAATTATCGCCTGTTATAGTTTGATATTTTGTAAAATAAAAGTAAAAATATAAAAATGTTTGCTCAGGCAATGTTTTCTGTTTTGAAAATATGAATTTTTTAAGTAAAAAATGAAAAATAATTAGCGATTTTAAAGAATTCATAAAATGAACCGAGCCTTGACAAAAATTTTGACACACGTGCGCATGATTATAATTCCCGGCATGGTAAAACAAGCAGTCAGCGTATTGTTGGCGAACTCCATCTGACCAACTTAATAAAATTATAAACAGATGAAAAATAAAAATTTCTCAAAAATATTACACTTTAAGTTGCTGGTTAATAAATGTATAAGTAAAGGTGATGGGGCAATTATGATGTTTGAATTGCAATCTGTCTGTTTTAAGAGTTGAAGGTGTATTGTTTTTCTTTTTATTGGATTGAAGTTAAGGTATTTTTACAATTGTTCAAAAATGAATAATATTCTTTGTTTTAGATAAAATGGTGATAGCAGCATCAATTGATGACTGTAAAAAATTGAACGATTGTATCTAAAATAAATAGTTGAAAACAGAAACCTCAAAAAACAAAGCTATGAAACGCAGTTTATTTTTTTTCTTAATAATTGTCCTGGCAATTACCATACATTCCTGTAACCAGGTAAGTCCCTACAAAAGCTACATACATCCTGAACCGTCCACACTTGATTCTAACCTGATAATACCACCGGCCTGGTCATTTGGTATTCTTTATGGCGGATATACAAACCAGGAAGAAACAATAGAGCGTATAAAAAAGATTCAATCTCATGATTACCCCATCGATGCCTATTGGATTGACTCATGGTTCTGGGATTATATAAATAAAGGCATGGGACCTGAAAAGTATATCGATTTTGTGGCTGATACTATTTCATACCCAGACCGTGAAGCCATGTGGGCTTTCATGGAAGAAAACAATATCAAAGGGGGTTTCTGGATATGGAATTGTATTCAGAAAACCGGGAATGAAGAAGCATTTTATGACTTTAAAGAGCGTGGTTATTTCAGCGAAGTTTTTATAAATACCGGTTCATGGCACAATGCCAATATAACTACCGATATGTATCGCGAAGGTGATGAAACAACACCAAGGACTCCCACAGGGAATGTTGATTTTCACAACCCGGAAGCAGCGGAATATTTTAAGCAACAAATCAAACACTTCTTTGATGAGGGAGCTGACTTCATAAAGCTCGACAGGAATGCAAGTGTTGAATTCTGCAGAGCCATGTTTGAAGCCACACAGGAATTTGGTAAAGAAACACAGGGCAGGGGCTTTATTTTATCTCATTCGCACGGAACTGAAGATGAAGAATTTAAACGTTATCCAACGAAATGGACCGGTGACAGCAGAGCCGACTGGAGCATAGATAAACCTACCAAAGAATTTTATTCATGGGTTCCAAAACATGCGTTAAAAGAGAATATTGAGTCATTTGCTGACCCAGATAACCGTAAAAGTATCATCCCGTTTTTAACAATGGATTTGGGGGGATTTCAAATGGGTATAACTCATCAAAAGGACGAGGAGCTTTTTATTCGCTGGATGCAATTTGGTATTTTTACCCCCATAGTCCAGCTTTTCTCCCAGGCCGAAAACCCAACATCTAATCTTCCTTATAATTACTCCCACAGGGCAGATACATTATTCAGATATTACTCTCATTTGCGAATGAAGTTATTCCCTTACATCTATTCTTATGCACATAAAACAAGACTTAAGGGAGAATATATTATCAGACAGATTCCCGGGACAATTCATGAATATAATTTCGGAAAAGAATTTCTGGTTGCTCCCATATATAGGCAAGGAGCAAGAACCAGAGAATTAACCTTTCCACAGGGTACATGGATTGATTACTGGACCGGAGAATATTTTGATGGATTAACCACCCATGTTGTAGATGCTCCCATTGACAAAATTCCACTTTTTATCAAACAAGGAGCTGTTATTCCCAAGAGAAAATATGCAACTTCTGTGGAAAGAGGGAACAATGATGTATTGGAATTACATGTATTCCCCGGCTCGGATAGCCAGTTTACATTGATAGAAGATGACGGAACAAGTAATGACTATCTTGAAGGAATTTATTTAAAAACAGAAATTTCCCTGAATCATAATGACCATAATGCAACGCTAACCATTGAGCCTGCAAAGGGACATTACAACAATATGAAAGAGAACAGGGAATGGGTATTTATTATCCATGGTGCCGATAATATCAGTAGTATTGAAATCAACGGGAAAGAATTAGAATTTTCGGTTGAAGGTTCGCAAGCTACTACAAAAGCATTCCGTAAAAGTAAATACAATAGTACAGAAGTTATCATTAACTTTTAAAAAATCTGATAGTGATTTATTAAAGCTAATCATCAGGGAAAGCCATTTTCGTTAAGTTTAGATTTGCTTTTCAAATTATTGATATCTTGCAGAATATAAATAGAATCTGAGGAATATTTTTTACAAAACATCATCCTAATATTATACACACTTTAAATTTCTACCCATGAACAGAAGAAAATTTATCAGAAACACCAGTGTACTGACAGCCGGAACCGTTCTGGTTAATCCTGCATCCGGCATAGCCGGATTTTATGCACCTCAGAACAGAAAGAAAGTAGCTGTTGTTGGCACAGGAGTGAGAGCTATTTTCATGTTTGGCCGTGACCTGCTTCGCGATTATTCTGGTTATATTGAACTGGTGGGTTTGTGCGATATCAATCCCGGCAGACTCAGATTTGCAAAAAGCTTTATCGGTACAGACTGTAATATTTATACCGACCTGGGCGAAATGATCCGGCGCGAAAAGCCCGAAACTTTGATTGTTACATCAGAAGACTCGTCGCATCATGAAGTAATAATAAGAGGTATGGAATTGGGTTGTGACATCATTGTCGAAAAACCCCTTACCATTGACGAAGTAAAGGCACAGGCGATTATCGATGCAGAAAAAAGAACAGGTCAGAAAATCATTGTTACTTTCAATTACCGCTATCCTCCTTATCGTGCCAAAATCAAGGAAATTCTTATGTCAGGCCTTGTGGGTGACGTTCTTTCAGCCGATTTTCACTGGAATCTCGACCACAGCCATTTGACCCGTTATTTCCAGCGCTGGCATGGAGAAACCAACCGGGGAGGAACGCTGTGGGTGCACAAAGCAACACACCATTTTGACATGATTAACTGGTGGCTCGATTCCGATCCCGAGGAAGTATTTGCATACGGGGCATTGGAACGTTATGGTATAAACTCACCCTTCCGTGGTAAAAACTGCCGGAATTGCGCCCATACAGATCGTTGCCCCTATTTCTGGGACATTACAAGAAATCAGGTTTATACAGGCCTTTATACAGACAATGAGCATTACGATGGCTATGTGCGCGACAACTGTGTATTCAGACCCCAGATTGATATTTATGAAAAACATGCTGCCGTAATAAAATATGCCAACGGAGCTATGCTGAATTATTCCCTTAATGGTGATTCCGACTTTGATGGCTACTGGCTTGCAATTAATGGAACAAAAGGGCGCCTGGAATTGCGGATGGGAGGATACAGTTATAAAGACGATGTGGATATTATTTTCCTTCCCAATGGCAGGTTTACCGATGAAAAGAAACAGGTTATCAAGGCGTATCATGCAGAAGGTGGCCACTGGGGTGGCGATCCGCTTATGATGGATAAACTTTTCAAGGACCCCGATATGCCTGATCCTCTGGGGCAGGAAGCAGGTACACGCGATGGGGTTATGTCAATCCTTATCGGTATAGCTGCCCGAAAATCTATTAAACAACAAAAACCCATCAAAATCGAAGGACTAACAACCTATATCCCACAAGCCAAAAGGCCAATAACAGGTTAACCTGTTCTTTTTTACCTGGGATATCCCTCATTTTGAGGATAATTATCCCAAATATAAGCACTTGACCATGGAGAATTGGGGCACCATCTGTATCCGTTACCTGTCCGGACACAGTTATTGTATCTTGCGGCATGAATGCAGAACCAGTCTGGATTGCTGATAGATAAACCACACTGAAAGAAAGCACTAAAACTATTGTTTTAGCAATTGCCCTGATGTTCAATCTAAACAGATACTTGTCAATTGCAGGTAAAACTCTTGTTTTTTTCATAATTCTCAATTTAAAAAAACGGTGGACATCACATACCTGTTTTCAAGGTTTTGCAGATGTCCACCGGTAAATAAAAATCTTTAATGTAATTTAATTTCCTTTCGCTGTCTGTAAAACAAAAGAAATAAATAAATTAATTAATTAATTAATTAATGCAGCTTACTTAAATGCAACGATATGATTTATTCTGAAACAGATACATTTCCTATTCTGAGAATAGTTGCATCAAAACTTCCGGGAGCTCCGGACCTGTATATAAATCCAATGGAAATAACTTCTCCTGCATATTCAGAGAGGTCAAGATCTCCCGTATTTCCCATATTATCTCCACCCGGATCATTTGCGGTCATGGCATCATAACCGGCCTGGAACCTTACCCATGTTGCGTCATTAAAGTTGAAACCATTATAGTCTGTTGAGATTACAATATCATAATGGTCATCAGTGAAATCCTCTGTTGGTTCAAACCTTCTGTCTACATCAAAACTTAGTTTGGGTGCAGAAGCATCCAGCAGGTTAATCCGGGGCGAAATCATCCAAACCTCTGAGTGGGTCTGGTCTTCAGAACCGGCAACAAATGGATTAACCTCTATCCCCACAAAACCAAAAAACTCAGGTATACATCTCCAGAATGTTGAGCCTTCTGCATTTTGTTGAACTATTTCTTCCTTCCAGCCTTCCGGAGGTAGATTGCCATCTCCCTCAGGCCCACACATGGCAAATTCTTCCATAACAGGCAATTCAAAACCTGTATCCAATTTATTTATGATATTAACCTGTGCCTGGGTGGTAAGGCCTCTTCCGAGTCCGGCACCAACCGAGGTGAGATCTAAAGTTAATACTACATCATTAAACCCAATTCCTTCTTCAATGGGAGTTATTGTAAAATTAGCACTTGTGGCACCTGAAGTGACGGGTATTGTAACCATACCGCCAGAAATTGCAGGTGTGGTAGAAAAAACCGTACCGGCTTCTGCTCCTGTTATTGTAATATTTATTTCAGAATCCCTGGGTGCAGCAGGATTAATTGAAAGCTGAACATCAAAAGGACTTAGATCATCTGTTGTCCGCTCAATAACTTCATTCACAAAATTTACTCTTCCGTCAGGATCATCATCCGAACAGCTATTAAATGAGATGATAAAGATTGAAAGCAGCGTGAAAATTAATAATCTTGACTTTTTCATAGAATTGTTTTTTTGGTTAAACATGAAATTTGAGTAAAAAAGTTAATTGTTAATTTGTAATATAATTTAAAACAGGGGAACTATTGAGATTAGAAAAAACTTTATTTAAAAAATAAATCTGCACGTTTCAGGTAAATGTATTTTAAAATATGTTAATCCAAAAGAAAAACGCTACACCAATAGCTCCCGAACTAAAAAATGTATTGTTTGAGAATGCATAACTACCACACCATGAGAGTTTCATATTTGCTAATGTATAGTCTATGAGGGAATTGTAAATCAGTAATTGTGAGAAATTCTAAAACAATTTCAAAAAAAAGCCGGTTAGCAAAATGCTACCGGCTTTCAATAATATGCTTTAAAACAGA
>REDJ01000102.1 GCA_007693555.1 Bacteroidota bacterium
GAGAATACCTTGCCATGGATGGCCGCAGGTTGAAATTCGGTTATGGTACATATGGGAAACCTTTTCTCGAAGATTTTCCTCATATCCATTTCAACATCTCCCATACCGCTGGCGCTGTTATCTGTGCTGTTTCTGACCGGCCGGTGGGCATTGATATAGAGAAAAAACGTAAAATCAACCGGCGAATCATGAACAAGTATTTCACAGAAACTGAAAGAAATTATGTTTTTTCAGAAAATGATCACCAGGATGAACGATTTACCCGCATCTGGACGATGAAGGAAGCCTATGTAAAATATATAGGCAAAGGATTGCATCAATCTTTTGATAGCTTTGATGTGCTGAAAATTCAAGGGCTGATTACTTTTTTATATCGAGGCTATTATATTGCTATATGTCAGGGAGGTTGCGATTAATCTTTTCTGTTAATCCTTTTTAATACGTTCATTAATAATAACCTTTAAATAAAAATTAGTGGTGCCCGGTAAAATTTTCGAGATTTAGCTTCGCTGCTACTTCGTGGTCTCCCTTCGGTCGAAATGACAAGGCGTTCGTGGTTTAAGTAACTGTCATTCCGAACGGAGTGAGGAACCGTAAGCTCGGCGAAGCCAATCTCTAATTAAATTATTTCATCAATTCATTTTTACCGGACAATACTGATTCCTTATGTATAAAAAAAGTAATAAAAAGAAACACCTTTTGCAAAAAGTTTGCAAAAGGTGTAAATCTCAAAAGATTTAAAGAAATCAGGAATTTCTATACCCTTCTTTTGATTTTATCATTTTCGTTAATCCCTTCTTTTATTTCAATATTGATACCATCGGAAATACCTGTTTTCACCTTTCGTCTTTCAAAAACCTGTGGTTCGGTTTCCACTTCCACATAAATATCGCCGTTGTCAAAGATTAATACACTTTCCTGGAGTGCCAGCACATTGTCGCGTCTTTCAAGAACGATGTCGGCAGTGGCGCTGTAACCGGCCCTGATAAAATGTTTGTCATCCAATTTAACGGCGGCACGTATTTCAAATTGTATGGCTCCGCTTTCCTCCACCCCTTTGGGCGAAATGTGCTCAAGTGCTGCAGTAAAATCTACCGCATCTATGGCACCGATATTCAATATTAGCTCCATACCTTCCGAAATCTTACCCACTTCCGATTCATCTACTTTGCCTTTGAAAATCATTTCGCTCATATCAGCAATGGTAACGATTGTAGTACCGGCATTAAAATTATTGGCTTCGATGACCGAATTACCGGTTTCAACCGGAACGGATAGCACCATTCCGTCAATAGTTGACCGCACAAGGGTGTTGCTGATCTCTCCTGAGCTTCGGCTTACCCCATCCCGAACCAATTGCAGATTGTTTTCTGCAGATTCAAGTTCTTCCTCCGCATTTTTAAGGGCAATACGGAAAGGTACAAATTCTGACTCAGCGATTACCTCTCTGTCAAATAATTGCTGCTGACGATTAAAGTTAATACGGGCTTCCTCCATTGCAATTTTAGCGCGGTTTACACGACTTTCGGCAGCATTCAGATTTACCATATTGGGGACTATGCGTATGCGGGCAATAACCTGACCCGTTTTTACCAAATCTCCTTCCGATATATAAATCTGATCGATAATACCTGATACAGTGGGTTTGATTTCAATTTCATTGCGAGGGACAACCGACCCGGTGGCAACTGTTTTACGAATAATATCGGTGTAAAATGGCTCGGTGGTTGAATAAACCTCCGGACGACTTTGGGATTTTGAATATAAAAATCCGATAGTTCCTGCAAATATTGCCAGGATAACTATAATTCCGAGAATTCTGATAAACTTTTTCATTGTAATGAGTTTTTATAGTTTCATTAGTTATTATTTTCTGTTTTAATCTCAATAAGGATATGTTTTTAATTATTCATCTCTTAAAGCATCTATGGGTTTGATACTTATAGCCCTGTTGGCAGGCATAAGCCCGGCAAAGGCACCGGCCACAATAAGTATTATGAGTGCGGCAATCGCAATATTCAGATCAACTTCCGGGTTTTTGAATGCCTGGTTGTCTGCACCACTTGCCAGAAGTGCCCTATTAATAAGCTCAAGCAAAAATACGGCCAGTGACAATCCCATATAACCTGCAATAGTAGTGAGGAAGACCGACTCTGAAATAATCTGGCTTATTATTTTGCGGGGTGTAGCTCCCAAAGCTCTCTGAATTCCTATTTCTTTTGTACGTTCTTTTACAACTATCAACATAATATTGCTTATTCCGATAACACCGGCAAGCAAAGTACCTATACCTACAATCCAAACCAAAATATCTATTCCCAGGAAAAGACCTTTTACCCGTATGAATTGTTCTTCAAGATTAACTCCGGCAATGGCATGGTTGTCATGGGGTGCCACTCTGTGTCTCCTCTTTAGCAATTCACGCACTTTGTCATCAACAATCCCAACCGGAATATCTTCGCGGGCAGTAATAGCAAACCATCCTACAATATTTCCATAATTATAGGTTTGTTGCAGGGTTGTAAACGGAATAAAAATGCTTTGCGCTTTGTCACCACCGAAACCTATATTGCTGTTAAGCGGACTGAACACACCCACTACCTGGAAGTAAACTCCGTTAATCCTTATATATTCACCAAGCGGATCTTCATCTTTACCAAATAGAATATTTTTCACCATATCTCCGATAACGGCTACTTTTCTCCTATGCAACAAGTCTAAATGATTTAAAAACCGCCCATCAAGCATTTTAACAGGATCAATAAGGTTCCATTCCGGATAATCGCCATTCACGGTAAATGAACCTGTTTTGATACCCCTGATAACATTATCGGTAGAAGATGTGCCTCCACCGGCCTGCAGACGAGGCGCAATTATATCAATTTCAGGAATGTTGTTTCTTAAAGCCTCAATATCATCATTACGAAAGTAGAATCTTCTGCCCCTCGGAAAACCGTCATACGGTTCACTTGTAGGTTGAGTCCAGACAAACAAACTGTTTGTGGCAAAATCTTTCATTCCGTCAAATACTGCATTCTGAAGACCTCTTCCTGAACCCAGCATGATGACTAGCATAAAAATACCCCAGAATACGCCAAATGCTGTAAGGAAAGTGCGCATTTTATTCTTTTTAAGCGCTGCAAATATTTCCTGCCATTTATCGAGATCAAACATATTTTTTTGTTTACAGTTTTTTAAATTCATTATCAGCATTTTCTACTCATCCCTGAGTGCCTCAATGGGTTTTATTTTGGCAGCACGCTGAGCCGGAACAAATCCGGCAACAGCACCGGCAAAAATCAACAACAAAGTGGCACTTACAGCCAGACCGAAATCTGCTGATGGATTAGAAAAGAATGGAGCATCAATCCCTGAAAGCAATTCGAGCAATCCTACTCCCAGCACCAACCCGATATAACCGGCAAACGTTGTGATCAATACGGATTCAAAAAGAACCAGCGATACTACCGAAAGTGGTGTTGCACCCAATGCTTTCCTTACACCAATTTCACGGGTGCGTTCCTTTACAACTATCACCATGATATTGCTTACTCCAACAATTCCGGCTATGATTGTACCTATACCAATGATCCAGATAAATAAGCGAATACCTTTGAACAGACTTTGCATTTGCATATAATTTTCAAAGCTGTTCCATGTTCCAAGGGCACGGCGATCATCAGGGTCAAAATTATGCACCGCAGCAAGTCGATTTCTTATGTTTTCCTCAGCACGTTGCGCTTCTTCAAGGTTATTTGCATGTATCGTCATGGAAATTTCATGCAAACGGTTACCTCCACTAAAAACCATTTGCGCAGTAGATATGGGTATGTATATCAATCGCATGTTGTTTTCATTGCGGCTTTCATCTTCAAAAAAACCAACTACCTTAAAGGGGATGTTATTTACAAGAATGTACTTTCCAATCGCCTCAGACGATTCATCCTTAAACAGGATATCTCTTACCAAAGTGCTGATTACAGCTACTTTTCTGTGGTGAGTAATATCCAGATGATTGATGTAGCGCCCTTCTGTAATGGTGAGTGCCTCAATATACTCATAATCGGGATGTACATTGCGAATACCAAATGAATGGGTTTCATTGTTGTATGTTACCTGGTTACCCCACCAAATGTTAAATCTTCCGGAGATGTACTCCCTTTGGTCAATATTGTTTTTCAGGTTTTCATAGTCATCATTGGTAAAACGAATAGCTCTGCCGGGATTCATACCGTTATGAGCAACACTGGTACGTCCGGTCCAGATCCAGAGAGAGTTTTTTGCTGCACCTCTGAATTCGTTCTCAAATCCATTTTCCAACCCTTTCCCGGAGCCCAGCAGAATGATAAGCATAAAAATGCCCCATGCAACACTGAAACCGGTCAAAAATGTCCTGAGTTTATTCTTTTTTATGGTTGACAGGATTTCCTGCCATTTATCAATATCAAACATGATTTTAAGTTTGAATATTCAGTGTAACATTCTCTTTATCTGCAAGACGACTCCCTGATCCATTCAGTGAACTATTTTGCAGAGGTTTGGGAACATAATCAGCTTCAATGATTCCGTCTTTTAATTTGATTACCCTTTTTGTCATGCGTGAAATATCATCTTCATGGGTTACAATAATCACGGTTATTCCTTCCTGGTTAATATTTCTAAGGATTTCCATTACCTCATAAGAAGTTGAAGAATCCAGTGCACCTGTTGGCTCATCAGCAAGTATAACCTTTGGCCGGGCAATTAGTGAGCGTGCAATGGCTACTCTTTGTTTCTGGCCTCCTGATAGTTCATTGGGCATATGTTCAGCCCAATCAAGCAATCCTACTTTATCAAGGTAATCCATTGCTATCTTATTGCGCTTTTTACGGCTGATTTTTTTATAATATAAGGGTAGTGCAACATTTTCCATTGCATTCTTGAATGAAATCAGGTTAAAGGATTGAAAAACAAAGCCGATATATTCATTTCGCAGAAGTGCAGCTTTGGTTTCAGAGAGATTTGCAATGATCTTACCGTCAAGCTTATATTCACCCTCATCGTGATTATCTAAAATTCCAATAATATTCAACAGAGTTGATTTTCCGGAACCTGAACTCCCCATAATGGATACCAACTCTCCTTTTTCTATTTGCAGGTCTATGCCCTTTAGAACATGCAGGGGGTTAAGTCCCATTTGATATGATTTGTGGATGTTTTGCAATGTAATCATAAGTAAATTGTTTTTTTCATATTAAACCCAATACTGAACCAAACTCAATAAATTTTTGATATTGAATTATTTACAAATACATTCCAGATAATTATAATTTTCAAGATGTTCGATGTCGCACAAACTTTGTTCGCTAACGAACATATATTTTCATCAAAGGATTGTTCTGATATCAGAAATGAATTTAACTTAAGACGATTAACCGGGATGCAGAGTTACTTTTCATCAGGATATTTTCAAAATTCGTGGTTTAAAACTTAAAAAAAATTATTTTTGCGCCTTAATTACAAGCATGCTTAAAATTTTATAAATCTTCGTAAATCTTAACTCTAAAAGACCAAATTCTTAATAAGGAAATCATTAATCAAATCTCATAAAATGGACTACTTTGCTGACGAATTAGCTAATGCACTGATACTTATTCAACTGGGGCTTACCTTTCTTCTGGTAATATCCATGGTATTGGTATCACGTACATTTGTGGCCGGAACACGATATTCTCCCATACTCATTATTGTAGTCTTCGGTCTTATCATGGGTTATGTGCTGGTAAGTACCGGAATGGGCACGCCGGGGCTAAAAGAATTCCCGCTTGTTGATTTCACCAGTAAAGTAACCATTACAGCCCTTATTGCCTCTTTCTTTGTGGGAGGTCAGGAGATTAAAAAAATCATTACCAATCAGGAAATAGATAAGAAGGACATCGTCGTACCATCTGATGAAGAGATGTTTCTGGGAACCAAGTTCACTCAGTTTATGTTTTTGATTCGCTCATTTTTTGTCCTTATAGGCATTGAAGCAATCAAAAGATTGATAGTTGGTTACAGTAACAATGAACCTCTTGACAATTTTTATCCTTTGTTGGGATATCTGGGATTGGTAGGTTCAATCATTCTGATTGACTATCGGGCCAGAATCACAAACAAACCGGTTTATATACGCAAAGGTATAATTGAAACCGCAATGATTCTGGGCATTTTGGTTCTTTCGTGGCATATTGCAAGGTGGATAAGACCAACCATAGCCTTACCTGAGATATTCTTTGCAATGATACTTTCAGTTACTATGGGTATGTTATTTTCCCGCTGGAAATTTGGCCCTACCATACGCTCCCTTCTTTTTGCAGGGATACCGGTTGTTCTGGCTGCAAACTTTATGGTTGGTGGCTCAAGAATAGCTGATGCATTTACTTTAACCGGAATGACTGCAGTTCTGTCTTTTGGCTTCTTTGGTCAGTTGCTTTGGATGTTTGGAGGTTTAAGTATATTGATATGGCTTGGAAATTCCAATAATATACGCAATCTTGCACCTGGCATGGCAGGTGCTCTTTCACACTCAGGTCTTACAGGTGCCTGCACAGCAGGTGACCTGGGTCCTGAAGCACAGGTAAGAGCACCTATTATGATTAATGTACCATTTATCGGACACATTTTTGTATTTAGTATTCTCGCTGCAAGCGCAACTACCGGAAAATTACTTATACCCCATACACTTATGATAGTTGGAGCCGGAATAGCTTTAACCTGGTGGGCACTTGTAACACTGAGAAAAGCCAATAACAAAGATGCTAAGGAGATACGCGGATTAATGATATTTTCCCTGGGATGGCAGTTGGTTGCTGTATTTGGAGGCTTACTGATATTAAACCTGGGGGGCATGGGATTAAATGATTCCGTAATGGCCAATGCCTCTGCCATCTCTCACTTTGGCTTATTCGCCGCAATTCAGGGGGGTATGTTCGGAGAAAAAGCTGCAGGCTTAATTGCATTTGTTTTTGCAATGCCATTCCTTGTCCACCCCCTCGTATTTGGTATTTTTGGTAAAACAGCAGAGAACAATGGCGTTATGCCAAAGAAAATTGTTTTCTTCCTTGCTATTGTGGGAGTGATAGGAGTAGTTTATGCCTTGTTAACATAGGAAGTTTTATGGATTTATATACCTTTTCATACAATCAGCAAGTTACACCTGAAGTTATTGATGAATTAAACCACGTTAATAATGTGGTTTATGTGCAATGGATTCAGGATGCCGCAGTTATGCACTGGAACAAGGTTGCACCGGAGCACATTAAAAACAAATACGTGTGGGTAATTGTAAGGCATGAAATTGATTACAAACAACCTGGTAAGCTCAATGATGAATTACTCATAAAAACAAAGGTGCTGAATGCCAAAGGAGTTGTTTCAGAAAGGCAGGTTCAAATATTCAGGGCAAGCGACTTGCAGCTCCTGGTAGAATCCAAAACCAAATGGTGTATGATTCAGTCAGATATACAACGACCCGCCAGAATTACTGATGAAATAAAAAGCTTATTTCTTCCTGTATGAAATAAAAAGCTAATCTGCCAAACCGGAAAATTACAGATTACAGTTAAGAATATGATTAATTAAAACAAAAAAGCCCGGAATACCTTAGTAAACCAGGCTTTTTCATAATCAAAAGAAATCCGGACTTTAGAATGGGAGATCTCCATCGCCGGGATCTTCTGCAACATCTGGTGCATCCGGTACTGACTGGCTGCCCTCAGCAGCGCCACCACCGTCACCTCTCGGGCCTCCAAGGAAAGTCATTTGATTTCCAAAGATCTCGGTAATGTATTTCTTAACACCATCTTTGTCATCATATGAGCGGGTTCTGATGCGGCCTTCAATATAAACTGAATTGCCCTTTTTCAGATACTTTTCTGCCAAATCGGCCAGATTGTTCCAAAGAACAATATTATGCCATTCGGTCTGTTCCACTCTTGCACCATCTTTACCCTTATAATACTCGGTTGTTGCGATGGGGAAATTGGCTACTTTTGCGCCACTTTCAAGACTTCTGACTTCCGGGTCCCTGCCCAGATTTCCAATCAGGATTACTTTGTTTACTCCTGCCATAATGAATAAATTTTGATTGTACAATGATCTTTTAAGGTTATATTAAATATAATATAAAAAAATTTTAATTGCAAATAATTTCGTTTACATTATGCACTTTTATAGATAAAAATTTATCAAATCATCCCTTACCTCCCACTTTTAAACGGATAAATATTTTCGGAAAAATTTATTTATCAGAACAGGTTTTCCCATTTCAGAAAACGTTTGAAAATCCACCCAAAGAAATGTTTTATCAAAGGTATGATTATAATCTGCAGGCAGAGGAATTACATGAAAAAATGCATAAATGCGCTGATGTGTCAGCAAATGTTCAATTCGAAAACTTTTGCCCCATGCTGAGGCATCAAAACCAATTGCCTGTAACGATAATATCAAAGGGTGTTTTTTAAATTCCTCTTCAGATAAAAAAGCATCGGAAGTTTCTATCAGAGGCAATTGGTAGAGGTTTTTCCATATATCATTACCTTGCCTTTTTTCAATAAAAAACTCCTTTTCGTTATTGCTCTCCCTGAAAATGAATAAAAAATGGAAAAAACGCTCCTTAATCTTTACTTTGTTTTTTTTTAAGGGCAGTTCATTTTCCACCCCTTTTATTCTTGCCCCACAGTCTTCATTTAGCGGACAAATATTGCATAAGGGCTTGCCGGGTTTACAAACAGTGGCACCCAAATCCATCATTGCCTGGTTAAACATTCCCGGATTTTCATGGTCAATGAGACCTGCTGCAATTTCCTTAATTTGTTTCTGCGTATTATTTTCATCAATGGGTTCATGAATGTAAAAATATCTTGCTATTACTCTCGATACATTCCCATCCACGGTGGCAAAATTTTTTCCGAATGCAATAGAAGCAATGGCCGCTGCAGTATACGGACCTACCCCTTTTAAGGCAAGCAGTTCATTATAGCTTTCCGGAAACCTGCCTTCATATTTATCAACAATATTTTTTGCCGTTTCGTGTAAATTTCTGGCACGTGAATAATAGCCGAGGCCCTGCCACAATGAAAGCACTTCATCCTCTGTGGTTGCTGCAAGTGATTTAACATTGGGGAATTTTTCAATAAACCTGTAATAATACTGTATCCCTTGTGCAATGCGGGTTTGTTGAAGAATAATTTCTGAAAGCCAGATTTTATAAGGATCTTTTGTATCTCTCCAGGGCAAATCTCTGTGGTTTTTATGATACCAATGAAGAAGGCGGGTGGTAAAATTCATTTTTTCGGAAAGAAGTTTTAAAAAAAATTTTCATAAATCGTTGGCATAAAATTACATAAATTGTTTTCTTTCGAGAAAAGAATTATCTTTGCAACCCGATTTTAGAGAATTGAGCGTTAACATTATAAAATAACTTAAACAAAAATTATCATGACTAAAGCAGAAATTGTAAACGAAATTGCCAACAAAACCGGAATTGAAAAAGTCGCTGTTCAGGCAACTGTTGAAGCCTTTATGAGTACCGTAAAAAACTCATTGGTGAAAGGAGAAAACGTTTATTTAAGAGGATTTGGAAGCTTTATTATCAAAGAAAGAGCTGAGAAAACAGGAAGAAATATCTCAAAAAATACAACTATCATTATTCCTGCTCATTGCATTCCCTCTTTTAAACCTGCAAAAGAATTTGTTAGCGAGGTTAAAGAGTCTGTTAAGGTGAATTAAAATCGGCTTGTTAATAAATTGCGAATCATTTAATAAACTATAGAATTATGCCGAGCGGAAAAAAAAGAAAAAGACATAAAATGGCCACGCACAAGCGTAAAAAGCGACTGCGTAAAAACAGACATAAAAAGAAATAATACGCTTTTGAAAACGTTTCGTTTTTAAGGGTAATAAATAAAATTACATAATGCTCTGCCGGTATTATGTAATTTTATTTAATCCCATCTGACTTTCTGAACCTGTATCCTTCCTATTATTCATCTTATTATCAGGGTTTGATTTGACTTTTACAAAACCCAATGATGTTACTGTATATTACTGCTGAGTTGATATACAAGTTATTTTGCATCATTAGACTTCATTTTGATAAAGCATAGGTAATACCTGATACGTTGCCGATTAAAAAAGATGATAAAGAAGTACTTACTAAAGATATTTATATTGTGAATAAAGAGTTAATTATTGATTCGAACAACTCTGAGATTGTCATTGCCTTGATGGAAGATAAACAACTTGTTGAACTCCATAAAGACAAAAAAAACAACAATTACTCAGTGGGAGACATTTATCTGGGGAAGGTCAAAAAGATCATTTCCGGTTTAAATGCTGCATTCGTTGACGTAGGATACGAAAAGGATGCATTTTTACACTACCTTGACCTGGGAGCCCAGGTTAATTCTCTCAATAAATATACTAAGCTGTCCATTTCCGGAAAAAACTCCAAAATCCTTTCAATGGATACCTTTATCCCTGAGAAGGATATTGAAAAAACCGGAAAAATTACAAATGTACTTTCCGGCAATCAACCCGTATTGGTACAAATTGCCAAGGAACCTATTTCTACAAAAGGACCCCGTATTACCAGCGAAATATCACTTGCCGGTCGTTATCTCGTTCTTGTACCCTTTTCCGAAAGGGTTTCCGTATCACAGAAAATAAAAAGCAATGATGAGAAAACCCGGTTGAAAAGATTGGTGCAAAGCATAAAACCTAAAAATTTTGGTGTAATCATTCGTACTGTTGCCGAAGGTAAAATGGTGGCTGATCTGGATACAGACCTGCGCACTCTGGTTGATAAATGGTATAATATTGTTGATAAACTGCAACATGCCAAGCCTCCGAAAATCATACTTGGGGAAATTAACCGAACATCTGCAATTTTACGCGATCTGCTTACCGAGGAATTTAACAGTATAATTGTTAATGATCCGGTGATTTATGAAGAACTCCGCCATTACATCAAAACCATTGCTCCCAAAAAAATTGATATACTTAAGCTTTACAAAAGCAAGGTTCCGATTTTTGAACACCTTGGGGTTGATAAGCAAATCAAGGGTTCATTTGGTAAAATAGTCTCCATCAAAGGTGGTACATACCTGATAATAGAGCACACTGAAGCCCTCCATGTAATTGACGTAAACAGCGGACACCGCATAAATGCCGATAACAGTCAGGAGTCCAACGCACTTGGGGTAAACCTTGAAGCTGCCGCCGAAATTGCCCGCCAACTGAGACTTCGCGATATGGGTGGAATCATTGTGGTGGATTTTATTGATATGGTAGAACCTTCCAACCGTCGTAAACTCTTCGAAAAGATGAAAGAAGAGATGAAAAAAGACAGGGCAAAGCATAACATTTTACCCCCAAGTAAATTCGGACTGGTTCAAATTACCCGGCAAAGAGTTCGTACCGAAACCAATGTGGAAATATTGGAAAAATGTCCGGCATGCGGGGGAAGCGGAGAAATAAAACCCAGTATTATACTCATTGATGAAATTGAGAATAATCTCAGATATCTCATCCAGGAGCAAAATGAAAAAAACCTGACGCTCCGGGTGCATCCTTACATTTATGCTTTTCTTACCAAGGGATTCTGGTCGGTAAAAAAGCAATGGACACTTAAATACAAAGCTTTCTTCAGGCTGGAACCCTCCGCTTCCTATCATTTTCTGGAATACAGATTTTTTAATAAGCTGGACGACGAAATCAAGCTTTGACACAAAAAAACAAGACGCCTGCATTTTTGTTAAACCCAAAAGTTTACTGTAAAGATGCAGGTCTTTTATTATCTTGTAATTTATGACACTGTCTATTGATAATCTGAGGAAAAAGCTGGCAAAATACTGCGCATGGCAGGACAGATGTACTTTTGAAGCAGAAAGAAAATTAGCCGAACTTGGAGCTTCTAAAACAGAAATGGCAAAAACTTTGAAATGGCTTAAGGATGAAAATTTTTTAAATGATGCCCGCTTTGCCTCCTCATTTGCAAGAGGTAAATTCGTAAATAACAAATGGGGAAAACAGCGTATTATTGCAGAACTCAGGTCACGCAAAATTGAGGATGCTTTTATAACAACTGCTATTGAGGAAATAAACCAGAAGGATTATGCAGAAACCCTTAAAAATCTGGCTCTTAAAAAATGGAAGGAATTAAAAACTGTGGATTCTTATTCAAAGAAACAAAAAACAGCCGCATTTCTTGTGAACAAAGGATATGAAGCTGATCTGGTCTTTAATATACTGGATAAGATTGTGCAATAATATAAATACTTAATACAAAAAAAATGATTTACAAAGACGACATCAAAGCATTGGATAAAAGGCTCGAAGCCTTGAGGAGGTCACTTTGACCTGGACCAGAAGCTAAACCATATAAAACAGCAGGAGGAAAAAACTCAGGACCCTGATTTCTGGAGCAACCCCAAAGAAGCTGAAAAAATTCTGAAAGATATTCGCGACAATAAAAAATGGACGGATAGTTTTCAAAAATCCTTAACCAGCATTGAAGATCTAAAGGTTCTATATGAGTTTTTTGAAGCAGATGAAGCTTCAGAAAAAGAAGTAATGGAGCAGTACGATACTGTACTGAAAAACCTTGAAGACCTTGAGTTTAAAAAAATGCTTGGAAAAGAAGAAGACCGCCTTTCCGCCATAGTGAATATAAACTCCGGTGCCGGAGGAACTGAGAGCCAGGACTGGGCAGAAATGCTTATGCGGATGTATATACGGTATGGTGAAAAGCAAAATTTCAAAGTGAAGGTACTGGATTACCAGGAAGGTGATGGTGCCGGTATAAAATCCGCTTCGCTGGAATTTGAAGGAGATTATGCCTATGGCTATCTGAAAGGAGAAAATGGTGTACACAGGCTGGTAAGATTGTCTCCTTTTGACGCTGCCAATAAAAGGCACACCTCATTTGCATCTGTATATGCCTACCCTATAATCGATGAAAATATTGAAATAGAAATCAACCCTGCAGATATCAGTTGGGATACTTTTCGCTCAAGCGGACCTGGTGGTCAAAATGTAAACAAGGTTGAAACTGCGGTGCGCCTCAGGCATGCGCCCACAGGTATAGTTATTGAATGCCAGGAAACCCGATCACAGGGGCAAAACAGGGAGAAGGCCCTGATGATGCTTAAATCGCAGCTCTATGAAATGGAATTACGCAAAAAACAGGAAAAACTGCAGGCTTTGGAAGACTCAAAAAAGAAAATTGAATGGGGCTCTCAAATCCGCTCTTATGTCATGCATCCCTATAAAATGGTTAAAGACCTCCGCACCGGAGTTGAAACTTCAAATGTACAAGCTGTGATGGATGGAGAACTTGATGAATTTATAAAAGCATTCTTAATTGAATACGGCGAAGTATAATATAATCAATTTGCCACCAGAATACTGAAAAAAAATAATGAAGCCGGCCTGTTAATGGTCGGCTTCTTTCATACAGCGAACGGCATAACCGGTCCTTTTATCAAAAATATTGGAATAGAAACCTGCATTAAAAAAGTGCGCATAAAACATGATTGCTTGCTGATTCGTTTCTTCTGTGAAAGACCAGAAGGCTGCATTAAATCCAAGTCCACTGAAAGCACCTGAAGGATCACGTACCCCTGTGGGTAACACATTCATTTGGGTAATATTGTTTGCTCCTCCATTTGGAGGTTCCCACAAACCGGTTCCATCATCTAAATTGCCGGTAGCTTTCAACATTCCTCCTGCAACCGGGCTTAACTCATGATTGCCACCACCTAGTTCATCAATGGGTTTGGCAAGTATATCCAGGTGTAAAACCATTTTTTCCCAATCCGAAATATCCGGCACTCTAAATCCTGCCGGGCAAATACCTCGTTCATCAGTTATTACATACCAGGTATATAATAATCCATAATCATGCATATTGGTAGTATCATCACCATAATAAAAGTAAAACCGGGGTTGCGACATATTGGTATAATTGCCTGCCCCCTTACCGCTGATTATTGAATCGCCGTTATTATAATTGAGTGTGCGAAGATTCTCAGCAAGCCATATTTGCTCACCAACCTGAACAGTATTGTAATTATTTCCCTGGTAATCGCTTACTGTTTCTGTTGTTTTAAAGCTCAATTGTTCGCTGTACCATGTATTTAGATCAGTTGAGTAGTAAGCCCTGAGATAAAATATTGTGCTCTCCGGCAATCCTTGTGCCCTTTCAGAAAAAATACCAAATATCGGCTCATCTATTGTAATTACATTATCAGAAATTGCAGGCGATGGATTTTGACTCCAGCAGAAACCCATTTCTGTAATTGATGAAATATCTCCGGTGATATCTGCGGTAAACAATGCTGAATTACCTGTAATATAATCCACTTCAACCCATTCTATCGTTGCCGGGCCCTGTCCGGGTTCGTCATTTCCATTATTTTCTTCACAAGATATAAATACAAAAATCAATATGAAGGTTAAAACAGCTAGTATAGAGAAAGATTTTGAATTTTCGGAGTACATATTTCCAGAAATTAAATTTTTAACTTTTTAGTTTTCAGCGATTTAACACAATACAAAATTAATTCTTTTTTCCTTAAAAGATTTTCATTCCGGACTTTGGCAGGAAAAATCCCACATGCTCAATTTCCTAAATCTCTTAATTATAAGACCTTTGAAATAAAGTATTTTTATAAATTACTGATTTCCAACAGTTGGACAAAATGTCATACACAGTATTTTTTCGATTAAGCTATTTTATTTTTTTTCAACAAGTTAGATGCTTGCGTTGATAACTTTCATTGATTGTTAATAATCTCTCATATCTGTTTCGTGTTTTGTTTTCTATCTTCGCTAAACCGATTTGCCTCATTGCAGGCTGGACAGCATTTCCTGAATATCAATTACTTACTATATTAACTTAACCCAAATCTCCGGAATTATGGACAATAGTACATCAGCTCAAACAGTTATCAAAGAAAAGCAAAATACTACATCAGAGAACCTGTATCAGGATGTATTAGGTAAGCGAACCCAGCAAAAGCCTCCGATGGAAGATGAAAAAGAGAATGATGTAAAAAATGAGGTTACGGTCCGGAAAGAAGAAAAACCTGAATCCCAAAAATATACCTATGATGAGGCGCTGGAAAAATCTACGGTTTATTTTAACGGGGATAACCTGGCTGCCAGTGTTTGGGTAAATAAATATGCACTTAAAGATTCTCAGGGGAACATATATGAGCTGACTCCCGATGATATGCACCGCAGAATTGCAAGAGAACTTGCGCGTATTGAAAAAAAATATCCCAACCCAATGAGTGAGGATAAGTTATTTTCGCTCCTCGAAAGATTTAAATACATTGTTCCTCAGGGTAGTCCTATGGCAGGTATCGGTAATCCTTTCCAGATTGGGTCATTATCAAACTGCTTTGTGATTGGTAACCGCAATGCTGACTCATACGGGGGTATTATGAAAGTTGACGAAGAGCAGGTACAACTTATGAAACGTCGCGGAGGTGTTGGTCATGATCTTTCTCACATAAGGCCAAAAGGCAGCCCCGTGAAAAACAGCGCTCTTACCTCCACAGGGCTGGTTCCGTTTATGGAAAGATATTCCAACTCTACCCGTGAAGTTGCGCAAGATGGCAGACGTGGAGCTCTGATGCTAAGTGTTTCTGTTAAACATCCCGATGCTGAAGGATTTATCGATGCAAAACTGGAGCAGGGTAAAGTAACAGGGGCAAATGTTTCGGTAAGAATTACAGATGATTTTATGATGGCTGTAAAAGAAAACAAACCTTTCAGGCAGCAATATCCCATTGAATCTGATAACCCCTCTTATGTGAAAGAAATTGATTCGAAAGCTTTGTGGAATAAGATAGTACATAATGCATGGCGTTCAGCAGAACCTGGAATTTTATTCTGGGATACCATAACCCGTGAGTCTGTACCGGATTGTTATGCTGACCTGGGTTTTACCACCGTATCTACCAACCCATGCGGTGAAATTCCTCTCTGTCCTTATGACAGTTGCCGGCTACTGGCCATCAACCTTTTAGGATATGTAAACAATCCTTTTACCTCTGAAGCAAATTTTGATTTCAAACTTTTCCATCAACACGTGCACTACGCCCAGCGCATGATGGATGATATTATCGACCTGGAACTGGAAAAAATTGATGCCATTCTGGCAAAAATCAAATCAGACCCGGAAGAAATCAATGTAAAAAGTGTTGAAATTGATCTATGGGATAAAATCCGTCAGAAATGTATTGAAGGAAGAAGAACAGGCATTGGAATTACTGCTGAAGGAGATATGCTTGCTGCATTGGGTTATCGCTACGGCACCCCTGAAGCCACAGATTTCTCAGTAAAAATACATAAAACCCTTGCCATTGAGGCTTATCGTTCATCGTCTGTCATGGCTGGTGAAAGGGGAGCATTTACAGTGTATGATGCAAAGCGTGAGGAAAACAACCCTTTCATACAGCGACTTTTTGAAGCGGACCCTGAGCTAAGGGAGACTATGATGAAAAATGGCCGTAGAAATATTGCCTTGCTTACAATAGCTCCTACCGGAAGTGTATCGCTTATGACACAAACCACCTCAGGTATTGAACCGGTATTTATGGTTTCTTATAAGAGAAGAAGAAAAGTCAATCCTAACGATAAAAATGTCAGAGTAGATTTTGTTGATGAAGTGGGTGATCACTGGGAAGAATACAATGTTTTCCATCACAAATTTGTGGATTGGCTTGAAATCAACGGTTACGATGTGGAAGAGGTGAAAATGATGAAGCAGGAACAACTGGATCAAATAATAGCCAAATCTCCCTACTATAAAGCTACAGCCAATGATGTGGACTGGGTTGCCAAGGTAACTATGCAGGGTGCCGTTCAAAAATGGGTTGATCATTCCATTAGTGTAACTGTCAACATCCCCAATGATATCACTGAAGAGCTGGTAGGAACCATTTACCAGACAGCATGGGAAAGCGGATGTAAGGGAGTAACGGTATACCGCGACGGTTCACGCTCAGGTGTTCTTGTAAATGACTCCAAGAACAAGGATAAAAATGAATTTAAAGAAACCAAAGCCCCAAAGCGTCCTAAAATACTGGATGCAGAAGTTGTGCGCTTTAATAACAATTCTGAAAAGTGGGTAGCCGTTGTTGGTATACTCAATGACAGGCCCTATGAAATATTTACAGGTAAAGCAGAAGGATTTTACCTGCCTCCTTACGTGGAAAAAGGCCGGGTTATAAAAAACAAACTGGTTTCCGGAGAAAAACGTTACGATTTCCAGTTTGAGGACCTTGACGGTTACAAAGTTACCATTGAAGGCCTTTCTCGTTCTTTCAACAAGGAATACTGGAATTATGCCAAGCTTATTTCAGGGATTTTGCGTCATGGGATGCCCCTCACTTCTATGGTTCCCCTGATTGAGAATATGAATTTGAGTGGTGATAACCTTCATACCTGGAAAAATGGTATTGCCCGGGCATTGAAAAAATTTATCCCTGACGGCACCAAAGCTAACGGTCGAATTTGTAAGAATTGTAAGCAGGAATCGGTAATTTACCAGGAAGGTTGCCTTACATGCAAAAATTGTGGCGACAGCAAGTGTGGATGATATTCTCATTATACCTTTTCTCATAATTTAGTGGCCTGAATTATGACCCCAGCCCTTCCGTAAAATTACCGGAAGGGTTTTTTATATCCGGGAATGTTTTACCATTCAACCAAATCCCCGGACTTTATAAAAAAATATAAAATGTTTTGTATCGAACTATCAGATTATATCATTTGTTTACTTTTGTGTTTCGAAATTTAATCTGCTTCTGATAAACCCTTTATGAACAGGAAAAGAAAACTAAGAAGGATTCTTGTACTTTCTACATTGCCTCTGGTGATGTGGCTGTTCTTTAATCAGGTTGCATTCTGGCATTATCACGTTTTGGATAACGGCATGGTTGTTCAGCATGCCCATCCTTTTAAAAATAATCCCATTCAGGGAACTCCTTATCAGAATCATCAGCATTCTGATTTTGAATATACAATACTTGCTCAGATAAGTAATATAGTAAGCCTCCTTGTTTTTATTATGGTTGCGGGGCTTATTATCGACAAGATTGCAAAACCCTTTCATTTTTATTTTCTAACCATAGTTATCAAATCTGTCGATCCTGGTGGTGACAGATTACGTGGCCCTCCCCTTGTTGTTTGAAAATACTACCTGCTAAGTAGTTTTATCTTTTTCATTTTATTATTCAGGCATGATTATTATGTTTTGAAGATAATTATCTTGTAATGTTTGTAATGTAAGATTATGATATAAACATTCACTGATTTATAAAAAATTGCTTTTGAACAATAAAAACTATCAAATTTTAAATCACGGTTCAATGAAATACCCATGCATTTACAAACGCACAAACACCAATGAAAATAAAATAAGGGCATGGGTATTCCATATGACCGCTAAAAAACAAATTATTTATATATGAAAAAAATAATCTTATCTTATATATATCTTATATGTCTGGCATTCATCAGCAAATTTTCTTTTGCTGTAAGCCCTGAGGAACAACGTCCTCCAACAGATGCCAATATTTTTGGTCATGTAATTGATGCAGAGACCGGAGAACATCTGCCATTCGTACACCTTGTAATCAAAGGCACACGCATTGGTACTATTACCGATGCCACCGGTCATTACATCCTGACCAACCTGCCTCCCGGAAGGCATATACTGGTAGCTTCAAGCATGGGCTATGCCCGCTCAGAGGCAGATTTCGAAGCTGTTAAAGATCGAACCATTGAGGTTGATATTGAACTTGTGCCAACAGGAATTATCCTTGAGGAGATTGTTCTTACCTCCTCTCCCACTGCCAGTGGGTTTCGTTATCAGCCCGACAATGTATTTACCGGCGAAAAACTTCAGCGCCGCAGTGAGCCCTCTTTTGGTGAAATGCTGAACGGCCAGCCAGGTGTTGCCATGCGAAGCTTTGGATCAGCTCCAGCCCGTCCGGTAATCAGGGGGATGGATGGCGACCGCATACTGGTACTGGAAAATGGTGAACGGATGGGCGATATCTCTGAAACATCTGCCGACCACGCCATCTCCATGGACCCATTGGTTGCAAGCCGCCTGGAAGTTGTCAGGGGCCCTGCAAGTCTGCTGTATGGTTCAAGTGCGCTGGGTGGAGTTATCAACCTGATGACTACCGATGTACCTGACCAGTGGGATGCCGGAATAACCGGCGTGGTTTCAGGCCAGGGTGCTACCATGAACAACATGGGAGCTGGATTCGGGCGAATTACCTACGGAGATAATAACTGGGCTACTACTGCCAGATTTGCCATGAGGCAGGCTGGCAATATAACTTCACCCGACGGTGAAGTACCCCAAACATCCATGAGAAATACTGATGGTGCTGTGGGCTGGGGCATTGATAACGGAAATCTGAACGGCGGCCTGAGTCTTTCATTCTTTGACCAGGTTTTCGAAATTCCCGAGGGCATTGATGATCCCGATGAAACTGTTGAGATAAGAGCAAGAAGATATTCCTTCCAGGGAAGATTTGCAAGAGACTTTATTGGCAGCTTTTTTGATAAAGCACAATTGCGTTTTAATGCTACGCATTTTTTTCAGCAGGAGGTAGAAGTTGAAACCCTGGAAGATGGAAGCATTGACGAAGATATTGAGCTGGAATACGACCAGTATGCTTTCAGCAGCACACTTACTTTACAACACAAGCCCAGAGGAATTTTTGCACGTGGTGCTGTTGGATTCAGTTTTCAGGGGCAGGCTTTGAACGTTGGAGGAGATGAGGCATACACCCCGGGTGAACAAAGATTTTCGCTGGCTACATTTACTTTCCAGGAAATACCTCTTTCAAATGTGCTCAGATTACAGGCCGGTATCCGCCTTGATTTTCAGAACTCAAGAGCCCTTAGTAATGAGTTGTTTCCTGATGTTGACCTGAATCGCACTACTTTTAATTATTCCGGTTCTGTGGGGTTAAACATAAGGCCCAGGGAAGGAATGGAGATTGGCGGTCAGTTTGCCCGCTCACACCGTAATCCAATTGTAGAAGAACTTTTTGCTAATGGAGCCCATCTGGGTGCAGGTGTATATGAAGTAGGAAATCCCAATCTGAAAGATGAAATAGGACATGGCGGAGACCTTTTTTTCAGATTGAGAACCGAGGTACTTGATTTCGAAGTAGCTTTATTTGTGAATGACTTCTCCAACTATATAGTTTTTCAACCTACCGGACAAACAGATGATGCCTCAGGATTTCCTGTTTTTGAATATGTTGAGGGTATGGCAAGGTTGCACGGAGGAGAAGTTTCTGCAGCCTTTAACCTCGCTGAAGGGTTAGTATATCAAACGGGCATTGATATAGTACGTGGAAGAAGGATTATTGACAATCAACCCAATGAAAACCTGCCCTTTATTCCACCTTTCAGATTTAACAATCAACTGGAATATGATTTTACTACAGGTTGGTTGGGAGCAAGCTTTATGGCTGTTGCAAAACAATCCCGTGTTGCACCTGAGGAAGAATCCACTGCCGGATATTCATTACTTGGTTTTCAGGCTGGATACCGGCTGAACTTTAATGGAAGACACGTTATCATTCTCAGGGTTGAAAATGCACTGGATACCAGTTACCGCGACCACCTGTCGCGTATCGATGACAGGAATTTTATTATGCCGGGCCGTAATGTAAATCTTACCTACAGGTGGTTCTTCTGATATTATAGTATAAACAAACGGATATCTTATTGTCCTTAAAAAAACTTGCAAAGAACACAAAGAAAATTCTGAAATATAAAAAATTTACAGACCTTAATATTCCCGTCTTTGTGTTCTTTGCTTTTTCCTTTGTAAGCTTTGCGTCATGCTAAACAATGCTTTTTAGTAAGCTGCCCCTCCAGTTTATAATACCTACCTTAAAATAACACCCGCTTTTTTGTAATTTTGACAAATTGCAAATCTCTATGGTTTAAATTGAAACAATAATTTACTTCCATGTCTGTTATTTTATTATGTTTTAACACTTTGCTTTCGTTCTAAAATTAAATATGAAAAATATCTACCCGGGCCCAGGCCAAATTAAAGGATTTACTATTTCCCTGATCTTGTTCGTATTTCTTTTCACACCGGCTTTCTCACAGGATATTGCCATTGGTGCCTGGCGACATCATCTGCCCAACCGCACAGTAATCTCCTTAGCTGAACAGGGCAATCTTATTTATGCGGCAACTCCATACGGGCTTCTTGAATACGATAAAAATTTCAACAGTATCCGAAAACTAGATAAAGTGGATGGATTGTCGGACTTTGGTATTACCGTTATAAACTATTCGCATCAGAGAAACCTTTTACTAATGGGTTATCAAAACGGCAACCTTGATGTATTGAGAAACGGTCGTATCTTCAGTATTCCTGATATAAGGCAGGCAAGTATCCTGGGATCCAAAACTATTCATAATATTCTGTTTTCAGACAACCGGGCATACCTTTCGTGTGGCTTCGGCATTGTGGTTCTGGATTTGATTGACTTTGTAATTCTTGACACCTGGTTTATCGGGCCCAATGCCAGTATGCTCAATGTGTATGATATTGCCCTCAAGGACAATTATTTTTACGCTGCCACAGAAGCAGGCTTACTCAAAGCTTCAAAAGATGCACCAAACCTTGCCGATTTTCAGTACTGGAACCAGATAACAGAACTTCCATGGGGTAAATATTCACTTGTCGAATCGCATGAAGATTATTTACTGGCAAATCTGACCGCAGGGCAAAGTGATACTCTTTATCTTTTTGATGCGCAGAGTTGGAAGGTTTTCGATCCTCCAACCACAGAAGATTTTTACAATAACAAAACCAATATACGCTCATCCAATGGCTATTTCCTTGTAAGTTCGCTGAACAGCCTCCTGATATTCGACTCCCAGCTTCAATTATATGCTGAGCTATACTCCTATGCCGGCCGAAGTGTAGGAGCTTATGATGGCTTATTGGATTCTGAGGGGATTGTATGGGCAGCCGACAGAAGAGGTGGTCTTGTAAAGGGAAGTCCTGACGTAGGGTTTGAGTCTATTATTTTGGAAGGCCCTCCCCACCCCAACTCATTTGGATTAGGTAATAATGGCGGAACACTTTGGGTGGCACCCGGGGCAATTATTGGAGGCACCCAAAATACATGGAATGATATGGGAATTTTCTATTTCAGCAATGGGAAATGGGGTGCATTTAACCGATGGGGTTTCCCCGAAATAGACCACGTAAGGGATATTCATCAGATTACTATTCACAGACAAAACCCCAACCGGATTTTTGCTTCGGCATGGAGAGGTGGTTTGCTTGAGTTTGATGTTGAAGAGGGTTTGATAAACCTTTATGATGACCAAAACAGCACATTACAAACTATTGCAGGAGCTGGAAATATGGTCAGAGTTGGAGGATCAGCATGGGACAGCCAGGGAAATCTTTGGGTAAGCAATTCTAATGCCGATCATTTTATCCATGTACTCAAAACCAATGGAAGCTGGATGTCATATCCTCATGGAGGAGCTGTGGCAGGCACTGAAACTCTTGGTGATGTTGTGGTTGACAACTTTGATCAAAAATGGGTGGCAATGCCACGGGGTGGTGGAATAATTGCTTTCAAGGAAGAAACCCTTGACGGAAATCAAAGTTTTAACCTAAGAAAGCTTGGTACACAGGAAGGTAACGGTTCATTGCCCAATAGCACTGTATCAGCACTGGCCAAGGACAAGGACGGCTATATCTGGGTAGGAACACATGGCGGTGTGGTGGTGTTTTACTCTCCACAACAGGTATTTCAAAGTCAGAATTTCGATGCGCAATCCATTATTGTATTACAGGATGGTTTTGCGGGCAGGTTATTTGAAAACGAGATCATCAATACCATCTTTGTGGATGGTTCCAATAAAAAATGGTTTGGTACACAAAATTCCGGAGCATTTTTATTATCACCCGATGCGAGGGAAACAATTCTGCATTTCAACAGAAACAATAGTCCGTTGCCTTCTAACAATATTCTCGATATTTCAATCGACCCCAATACCGGCGAGGTGTTTTTTGCTACTGACCAGGGACTGGTTTCCTACCGTGGTTTTGCCACCGAAGGAAGACAACAGCATACGGATGTTTACGCATTTCCCAATCCCGTCAGACCGGGATATTCAGGTTATATTGCCGTAAAAGGATTGGTTACAAATGCCAGGGTAAAAATTACCGATATCAATGGCAACCTGGTTTATGATACTTTTGCCGAAGGTGGTCAACTGGTTTGGAATGGTAAAGACCTTAATGGCAGAAGACCCGGTTCGGGAGTATACCTGGTTTTTTCAACAAACCCCGATGGAAGTGAAACTATTGTTACGAAGATACTTTTTATGAAATAGATGGAAGACAGGAAACCGGGAACCGGAGACCGAAGAACGAGGTAAATGCCGGCTTAGTCCCCCTTTCTTAAAGGGGGCAAGGGGGATTACCCTTTCAAAACTCAAAACAGGGAGTCTGAAATATGAAGCGAGACGTAGCCGGGCTCAGCAAAGATAAACGAAACAGGCGATGCGTGAGAGACTTTATAATAACCCCCCAGCCCCCTGCAAGGGGGAGTTTGAAAACTGCTCTGGTATTCACATCGATAGAAACAAAATACAAGAGATTAAATTTCTTTATGCAGTTATTGTGCGCGGGCAGTACCCCCTTCAAGGGGGTCAGGGGGTGTGGGAGGAACAGGAAAAAATATATCTCTAATTTAACTCAATAACCAATAACCCAATAACCCTTCCCAATGCTCCACTCCACCCCAGGCATAGTAATCCACAGTTTTAAATACGGTGATTCGGGTATAATTGCAAGGATACTCACTCCCCGTCTTGGGTTGCAATCATACCTGGTGCAGGGAGCACGAAAAAGCAAGTCAAGGATCAGGGCTATTCTTTTTCAGCCTCTTACCCTGCTGGATATGGTAGTGTATCACAAAGAAAAATCAGGGTTGCAGCGCATAAAGGAGGCACGTTGCTCCCATCCTTTTCACACCCTGGCCACTGATATACGAAAAACAACCCTCGCCATATTTATTTGCGAAATGCTTATGAATGCTTTCAAACATCAGGAACCACAGAAGGAAGCCTTTGATTTCATCTTTCATGCCGCTCAAAAGCTTGACAGTGAAGAAGATAATCTGTCTGTTTTTCACATGGTATTTCTGTTGCAGTTGAGCAAATTCCTTGGGTTTTCACCGGGTAAAAACTACTCCGATCTCAAATGTTTTTTCAACCTGAAGGAAGGTATGTACCAGTCGCAATACGATAATGCGGTCCTTTGCCTTACCCGCGAAGAAAGCAATTATTTTTTCCGGTTATCGGGAGTCAATCTGCAGGATACATCCAAACTGGCCATACCAGCTGCCATGCGTAAAATTCTGCTGCAAAAAACCATTGACTTTTACCGTTACCACATGGAAGGATTTAAAGAGATAAAATCGCATCGTATATTGGAGAGTGTTTTTCATTGATTTGATTTATTAAATTTGCAGGGATAATATACAAAAGGATTTTTAATCAAATATCCATTCAATATAAAAATTAACCCATGCATCAAGCCAAGGTAATTAGTATTGTAATCTCAGTATTTAATGAAGATAAAAACCTGTCAGAACTATATAAAGTTTTAGCAGATACTGTTTCTGACTTGCCATATAGTTTTGAATTTTTATTTGTTAATGATGGCAGTACTGATAATTCCTTCACTATTTTAAGTGAATTACTACAAAAAGACCAGAGGGTAAAGATTGTAAATCTTGGAAAAAACTTTGGACATGAAATTGCCATGACTGCAGGGATGGATCATGCACGTGGTGATTGTATTATTTTTATGGATGCAGACCTGCAGCATCCTCCTTCCCTTATTCCCGATATGCTTGATAAATGGAGTAATGGCATTGACCTTGTTCTTACTTTAAGAAAGGATAATAAGGATAAGGGCTTTTCAAGCAAAGTTATAAATAAGGTTTTTTATGCATTAATCAACACATTATCTGATGATAAGATACCTGCCAATATGCCCGACTTCAGGCTTATTGATAAAAAATATATAGAAGTGCTTAAAGGAATGCGCGAGCAAAAGCGACTGTTCAGGGGACTTATCAATTGGATGGGCATAAAAAACCATGCGGTAATTGAATTTGAAGCACCAAAACGATATGCTGGCAAGACCAAATACAATGTAAGGAAATTGATATCTCTCGCTTTAGACTCTATCATTTCATTTTCTATTAAACCCCTTCGTATTGCCAGCTATTTTGGCATATTTACAGCACTGCTTGCCATTTTGCTGGGTATCTATTTTGTTTTTGAATTTCTAAATAACCCTGATTATACTTTCAGCGGTTTTGGAACTACACTGGTTATGGTAGTACTTATGGGTTCTGTGCAGTTGGTTGTTCTGGGAATAATTGGTGAATACATTGGCAGAATACATCTGGAATCAAAAAAAAGACCCTTGTATTTTGCTGACTTCATAGAACGGAAATCTTAACAATCTCTCATTCATAGCTTACTGCAAAAAATCAAAAACCAATGATATTTAAATCTGTTCAGTCACGGCAGTTAGGTTTAATAGTTACTATTGTCTCAGGCTTTTTCATATTGGTTGTTTTTTACCAGGGGCCGCTTTTAAACCCGAATACCACCTTTTTTGCAGCAGGTGGAGATGGATTAAAAGATTATTACAACACTGTATATTATGTAACACACGACAGCACGGTATTTCACTCTAAATCAATGAACTACCCGCACGGAGAGCATATTTTCTATACCGGTAATCAACCATCGATAAGTTTTATTCTGAAATTTATTCACAATGATATTGCAGATATCAGTGATAAGATTGTAGGGATTCTGAATCTGACAATGTTAATTTCACTTATTTTAGGTGCGGTTTTTTTATATTTACTTTTTGTACACTTCAAACTCCCTGTTTTTTACAGTGTTATTATAAGTATAGGAATTACTTTTCTATCTCCCCAACTGGCACGTATGCCAGGCCATTTTTCATTATCCTATGTTTTTGCCATTCCGGCCATGCTTTACCTGATAGCTAAATTTGATCAAAGAAACCGATATTATATCAGTATAATCATCGGACTTTTTATTTTGTGGGCATTGGGTACACATATTTATATGCTTGGATTTCATGCTTCCATTGTTGTTTTTTACTGGTTCTGGAAATTTGCATTTGTCAATGGAAGCATTAAATCAAAGGAAAACTACTTTCATCTCGCATTACAGTTTATCATCCCTTTGGCTGTTTTTTTCAGCATAAATTTATTAACGGATCATATTACTGACAGAACAGCTTACCCCTGGGGCTTTTTATATTACAGAGCCTACCCCGAAAGTATATTTTTACCTATAGGTAAATCTTATGGGCAGTTTCTTTATCAATTTTCAAATTTTAAACACATTGACTGGGAAGGATTTGCCTATGTAGGTTTGACTGCAACCCTGGGGTTTTTTACAGCCGTTGTATTATTTTTCAAGTATTTATTCCAACTGAAGATAAATCGTATTCTAAATCCTGCTGAAAACAATATTCTCAATATTTTTTTCTGGGCTTCGTTTTTCACACTTTTATACTCCTTCGGTCTTCCCTTTATTATTGGCGGCCTTGATCGCCTGGTGCATTATATTGGTCCTTTAAAACAAATGCGGGGAATTGCAAGATTTTCATGGTTATTCTTTTATGTAATTAATATTTACGTTTTTTATCATATATGGAATTTAAAAGATCGTGGCTTAAATAAATATATATGGTATGCTTTGGTAATAACAGCTACCACCTTTTTATACTATGATGCATATCTTAATGTTAAATTTTGGTCAAAATTTGTGGATAACCGAATACCTGCACTCACTGATCATAAGAACGAAACAGAAGAAAACCAATGGTATCATATGATCGATAGCCGTGATTATCAGGCTGCAATTCCAATTCCTTATTTTCATATTGGATCAGAAAATACCTGGATTGAAGCCGAATGTGGAATTACCAAACCTACATATATTGTTTCATGGAAAACCGGGTTACCAACAATGGGGGTAAAATTAAGTCGTACATCTATCTCACAATCATACGAAAACATTGAACTTTTTATCGAACCCTACCGAAGACCTGCTATCCTTGATAAGCTGATCCCTGGTAAAAGTTTCCTGATAATTACCCGCGACGATTGCACCAATATTCCCCAAATACAACAAAAACTGATTGACAGCTCTATAGCTTTGTATCAGTCCACTGAATTCAGTCTTTATGAATGCCCATGGGATAGCCTGGTAAGTGTCCACGATAATCTCTTCTATGCAATTTTTTCAGAATTAAATAAGAAAGACCTTTTTGAACATGGATCATACCTTTCCGACCATACAGTCATGAATTTCCAAATTGAGAACTTTTCTGAAAACCCGGGCGATAATTATTATTTACTGCCAGGAAGTTTTACCGGCAAACTTAGAAAAGGAAACTGGATTTATCACAAAGATATCCCTGAAATGAAAATTGATGAAGATTATATCATATCATTTTGGGTAAATGGCCTGCACAAAGATCTTTTCATGCGCTCACACCTGGAGTTGCAACTAAGAGACTCTTTAAATCATGGACATGATGAATGGAGGTCTCAGCTATTTCGAATTGCAAAGGTATTTGATGGCGACTGGGTATTGATCGAAATGAACTTCTCATTTAAGAATTCTGGTGATATGATTCGCTGGCGCATAACAAACAACGATTTAAGAAAATCTGATTACACAGTCAATCATGTCTTGGTAAGGCCTGCCCACACAAATATTTACAGAAAGGAGAATGGATGGTTTATGAAAAACAACCGGTTTTATATACCATAAAGCAACAAAAATGAAGCACTCTCAGGAAAAGTAAAAATGTGTAGCATATTATTCCAGTCCCAAGGTGAATCCCACCATAACCAGGTGCTGTATTTATAACTAAAGAGTATATTAAAGACCACAAAGAAAATTAACAATATTGTGGCTGAACCTTTCAAAAGTTTATGATGGCTATAATATACTTTATGGATGAAAAAGGCCAGAGGAATAGCCATAAAGGGCAGAAACTCGATCAATGCCCGGTAACCAACCGCTGCGCTAAATGTGGGCACCCACCAGCTTCCGTTTAGATAAACTATAATGGCCATAATTAACAATATAACAACTCCATTCAACTGTCTTTTCAATGCCAGGTAAATCAGTGACAGGGAAGCCATAAACATTAAAGGTGTGTAAATATACCAGCCGTTGCGAGCCCCAAAAAGTACAGTGGTGATGTGGGGGCTTAAAATGTGGGGAAAACCTTCACTTTGGTAAGAATACACAAACAGGGTTCCGGTAACTTTATACCAATATGCCATTTGTGGAACAAATACAAATACCCCCACCATTAGCATCATAAGTATATATTTCCATTGGGTAGCCAGAAGTTTAATACGCTCTTTACTATCCTTCCATCCACTTATACCATAGAAAACAAAATACAACCCTGCAATAAGATTGGTTGGCCTGATTAGGGTTGCCATGGCAAGGGGCAGAATCATTCTGAGGGTTGAGGCGAATCCCGGGTTTTTATAAAAATCCGGCACATAATAGATAAACATTGAAATAAGGGCAAAAGAATACACATGCGACATGCCCGGGCTAAAAATAGTATAATAATACAGATTGGTGGCAAAAAAAAGAAGTGCTGCAGTTACAAGTGATTCCATTTCAGGAAAAATCTTCTTCAGTGTTTTGTATACAAATACAAACCCCAGTGTGGCATAAAATAGTGCCGCAATAAATACAAAGGAAAAGTGGATGTTTGAATACCCATTTTGCGTATCTACCTGAAAAAAAAGTGCCGTAACCTGAGCTGCAAGGAAGAAGGGAGCCTGCATAATGGCAACACCACAGGTATAAATATTTAGTGTTTTGCCTTCCTCATAGGGTTTAGCGTAGGGAAGTCGCTCAAAATTATCCCAGTCATGTAAAAAAAAGTAGGGCAGATACTGGTAATATCCTTCCATATCCGAACCCATCACAAAATGCCTGATATTTACCGTTTTAATATTGCGATGTGCTATACTAGATATGATTCCTGCCAAAACAAAGATTAGTGCAATCTGGGTAAGACGGCTTACAACAATAGTGCGGTTAATAATTTTCATCTGTTTATAATTTGATTAAATGAACAGATGGAACTCGCCAGCGCCATTTATGATAGTTATCGTAAGCAGGCGTGATATAATCATACTCGTGTGAATCAATAACATTGTCATGCCCCGGTTCATCCTATTTACTCCAGATGTTATATTTTACAATACACCATAGGGCCCTGAAACCATCTTTCCAGTTTATTTTTTTCCCTTCATCGTAAGTACGGCCATAGTAAGATATCCCTACTTCATATATCCTGATGCCCGGGTACCTTGAGACCTTGCTGTAACCTCCGGTTCAAATCCAAACCGTCTCTCATTCAGCTTCAGGCTTTTCAATACCGGCGCTTTGAAAAACTTATAGCAGGTTTCCATGTCTGTGAGGTTTAGGTTTGTGAACATGTTGGAAAGAAAAGTGAGAAACCTGTTTCCTATAGTATGCCAGAAAAATAAAATCCGATGGGGATTTGAACCAATAAACCGCGATCCGTAAACCACATCTGCATTGCCTTCGAGTATCGGCTTGAGAAGATCACTATATTCACGGGGGTCGTATTCAAGATCTGCATCCTGAATGATGATATAATCGCCAATGGCTTCTTTAATCCCCCGGTGAAGGACAGCCCCCTTTCCCATATTTTTTTCCTGATTGTATATCCGGATATCTGAACTGTGATGATCTTTTAAAAAACCTTCCAGCACCGCTATAGTGTTATCTCTGCTACAGTCATTCACGATTACAAGTTCCTTTTCAATCCCATCAAGTTCCACGGAAAGAATTCTTTTCAAAATTTCGGTGATGGTTTTTTCTTCATTAAACACAGGGATAACAACAGAAAGCTTCATAATTTAATTTATTGCAAGTTAAATTTGGAATATTAAAATGCAGGACGTAATACCTGAACTTTCCTGGTAAAAATTTCTTTAACTGTAAAGATACGTACTAGATAAATACCTGTGTTAAAATTAAATAAATTAAGTTTATGATTATTGCATGTACAATCATACTCATAAAGCAACCGTCCTGAAAGATCATGAAGTTGAATGAGGTTAATTTCATTTTCAGATGCGACGAAAAGAGCATCTGATGCAGGATTGGGATAGACCACAACCGAATTATTATCACCAAATAACCAGGGAGCATAAGCAAAAGAAGCTCTCAGCTCATGATTTTTATATGGGCTTTCAAACAAATAGGTGCCATAAAAATTATCTATGATTTCCACATCATCAAGTATACTGACTCCATCCAGCCAAACGTTTTCTATGATATGGTTTGCATTGGGAACAACTAAAAACTCTTTTCTGGAACAGCAACTTATATTCATAATACCTGATGGAAAGATCTGTCCATTATCCTCAGCAAGGCTTTTAAGAGTATATGCCATACAGACTACCCCATCAAGGGTGATATTGTTAAATATTACCCGCTTTTCATTCTGAGCCCAAGGATTATCTGAAATAAACCTTATGCGTACCTTAAGGTGGGGGTTGTCGTAGGTGGCTTCCACATTACTGAGGTCAAGCTCTACAAGCTGGTACTGATCTGTAAGAGGGATAGTATTGGAGTTGCGTAATGATTGCCAGCTAATTTCTTCTGTAGTTGAATAATCAATCAGCAGCCCCTTTGCGGCTCCCTCATCTTTGACAGCAAAACGCAAAATCGGATCCTTAATATCAGGAGTTGGCAAGTGCAGCAACAGTGAACTCACATTATCGCCAAAAGCTAGGGGTTGCTTTATTTGTATGGCTCGCATCGCAGATTCATTGTACGGTAAGTCATTGTTACCTGCCGGACGGTAGTTTAAGGGTGTGGGTTCGTTACGCCGTTCCATAGAGCCCATTCGCCAATACTGGTGTCCTTCATAATAAGGGTAATCGGGCATACATGATATAAAATCTATTTTTGCACCACCAGCAATACTATAGTGTGGTTGTATTTCTTCAAGAGGCATATCATTAGCAAGCTGATTATCGAGCAACCAGTAATATACAAGCAATTCTTCACCGGTGGTAACAAAATGAGCAGTAACACTAAAATCACCCTCAGGATTCACAGAAAGTATGCTATCGTTGCTTGCATAATCTCCATCCCAGTGGCTAAACCTGTAGCCTTTAGCAGGTAACGCCACCAGTTCTATTGGCACTCCTTTGAAATAGTAACCTCTCCACGGGAATGGGTTTACATCTACTCCTGGTGTATCACCATGAATCTCTATAGAATTTACTTTTATATGTCCATGATATGGGTGTGATACATTTGCATTTATAACAACTTTACTATCAAGTTCAAAAAAGTCTGTCAAATGTTCTCTTATATAATTGTGCCTGTTGATAGCGAACTCCCTCATTACATTAACTTTAGCATCCCATGTCTCCAAATTTTCCCAATTTGACCAGCGCTGAAAATGTTCTTCCATTGCAGGAGTAATTGTACTTTTCATCTCTTCAATAGTCTGAAGAACATATTGATGATGAAAACAAGTATTGAGTAAATCTGCAAAACGAATAATAAATTTATGTTTAAACTGTTCGTTTTCGAGGAAGCTTCTAAGCATAAATGTTGACCAATCAGGATTGGGCCAATTCTGTAAACCTACAGCGGTTGCAAACTCAAGGGTATTATGTTTATAAGACTTTGGTTCACCAACAAGACCAAAACCAAAATCTGTATCGTACAACAACCAACGCCACCGGCCATCATGTCCATAAGGAGCATCAGGGGTGAATTGCTCGGTTCTTTTACGCCAATAATCTATATTGTTACCTGGCCAATCAGTATTCCGCAGGTAAATATTGGCTATTTGGTAATCCATAAAGCTTTTCTCATCAATTCTGGTAAGGATATATTGATAATTCTGATCATCACTTAAACTATTCTCCTCTATAAAATCAAGAGTTTGATTATAATGTACATTATCACCTTCTATAGGATCATTGCGCATGGTTAACAAATCAATACTATCGGAATGTAATCCATAAACTCTTTCCAGATAATGTTTGTCATATCTTTCCCTTATATTATGTAAACCCCAGTATTCTCCGTTAATAAAAACAATTACAGGTTCATAGAGTTGAATGTCAAAGTGCAGATGATTTACCAACCTCTGACTCATTGCATCACGAAACATTGTTTGGGGATTTTCGCCTTGTCCCCAGTGAGTTGTTAGAAAGTCCTGACCCCCATTTCGCAATATCAGCCTTTTAAATTCATCATATTCAGACCCTTTAAAAAAGGGATAACCAAAAGTATTTTCCCCATAAACTCCCCTGGCATATAAACGCAGAGATTTCATCGGGAATGAACGCGTCCCTCCACCATGAATCCTTATCCCAAGTCCCTGGTTCAGAACACTGAAAGACTCATCTTCGGGAATAAACTCCATATTACCAAAATATTCATAATCAATACCACGACGATGAAAATTACCAGGGAAAGGCCATGAAAAAGGTTGGTCAGGAAAACTGACTCGCCAATCATCTGCATCAATACCAGGAGTATAAATTCCTTTCTCATAATCGAAAAAATAGTTTTCCTGAATGGCAATGGAGACCACCGGCAAGGGTATTCTGCTTCTGCCCTGTTGTGAGATAAAAAAGGTATGGCTCGCGGTTTGACTTGGCAGCATTCCTTCGCGGTATGCCTTTGCACCAATTACCGTACCTTTAAAAACCGGTTCTTCAGGAAAATAATTGGGTGTTTGAACCGTAGTAGCCTTATGGGTTAGTTTATCTTCAAATGGTGTTCGATCTACAATTTCAATGGGAGAAGAATAAACATTTGACATAAACTGGTTTACCAGGAGTTCACCATCTTCGGAATCTGGATAGAAAGCATATTGATTTTTGTAGAAATAGGTTTTCCCGCTCAGATTGGCGGTAGTAGGATTAGAGCCATCTGTTGTGTAAATGATTATTGCTTCAGGATCAGAATGAGTCAATATAAGGTTAAAACTTTCTTCATAAAACCCTCCGTGATGAGAAAATTCAGGAGGAGGAAGTATACCATAAAACCCTTCTGTAACATTGGGTAATCCCGGTGTAGGTTCATCAAAATAAAACCAGTCTCCCGTACCATCAGGCTTGCGACCATAGGATATGTCTGTAGGTACAGCAATTGGATTTACAACATCAACCCAGTTACCCGAGGGGTGCACGAGCAGCAATTCTTCTCCGGAAGCATCAATACTAAAGTTGGTATGCAATACGCCTTGTTTACGATCTTTACCTGAAGCCCATACCAGCAGATATTCACCGGGCCCTATTGCTATATCAGGAAAAACCCAGCGAAAGGGATTTGAAAAATCATCTGATAATCCCCAGCCTTCAAGATACACAGGGTCATCACCATAATTATAGAGCTCTATCCAGTCTTCAAAATCACCATCTTCATCGCTGATGGTTGATGAGTTGGAAGCCATAAATTCGTTGATGGAAAGGGTTTGGGCATGCAAAACCAACTGCCAGGAAAGAATTATTGCAGCAAAAAAAATATATCGGTACAACTTAAATTGCAGTGATTTCACTCCGGATGATTTTGCGAATGGTTATGCACCAATTCCCCCAGTAAGATAGTTTGATCCATTCCTGCAAAAATAAACAATTAATACATAACTTCATATCTGGCAGTTAATATGTGTATTTGAAAAAATAAGCCCCGGAAGTTTATGTTGCACCCGGGGCTTAATGTTGAAGTTTTAATGATAATATTATTTGATTATGTTGAGTTTTCCTACAAAAGCTTTGTTGCCGGCTTGAAGGGTTACCACATAAATACCATTGGGAAGATGACCCACATCAATACTTTCTGTGGGGTTTTCAATCGTTTTTTGAAGAACCGTTCTTCCGGTAAGATCGTTGATCATGATATCAGCTGATCCTTCTCCTTTCATATTTAAAACAAAATACGAATCGGCAGGATTGGGATAAATGCTAAGTTTTCCGGCTGCAAATTCGGGTACTGAAACCATAAATTCGAGTACAATATTCAGTTCAACATCGGCATCGGTTATTTCAATGGATCCTTCAAAATCCTGATAATCTTCCGCATATATGACATATTCATAAACTCCCTGTAACAAATTCTCAAAGATATACTGCCCGGGATTGTATTCAACTTCATTCAGTTCTATTATTGCACCGGTAACATCCTGACCTTCCACATCCTTGATCACAAAGGTGAGAGTATAGGTCACCAATTCCATTATAACCGTAAGGAATACATCTTCATCAGTAACCTCCAGGCTTCCTTCAACAGTATGATAACCAAAAAGTGTAATTATATATTCGTAGGTTCCGGGCAATACTTCTTCAAACACATAATCACCGGCATCATTGGTAATTCCATCGAAAGAAATGGCAGCATCGGTAAGCTCATTTTCTTCTTCATCCAAAATTGAAAAAGTTACCGTAAAGGTCTCAGGTTCCTCTGCTTCCACAATCACATTCCACTCCACCTCCTCTCCGTGAGGGACGCTTGCAATGTATAAAACCGGTTCTGTAAAATCCTGTGCTTCACCCAAACCAGGTGTAACAGAAACGCCGGGTGGTAATTCAATATCAGGGACCAATTCAGTAACATCAGTAAACGCAGGGAAAAAGAAATAAATCTCCTGGTTTTCTTCATCAAAAATACCGGCATAATCTTCATCAAGACCGGGATTCAGGGCCTGTGTAAAACTAAATGACAGGATTTCGGGATGAAGGGTCATTATGGGATCGTACAAAATGGTTGTAACTCCATCTTCGTCCGGCCTGGGCCATAAGGTATTTGAAGCCTGCTCAATATCATTATACCCAAGATAATTACCAATTGCAGAAATGATATTAGATGTTGCATTGGCAATGGAGTGGATGAAAGCATCCTGATCAGCATAAAAATCATTTTCGTTTTCAAAAATGATGTTTCCCCCGTGATCATCTTCAGTGCCTATATCAGGTAATGCAGAATTTTGAATGGTTATACCCCAGAGATTTCCTGAGATAAGGTTATTTCTTACCACAGAAAAATTATTAGTATTCCCCAGAAAGTTTAATCCACTACCACCTAATCCAGGATTGCCCTGGATGTCATTGTCAAGAATAATATTATCACGTATAAGCGAGCTTATGTTATTACCTATTTGAGCATAACCGTAACGATTAGCTATAATGGTATTATCTGCAACATGAGCAAGAGTATTGCCCAGGCCAACAAAATTACTTATTGCTATTCCCCCGGCATTGTCATTTAATCCCTCGACATAATTTCCAACAATATAAATTGTATCAGATGCACCAGGACCGAGATTTACTTGTGGTCGGTTGCTATTATTCATGGTATTATGAATAAAGGTGTTGTTAATAATATGTGGGGACCCGGTTACATTGGCCCCAGAAGCTATAGCAGAATTGGCGTTTGCTCTGAATTCAGTATTAAGTATAAACGGGCTGGAATTGCTGTAAGTAATGGCTGCACTTACATTGGAATCTCCGTTGTTTCGAAGCACACAATACTCAAACAGAGCTTCGGTGCCAATTAGCTGAATTCCACCACCGTATTTTACCACTGTATTTCGGAAAATGGCAGTATCCGCATCTTCAAAACGGAAGCCCCGGAAGTTATTTGCAGTAACCGTAGTATCCTGGGCGGTAAAGACCACCTGGCCATCGGCAGGATCAGAAAGAAACTTTCCGGATACCTCAATCCTGATGTTGGCAGCCACCCGGATGGTTTCCGGTTGCATAATTTTCAATGTATCGGTTGCAGAAATGATAAGGGTGTTGTTAACAAAATAATCGCCATCAGATGTGGTTACAACACCACCCGACAGGGTAACCAGGTCATCAAAAGTCAGACTAAGATTGTTGCCGGGGGTTGTGTATTGAGCATTTGCATTGGTAAAAATAAAAATGATAGCAATAGAGTTTAATAAAAAGCGTAGTGATTTAGTCATATAATAAATTTTTAAATGAAAAAAATGCATGTTAAGCAAAGTTATTCATATTATTTGGGGAAAGCAATTGAAAAGGGTTGTCCGGAAAAATCCGGGCAACCCTTTTTTTAAATTCATCAAAAAAGTTTTTATTCCAATTCCAGTACCAACGCCGTATTAGCCGGGATTCTCCATGTGCCGAACCCCCGAAATACCTGCCCGCTGACTACATCGGTGGCCATATTGTATCCATGGGTGGACTCCTGAAAACGGCGGGTATTGAGTTCCATTTCCCTGGCATTGTTATTCAAAACTACCATAACCGTTTCATCTTCATTATACCGGAAGTAAACATAAATATTGTTTTCGGGTACAAAATGTTTCAGCCAGCCATAGTGCAGTACCTCCTTATCTTTCCGATAATTGAGAAGTTTGGTCAGGTAATCTACGATTTCATTCTGTTCTGCTGTTCGGCCTTCACGTGTAAAGGCATTTACGGGGTCACCGGTCCAGCCGCCGGGAAAAGTTACCCTGAGTTTACCATGCCCCTCATGCTCACGAGCCGATTCCAAAGTTTCAATACCGGTATAAAACTGTGGAATTCCGCGGGTAGTTACCAGAAATGCAATAGCCATTTTCAGTTTATCCATATCTTCACCAACCCGGGTAAAAATCCTGTCGGTATCGTGGTTATCGCCAAAGATCACCAGGTTATAAGGATTAGCATATAAAAAGTCCTGGGCAAGGGAATTGTACAACCTCATCATTCCTGAACTCCATCCCTGCTCTTCCTGGAATGCCATACCAATGGCATCATAAAGGGAAAAATCAAAAACCGCAGGGAAATTTGAGTTGTAACCGTCGTGTTGTACTTTTCCTCCCTGAAAATAGCTGGTAAGTACCGGGTTGCCACTCCAGGACTCTCCTACGATATTAAAATTTGGATATTCTGCCATAACATAAGCCGCCCAGTCTGCCATAAAAAACCTGTCAGCATAAGGCTGTGTATCCATGCGGATACCGTGAATACCGGAGTATTCGATCCACCATACGCTGTTTTGAATGAGATAGAGTGCCAGCAAGCGGTTGCGCTGGTTCAGGTCGGGCATATTGGTATCGAACCATCCATTCACCATAATGTCGTAATCAGATTGTGCAAAATAGGGATCCACGATGGTGGTCATACGATAAGATGTGCGTGTAAATTCATCCCATTGGTTCAGCCAGTCGGAGGTGGGCAGATCTTTCATCCACCAGTGATAATGGCCACAATGGTTGAATATTTTATCCTTGATGATCTTTAAGCCTTTGCTTTCGGCTTCTTTTACGAGGCGCACGTAATCTTCGTTACTGCCAAATCGTGCATCGATATTGTAAAAATCGGTGGTGGCATAACCGTGATAGGAATAGCGGGGCTGATTGTTTTCAAGCAGCGGATTGATCCAGATGGCGGTAAAACCCATCCCGGCAATATGATCAAGATGGTTTATGATACCCTGTATATCACCTCCCTGGCGTGCGTCGGGGTTGGTGCGATCAACCTTCTCAAGCATTCCCGGCAGATTGTCAAGCGCAGGATTACCATTGGCAAAACGATCGGGCATAAGAAGGTAGATAGCATCGGAATTGTCGAAACCCTCATGATAGCGGGCATTTTCCCGTCGTTCGCGTAATTCAAAATTATAGGAATAGCGGGTGCGCCTTCCGGCCACAAATTCAATATCAAACATACCCGGTTGTGCACCGGTAATGTCCAGGTAAATAAAAAGGTAGTTGGGGCTTTCCACTGCAACCACTTCTCTGAGTTTTACTCCGGGGTGATCGATCTTAACACGGGTCTGCCCTATGTCTTCACCATATACCATAATCTGCAACTCCTTGTGATACATATCTGCCCACCAGAAGGGAGGCTCAACACGCTCAGGCACATTGCGCGCAATACTTTGCAACGAAACCAGCAGTATCACTGCAAAAAGCAGCATCATCCTTTTCATTCCGATATTTTGTTTCATTTTGTTTATTTTGAAATGTGAATAATTTTTTACGGTTATGGCTAACTGGTAAGAAATGCAAATATACATCAGGCTTATGAATCCATATTCAAAAAGAATTCTAATTTCTGATGATTTTCAGTTGTCTGGTTCCGTTTTTGGTTTTTACATTGAGTAAATAAATACCCGGGCCAATATCTGAAAGATCGACAATAGCTTCCCGTTTTCCCAGTGATTCCTTTCTAAGAAGCAGGCTGCCTGCAATATCAAATATTTCAATTACTTCGATCTCTTCATCAGCAGAAATATGGAAACGATCCCTGGAAGGATTAGGATATACTTTTACTTCGGGTAATGCAAAACTAATGGTACCTGTAGGGATATATTCAACACCTTTCAGTGTAATATTATCAAAACGGTTGTTACCGGTACTTTGGGATGTGTTTCCACTGAATTCAATCCGGATGTGAAAATCGGGATTGTTATTTACTTCAGGAATATGCGAAAAATCCACTGTTACCATCTCATATTCTTCTCCAATGTCAAATGAAGTTTGTTGCAGATCATCCTGGATGAAGCTGACACCATCGATTGAGTAATAAATGTAATGATTCAGCATTCCCTGCAAAGAACGTTGCACGGCATATGAGAAAACCAGATCCTGATACCCATCGGAAGGCATGTTAAAAAGCAAAGATCTATTGAGTGAGGGATTACGCACCCTCACCGCCTGACCGGCTTCTTCTATAAACTGCAGATTGAGGTCGGAACCTTCAGGAAAAACATCCATATCCCTTGCCCCGTAACCCTCATAATATATCCTTGCATTAGCATCTTCATATATCTGATAATCGGCATATACATATCTTATGTCGTCACCGCTTGTTTCCAAATCATTGAAATGCCAGTAATACAGAAGTTCTTTTTCATCTGCAAAGGGATTATGGAAAACTGCCGTTATTTCACCCTCTTCCTGCAGTTCAAATAGCAGAACAGGATCAAGAGAATCTGCCTGCAAAATATGATTGTCTGCCTCCCAGTGACTGAAAGTCCATGCTCCTCTACCCCTGGCCTCCAGCCGTGTATCTATTCCACCGTATAAAACGGCATCAAAAGGATAATCAGTTAACCATACCGAATTCATTTTTATCTGCCCGGTAAATTCGGGATATACATTGATATTAAAGCTATACGGACCTTCCAGGTTATAGCAACTTATCAGCCCATGAACCAGAGCTTCGCAGCGTTGATAAAGAAAATCCCTGACATCCTGCACATTGGACAGCCAGGTGTTTATATTTCCACCCCAGCGTGCAATTTGCCCGGGCATTTCAGGTTCAATCACAGCAACCATACTGTCAAGTACATGAATTGCATTTTCGCACGAAAGATGGGTATTGAGCAGATCTATATACCTGGTAACATACTTGCGCCACACATATTCATTTTCAGTAATGAGTTTGTTAAGGCTCTGGGCGTGACCATTACCCACATTGAGGTTTTCAACATTGCATGGTAGAGCATTTGCCGTAATGTCTGGAATACCTGTATAATTGTGGAAATGCCCAAGTGCAGCTTCCATATCCCATAAAATATACCTCCATTGTTTAGCACCTCCGTCGGGATGAAGCCCCCGCCACCAACCGGTGTTGTAGTTCAGCCAGTCACGCGAAACTATATAGGAGTTGAACACAAAGTAATCTATCAGACTCTCCAGGTTCATGAGACTGTCAACGTAGGCAAAAGCCGCATGGTCACCCATGAAATTATTGCTGATAAAACTCCTTATGTGGTTCCAATCGTCAACAGCTTGCTGTTCTCCATACTTGGGATGGGTAGCTCCCCAGGTTTTCAGAAACTGAATATATTCGGTACTTCCTTTGTATTTACGGGGCTGATTATAGTAAAACTCGGTATAATCTTTATCATCAACCTTTTCCCTGAGGTCATAAACCCCCCAGTACTCACCGTTAACATAAAGGATAACATTGAGGGAACTTCTGACATCAAGATCAAGATCAATGAGTTGCGATAACGACTGAATGTAAGAATCTCTGATATGTGCTCCGCCATTTTCAAAGGGGTAATTGTCGTTGGCAGCTGCCTTTACCATAAGGCGCTGGAACTTGGTACGTTCTGATGTGGGAAAAAACTCATGAGTAAGATAACGGTTATAGCCGTATTCATCTCGTGATATAAAATCGACACCCCTTTGCGGATAGTTCCATGAATCATTTCCGTGCTTGTTAAAATCGCCCACCGACTTGTCAACAAAAACTCCATCAGAATCAAAGTACTCAAAGGCACCTATGGTTTCAATCTGCGTGCCCCCAAAAAGCACAAACAACTCATCACCGCTGAAAGAAAATACAGGCAGGGTATATGATTTGCTTATAAAGAATGTTTTGGTTTCTATGAAACCCGGTATGATCTGTGGGTTTTCGGAAAAGGTTCTTGCCCTGATAACAGTGGTCTCGTCAATCAAAATTGGCTCCGTATAAAGAGCAGAATGGGAAGTGGGCTCTGAACCGTCAACCGTATATCGTATCACTGCATTGTTATCAGGAGTGGTAATAGTCAGATGGAAAGGTTCATCATAAAAACCTGCTTCGTGCGATATCAAAGGCATTGAAGTATAGGCCGACCTATGATTCATATTGAACGAGCCGGGGGTGGGGTTTTCAAAAATGCCCCAGGTGCCGTCACCACTTGTGGTGCGACCGAATGAGTGACCATTTTGTGTTACAAACAGGGGGTAGCTTTCAAGCATATTTCCATCGGGGTCAGAAAAGATGATACTTTCGGGTTTTAGCTGGGTAAGACGAAAATTGGTGTGAGGCGTCTCACCTGCCATGGCATCTCTGCCCGAGCAAATGACCAGCAGGTGACCTCCGGGAGGTAAGATACCACCCGGAAACTGCCACTTCAAAGGATTATCAGGATCGTCACTCAGATAATAGCCGGTTAAATCCACATAATCACCCGAAGGATTATAAAGCTCAACCCAATCTTCATAGTTCCCAAACTGATCCAACATCTGGCGGTTTGATGCTGAATATTCGTTTATCACAACCTCACCTTCTCCAAATTCAATTTCACCATGTGTAATTTCAACGTATCTCCTGCTTAAATAATTAAAATTGGTATTGCACCCTGAACCTCCCCAAACTCTTGACGAATAAAAAGTCAGTTCTACCTGCCCGTCGGATATACCTGATGCCAGACCAGAGTTTAGCGAATAAGTTTGCGTACCCGCATTATTGCCACTACCCTGAAAAACCTGTGTCTGACCGGTAGGTCCACTCACATATGATCTTTGATCAGACATCCACGCATTGCTCCCTTCCACAGCTACAAAATCCCAAAGTAAAAAGGTATTTAGGATAAAATGGTCCTCGGGAATGGGAATATTTAAAGCACTTTCGTAATAATGCGGGAAAAAGCATGATGGTATAATAGTGTAATCATCAATCGAGGTGGAGTCCAGATCAGAGGATATGTAATTCTTTGGCAGGTAATCAGTTGAACGTAACCATCCGCTGCTGTCAGTGTAATGCAGGGGAGTATCTGATTTTACCGTAGTGAAACTACCATCGGCATTAAGGAATAATCTTGTATAAGAAGTTCTCTTATGTATCAGCTCAAGGCTTTCTCTCTGGTCATGGTTTTTCAACCGGGTAGCACCAAATTCAGGATGCTGATGGTAATACTCCGGAATTTCCTGTTGCCAGAGAATATTAGCAGGCTTATATTGACCATTGATAACTCCGGCTTTACCGGCAGCTGATAAAAATGTCTGCCCAATTAGCGAATTCATTAAAATGAAAAAAACTATAAGGACACACGGGAACCAAAAATTGTAAATGCTTTTCATGTTTAATTTTAATTTCTGTTATCATTTAAGGTTGAAATACATTTTATCACCCGATAGCCTTCTGTATCAGTAAGAATTCATTGACGTTTTCCAAATCAAGAATACCCTTGAATTTCTCATTCTCAATTACCGGTACCAGATCATACCCGCTTTTTCGTAATTCCACATAGGCCTCAAACAAAGGCATATCAGAATTTACAGATTTTATATCCCGGCTCATTACCTCCTTAACCTTGCCTTCTTTTCCATGCGAACTTAATCCTTTTATAAGGTCATTTTTGGTAAGTATTCCTGCATACTCACCCTCTGATTTAATAATAAATCCTCTGTCGGATATCTGAACAAGTTTTTGAGCAGCCTCACCCAGTGTATCCTCAGCATCCAGGTTTGAATAATCTTCAGTGAGAACATCTTTTACAGTATAATTGTCAAGAATATCCTGGTATTTTATCATCTGATGCTCTCCTTTGGCACCCAGTAAAATGAAAAAACCGATAATGATCAGGAAAGGGTTGATAAACAATCCGGCAATAATAAAAATTATGGCAAATATCTGTCCAATATCTTTGGCAATGGTGGTGGCTTTCAACCGGCTCATTTTCATGGACAATGCTGAGCGGAAAAGCCGGCCGCCATCCATGGGAAATGCGGGTATAAGGTTAAAGGCAACTATAAAAAGGTTGGCTGCCAACAGCATGAGCGGGAAGTTACTTATCGTAATGGTTTCAAACTCCATGTCGCTTACTTTTACCGGATGGATAAAAGCCAGGTAAAGCCAGAGAATAGCAGCAATTACAACATTTACAGCCGGACCTGCTGCCGAAACCAGGAATTCTTCCCTGGGTTTCTCAGGCATTTTGGATAAATTGGCCATGCCTCCAATTGGAAGAAGTGTAATACTTTCAACCTTTCCTCCAAACCTGATAGCAACAAGCGAATGACCGAATTCGTGCAATACAACACATACAAATAATGCGAGTACAAATACAATATGCATGAGAATCTGCTCAATGCCAAGTCCGCGATTTAAACTTACAAATACAATCCAGGCAATTAACAATGAAAAAGTCCAGTGTACTGATACCCGGATTCCGAATGGGTTTCCTAAATTCAGTGAATATCTGCTTTGCATAAGTAAATCTTTTTACGGATCGGGTTCCGGAAACTTTAAGAAATTGACACACATATGAACCCGAAATTCCTTGTTATCATATCAAAAATAAGGCTTTCTTGTCAAATGGTCATTATAACAATGATAAAGTTTAAATAACGTGCTTTTCAAATCGGTAATATAACCTAAAATATTTACTACTTTTATCTTTAAGTTTTCTGTTTAAAAGGTAAAACTGAAATTATGGACCTGATAATAAAAGAGGTAACTACCCCGGAAGAACTTAAAGATTTTATCAGATTTCCAGATAATCTGTATAAAGATTGTAAATACTACATTCCATCAATACATAAAAATCAGTTTAATACACTTTCAAAGGAACAAAATCCGGCATTTGAACATTGCGAAGCCCGCTACTGGCTTGCCATGAAAGGATCTGTTATAGTTGGAAGAGTTGCAGGTATTATAAACCATCGTTATAACCAGGAACGTAATGTTAAAATAATGCGATTTGGGTGGATGGATTTTGTTGAGGATCAAAAAATTGCAAATGCACTCCTGCAGCAGGTAGAAAAATGGGCAAAAGAAAAAGGTATGACAGGTGTTCATGGTCCTTTGGGGTTTACATCATTTGATGCATCGGGAGTATTGGTTGAGGGCTTTGACGAATGGCCCACTTCTTTTGGGCATTACAATTTTCCTTACTACGATAAAATGCTTCAAAATGCAGGTTACAACAAGGAAGTTGATTGGATAGAATTTAACATTAAAGTACCTGATGTATTGCCTCCTAAAGTAATAACAGCCTCCAAGCTGGTGGAAAAACGATACTCGTTACGCAATGCTTCATTAAAAAATAAAAATGATATCGGTAAATACGCAAACGAAGTATTTGAACTGCTTAATACAGTTTATAAAGACTTACACTGCTTTTCATCACTAACCCCTGCCCAGATAAAAGACCTTACAAAAGATTTCATGTCATTTATGCAACCCGACTATGTTTCATTCATACTGAATAATAAAGATGAATTAGTTGCTTTCGGAATTGTAATGCCATCCCTTACCAAAGCATTAAAAAAGGCAAAGGGGAGATTGTATCCGTTCGGTATTCTGCATATTATTTGGGCTTTGAATTTTAATGACACGGTTGATATGCTGTTGATCGGCGTAAGACCCGATTATCAGAACAAAGGAGTTCATGCACTCATCTTCAGCAAGATCGGACAAACTTTTGTTCGTAAGGGAATAAAGCAGGTAGAAACTACCCGGGAACTGGAAGATAATCAAAAGGTACAGCAGTTATGGGCAGGGTATGAGACACGCCAACATAAAAGGGCAAGGTGTTATGTGAAGAATCTTTCCTTATGAAGTGAGACGAAGAGCCCGATTTGCTTTAAAAATAGATGGTAATACTCACCATAGTGGCGGTATTAAAATTGATTTTGTCGGGATTGCCAAAACGGGTGGAGAATTCATCAGATTTGGTGAAATTGGCCTGCGCTTCCACACCGGCACTCAGATGAGGTGTAATAAAATATTCCAGCCCGAAAAGCCCGCCAAGTAAATAGTCTACGCGGGTATCAAGATTTGTGAATGTCTCCGACGATGGAGTAAAGAATAATGCTCCACCCCTTAATCCATAATAGGGTTTTACTGCTTCCTCTCTTAAATAAAACCTTGTAGCGAGGGCAAAGCCAAAATCAGCACCCACATCTTCAACATACATTATATCAATTGAAGGAGCCAGAACAAATTTCTCACCCAACCACATTGGTACAGAAATCCCAAACTGACTGCCCTGAAGGGTTCCGCTTAATCCAATCCAGGGTTTGCTTTGGGAAAAAACAAAGTTTGTACTAAACAAAAGGAACAGGGCAATAATTACTTGTCGTGCTTTCATGTTTTTGAATTGTTTTATTGATATGGATTGAAATTTCTGTCTATCACCAGGTTGTCATAAAAAATCTGACCCTGCACTTTCAGGTAGACACGGTAATAACCATCCGGTAGTTCTGATAGATTTAAAAACATATGGTTTCCGGTAAACTCACCATATACCAAAGGAAAACCACCGGCAACCATATTGCCCATACCATCCATTTGGGGAATAGCCGTAAAACCAGGTGGACGAAAAAGTGCATGGGTAATCCAGAATTTTCTGGGTAAATCTCCGGAAGGAATTTTTGAATAAATGCTCAAAAAGTTATGAATCGGATTTGGATAAAAGTAAAAAAAGAACGGAGATGAAAAATCGTCGGATTGATCGCCCAGCTTCACGTTGGGTGTACTATAGCCTAAAGAACCCATAGTAATGCCCACTTCATCCCTTAACCAGAAACCGTGTATAACCGGAACACCCAATTCAGGATAACGAAAGTCGTTTTCTTCCTTCGAGCAACCGCTCGCAATCATCAGAATAATCAGAAATGGAAAAATTGCAGGTTTTAAATTCATAAATTTTATATGTGATTGTATTTTTCTCCTGAATACATCACAAATATATAATACATTTTTAATTAAGAATAAAGGTTTTTCAGAAATCATAGATATAATGCGATGCCTAAAGGTAAATAAATTGAATTTCACAATCTGATTCAGTGTTTATAAAAGCAATTTACAGTGAGGACTTAGAAGCATGTGTAAATTGGACAAAAAGGATAATTGTTCGCAGATATTGCAAGGCTAATAAAGGTTAATAGATTTCCCTTGAACTTCTCTATATCACTGTGGTTGGGCTTTAACTCAAGAAAGGCCTTGTTGAGGACTTTGCTTGGTTTGATGGGGCTTGTCTTCATACAATAACTATTTCCTGGCTAAAACAGGATTTTATATGCAAATTTGCGGTGAGAAACGAAAAAAAATCTTTCTATTGTTGCAGATTATGAGAGGATTACAAGGAAGTTACAGTGCAGAAAAAACTAAAAAGCCCCCTGATCAGGGAGCTATACCTGTTTTTTGTACCCAGGGCCGGGGTCGAACCGGCACGATATTGCTATCACTGGTGTTTGAGACCAGCGCGTCTACCAATTCCGCCACCTGGGCATGTAATGAGCATTTTTTTGTGAGTGCAAATTTATACAATATTTCGGTATGGCAAAAAAAAATACATTTTCATAAAGTAAAGAGTTTAAAGTAGTATTAATTTTCTAAATTTGTCATGGATTGTTCAACCCTACAAAAGCACTTTTCTCATGACCTGCAATGTTCAAATATTTTCTGGTTCTGCATCCCGTTATCTTGCAAATAAAATCGCCAAGGAGTATGGAAAAGCACTGGGCAATGAGATTGTTGCCAAATTCAGTGATGGTGAATTTCAACCCTCCTTTGAAGAAACCATTCGTGGCAGTGATGTTTTTATTATTCAAAGTACCTTTGCACCTTCCGACAACCTGATGGAGCTTTTACTTATGATTGATGCCGCCAAGCGTGCATCGGCCAAGCAGGTTGTTGCCGTAATACCCTATTATGGCTTTGCCCGGCAGGACCGAAAGGATAAACCCAGGGTTCCCATAGGTGCCAAACTGATTGCCAACCTGCTAACTGCTGCAGGTGTTGGCCGGATTATTACAATGGACCTGCATGCCGACCAGATACAGGGATTCTTTGACGTGCCGGTTGACCACATGTATGCCTCATCTATTTTTGTTCCTTATATAAAAAGTTTGAACCTTCCTAACCTTATTATGGCATCACCCGATACCGGAGGAACCAGAAGAGCAGGAGCCTATGCCAAATTCCTCAACTGCGAAATGGTTATCTGCTACAAGCAACGCAGCAAGGCCAATGAAGTGGGCAGAATGGTGCTTATCGGCGATGTAACGGGAAAGGATGTGGTATTGGTTGATGATATCATTGATACAGGAGGTACAATTACAAGGGCTGCAAAAATGATGATCGAAAAAGGAGCCAATAGCGTCAGAGGTTGTTGTACCCATCCTATCCTGTCAGCTAACGCATATAAAAAAATCGAAGAAAGCCCGTTTGATGAATTTATTGTTTCCGATACCATACCCCTGAGAAAAAAGAGTGAAAAAATTACTGTGCTCTCTACTGCCAAACTTTTTGCAGATGTAATAAAAAGAGTTAGCAGTCATGAGTCCATAAGTACCCATTTTGAATTTACTACCATACTCTGATTTTTTAAAAAAATATTATAAAAAACCGGCTGCAAAGTATTACCTTTGCAGCCGGTTTTGCAAAAGGCAATACCATTTTTATTCATCTAAAAATCAATAACAAATGAAAACAGTATCTGTGAGCGGTTCTCTCAGGGAGAACGTAGGGAAAAAAGATGCTAAGGATTTACGCCGCCAGGGGCTCATACCCTGCGTGCTTTACGGAGGAGAAAAACAAATTGCTTTCTCACTTCCTGAACTGGCGTTTCGCGACATTATTTACACTCCCGATTCTTGTATCATAAATATGGAAATCGGGAAAAAAACCTACAAGGTAATTCTGCAGGATGCACAGTTTCATCCGGTAACAGACCGTATTTTACATTGCGACTTCCTGGAAGTATTTGACGACAGGCCTTTAAAAATTGATGTTCCCATTGAACTAAAAGGTACCTCACCTGGTGTAATCAAAGGTGGTAAGCTTCTTACCAAGCTGAGAAAACTCAGAATCAAAGGTCTGCTGGATGCATTGCCCGACAGAGTTGAAATTAACATTTCCGAACTTGAAATCGGAGATTCGGTTAAAGTAGGTGAACTGAGCCTTGAGGGTATAGAATTTATGAACCCGCACAATGCCGTGGTAGTAATTGTTAAATCTGCAAGGGCGGCCATGATGGCACCTGTTGATGCCGAAGAAGATGAAGAAGGAGAAGCAGAAGAGGGTGCTGAGGGTGCTGAAGGTGCTGAAGGCGCTGAAGGTGAAGCAAAAGAAGGTGGTGAGGACAAAGGTGGAGAAGCCAAAAAGGAAGAAAAATCAGAATAGACTTTTTATAACTTCAGGGTTACTTGCAATACAAGGCATAAAGGTTTTATCTTTATGCCTTGCTTTTTTTAACCAAATGGCAAATGTTCAAATTTTTAACCAGTCTTTGGAGGCACAAAACACCCAAAGAAAAAAATGAAAGTCAGGAAGTGAAATATCTGATTGCAGGCCTGGGCAATATCGGCCCTGACTATGAAAAAACCCGTCATAATATAGGTTTCATGGTACTTGACCATGTTGCGAATTCAAGAAACGTGAGCTTTGAACCTGCACGCTATGGCGATAAAACCTCTTTCCGTTTCAAGGGTCGTACTTTTATCATGATAAAACCCAGCACCTATATGAATCTGAGCGGGAAAGCCATACATTACTGGCTCGCAAAGGAGAAGGTTCCTCTGGAAAATCTGCTGGTTATTGTTGATGATGTTGCACTTCCCCTGGGAACACTTCGTTTGAAGGCAAAGGGAAGCGACGGTGGCCATAACGGCCTTGCCAGCATAATATCTGTATTGGGAACAAATATGTTTCCCCGACTGCGATTTGGAATCGGTGATGATTTTCAAAAGGGAGGCCAGGTACATTATGTTTTGGGGAGGTGGGAAGACTGGGAGTTGGAAATCATTGAACCGATTGTCAAAAAATGCCATGACCTGATAACAAGCTTTGCAACCATTGGAATTGAAAGAACCATGAATTTTTTCAATACAAAATCAAAACCTGTAAAAAAGAATCCCCCAGAGGAAAATTCCTCTGAAGACAATCTCAAAGATGCCTGATATCTTTCTCATACCTGTATGCTGTGCAATTATTGAACACGAAGGCAAAGTTTTGATTGCACAACGACATGCACACACCAGCAATGCATATTATTGGGAGTTTCCGGGAGGAAAACAGGAAGAAAATGAAAGCGCCGAAGAATGCCTGATACGGGAAATCAGGGAGGAGTTATCTGTAAAAATCCATATTAAGGAACAACTTAAACCGGTAGTACATCATTATCCTGATAAATCCATTGAACTTATCCCATTTGTATGCAACTATGATGGAAGCCCTGTAAAACCCGAAGAACACAAAAAAGTACTCTGGATTCAAATAGAGCAGTTCGGCGATTTTCAATGGTCAGCAGCAGATGTAAAAGTCTGGGAGCAATATATCAACCGATTCAGGAAATAAAAAAGGTTGTTACACAACTATTCTGTAAACAACCCTTTTTTTACATTTATGGGAAAAACTTATTTCATATAGTTCCGCAATTTACTTCGGCCCATTTTTTCATAAAGTCACTCAAATCATCTCTTGAAGCTGAGCGTGCATTTCTCACATAAAACCCTGAAGAACAAACGCCCAAAGCAAGGGATTCTGCCGGTTCCATTCCGGCAAGCCAACCGGTGCAAAATCCTGCATTAAAATTATCACCGGCTCCTGTTGTAAGTTTAGGCTTGGCAGTAAAAGGTCCGTCAACCCATTTACTTTGTTTTTCTGTAGCTATTGCGGCTCCATTTGTTGGATGGATAACTACGCCGGCTATGCCCAGTTTTTCCCTGATCAGAATAGCGCGGGTGAGAATCTCATCCTCTTTGATACCCAGATTAAGAGAAATGATGGTAGATTCACTCAGGTTCATACTCAGGATAGTCTCTGCTTTCATCCCTGATATGATTTGCAGTACTTCGCGTATATCTGCATGGGTTCTTTTTTTCGGGTCTGCAAGGTCAATAAAAATGAAAGGTTTCTTTTTTTGCTTTGAAATAATCTTATTGAATTCCGTGATGATTCCATTTAAATTAGACAACATGGTCCAATTGGTAAAAGCAATCATATCAACCTGTTCAAGCAGTTTTACCAGTTCCGGCCTGGAAAGTTTTTCCAAAAGATTTTCAATATTTACTTCAACCAGGTTGTTCATTTTTCCCATCATTATTTTTCCGTCGTAAAACTCCAGGGCATCTGTATAGCCTGGCTCTGTGAGGGAATACACATTTTTGCAGGAGTCTGCGAACTCGCGAAAAACGGGATGTATAAAATGCTTGCCTAACGCACCGATATAAGTAACTTCGTGATCCTGGGCAATAACGGCATTTCCCATGATAGGCCCGTTACCTCCAAGTTTTGTTTGAATGGGTACCTTTTCAATATTTGCACTCAATCCTGCAACCTGCGCAATACGTTCAGCAAATGATTTTATGTCCGCAATTCTATCGTAATCCTTATCATTTTTCCTTTTATCAACCATATGGATGATCTCATCAACAAAACCGTCAAATCCCACAAGCAAATGTTTGCTTTCATTGAACTTTTCAAGTTTTTCAACTGCATTTTTTACAATACTGGTTTGTTTCATAAATCTGTGTTTTACCTGTTTCAATAAAAGTAAGCCAAAAGGCCTATGGCATTAAAGATAGAAATATCAATTCAAATAACAAAGGTCATCAATTAACAGATGCCAGAAAAATTATATGCTAATTGCTATCTGCCGTACAATCGGGTTATCTTCATGAGTTCATCTTCATGCTTATCAGTAAGCATGTTTTTATTGAAGCGCCATTTCCAGTAGCCAGAAGCTTTCCCGGGATAGTTCATACGGGCCTGAGTGTCCAGTCTAAGTAAATCCTGAAGTGGTGCAATGGCCACATCACCTACAGTTGACCATGCAAGTTTTATAAACGACCAGGCAGGGTCCTTCTTATCTACATAAAAATAATCTTGCATAAGTTGCAAATCCGATTCATTGCTTTGATTGAACTGACCCAAAGTAGTATCATTATCATGCGTGCCTGTATATACTACACAATTCTTGTCATATGTGTGCGGCATAAAGTCATTTTCTTCGCCTGAATCAAAAGCAAACTGGAGGATTTTCATCCCCGGCAAACCAAATCTTTTTCTTAATTCCACTACGTCAGGAGTGATAACACCCAGGTCTTCAGCAATAATGGGGAGCGAACCCAACGCATCAAAAACAGCCTGGAGCATCTCACCGCCCGGCGCCTCAATCCACTGGCCGTTAACGGCAGTCTTTTCACCATAGGGCACAGCCCAAAATGCAGCCAGCCCCCTGAAGTGATCAATGCGAAGTATATCGTACAAAGTAAAATTGGCTTCGATACGATCAATCCACCACCGGTAATTATCTTCTTTCAGTTTATCCCATTTGTATAGCGGGTTGCCCCACAATTGCCCGGTTTCACTAAAGTAATCGGGGGGCACACCGGCTACTTTAACGGGGTTCATCTGTTCATCAAAATCAAAAATTTCAGGATTGGCCCATGCATCGGAGCTGTCAAAAGCCACATACAATGGAATATCTCCTATGATACTTATTTCGTTGAGATTGGCATAGGCTTTTAACTCCAGCCATTGTGAAAAAAACAAATACTGTATGAATCTGAAATAGTTGATATCATCTTTCAAATGCTCACGGTAATAATTAACAGTGTCTTCATTCTTTAGCTTGATATCCTCTTCCCAGTCAGTCCATGCCAATCCTTTAAAATGCTTTTTTAAAGCCATAAAGAAGGCATAATCTTCCAGCCATTTATCATTTTTTCGGCAAAAATTATCAAACCGGATATTTCTCAGTTTATTTTTTTGTCCTTTGAAATTATCATAGGCTTTTCTCAGTAAAGGATATTTGGTTTCATGCACTTTCCCATAATCAACATATTCATCGTCAAAATAAATATTATCAGGCAAATCCTGTTTTTTCAACAACCCGTCTTCAACAAGTTTTTCGAGGTCAATCAGAAGTGGATTACCCGCAAATGCCGAATAGCACTGATAGGGAGAATCACCATAACCGGTGTGTCCCAGTGGCAATATCTGCCAGATTTTCTGACCTGATTTCACAAGAAATTCCACAAAATTATAGGCTTCCCTTCCCATGGTTCCGATTCCATGTTTTCCGGGAAGTGAGGTTATATGCAATAAAATTCCGCTGCTTCTTTCCATATTTTAACTTGGGTTTTCTTTTAAGAAGTAATAAAGTTATATCAAAAACATATTATCAAATAACAGAGTCAAGCTCCTCATATCGCTTCTTGATCAATTCCTCATCGGGATCATGCACCACAAAAATCATCATGATTGCGCCAATGAAAAGTGAGACTCCTCCGAAAACCAACCCAAAAATAGGCTGGCCTTTGGCCACAATACTGATAAATGAGCCCAGCACACTGGCGGCCACAATCTGGGGCATAACAATAAAGATATTAAACAGCCCCATGTATGTCCCCATTTTGTGAGAAGGGAGTGACCCCGTTAAAATTGCATAGGGCATAGCAAGAATACTTGCCCATGCAATTCCCACTCCTATCATAGAAGCTGCAATCCATAGGGGATGGGGCACAATAAGTATTGAAAGATATCCTAAAGACCCCATTGTAAGAGCCATTGCATGTGTGTATCTGCGGTTGGTCCAGCGTGCAAGATAAGGGATCAGAAATGCAAACAATGCAGCAATACCATTGTAAATGGCAAAGGTAAACCCAACCCAGTTTGCACCGCGATTGTATTCTTCTTCTATACTCAGTAACTCCCCTTGTATACTTGAAGGGACCATCAACTCATCTCTGAACCTCTGGAAAAACCTGACTACACGCATTGAAATAACAATTTCTGACTTGCCTTCCTGAATCTGCTCAACATAAAAATCCAAATCATTCCGGATAGCTTGTGCCCGTTCTATTAATTCCTCATTATCAGTCAAACCTACCTGGTCTGTTGCCTGAATAAGGGTCATTACATCATCATTGGAAAGCTTCATATCATAGTGGTGGCTGGTGATGCCTGGAGTGGCAAAAGTCCAGAGTGTAAATAAGCCAACCCACGAGAAAAACTGAACCACAGCAAGCTGGCCCATGGTTTTAGGCATTCGGTAAAGGTCATTGAGAACTACTACAAACCCGTTATCTGTTTTATTGTTTTTTATTAAACGACCGGCAATAAACTGAATGATGCCGAAAAGCATAAACCCAATGCCTAAAATATACAGGTCTGCCCGAATAAAATCATACCGTTGCACCAGAAATGTAATAACAGCCCCCAGTATTATCCAGTAAAATGAAGGATTGCTGAATTTGTGATAAGGTAGTATCTCACTTGATTTATGGTCTTCCTTAACCCTTTCAGCACCTTTTTCCAGTTCTTCAAATTCTTTTAACTGCTCAGGTGTATATTCCCTGGTGCGTGTTACTGTCACGAGTATTGCCCCAAGTAATACTGCTCCTCCGATAAGGAAGGAAATTGTAACTGATGGGGGCACCTTGCCATCGGGAGAAATATTTGCAACACTGAGAACATTGGTAAGGAACCATGGCAATATGGAGGCTATGATTGAGCCTGTTCCGATAAAGAAGCTCTGCATAGCAAATCCCCTGTTTCGCTGTTCGGGAGGCAACATATCACCCACAAAAGCCCTGAAAGGCTCCATACACATATCAATACTTGCACCTAAAATCCAGAAAATACCTACTGCAATCCAAAGCAAAGGAGCATTTGGTAAAAGCACAAGAGCTACTGAGGCACCAATTGCACCAAAAAGAAAATATGGCCTCCTTCGCCCAAGCCGTGTCCATGTATTATCACTCATATAACCCACAATGGGTTGCACTATCAGACCAGTTACCGGAGCTGCAATCCACAGGATAGGGATGGCTTCAACCTGTGCTCCAAGAGTTTCAAAAATTCGGCTGACATTGGCATTTTGAAGGGCAAATCCAAATTGAATTCCAAGGAAACCAAAACTCATGTTCCAGATTTGCCAAAACGATAATCGGGGTCTGGTTTTCATTCTTCTAAAATAAAATTATTAATCCTTTAATTCCAGTTATCCGGTAGTTTTAAACAAAGCATTCTGAATATAAATGAATCAGAAAAGTATTTACCTTAAAAGTCTTTGCGGGGAAATATTCAGTTACCGGACCATTTGTCTGACTGTATGCTTTATTCCCCGGTTTTATCAAGCGCGCAAAATAATAAAAAAAGCCTGAAGCATTGCAAAACTAATAAGGAAAAAACTTCAGGACTATCTCAACCAAATGTTCTTTTTATCAGGGAAGAACATTTGATTTTAAAGAGCCTCAAAATTAATGGTTTTTTTCAGCGATGGGAAAAATATGCGAATACTTTTATGTTTTTTTTCACTGTTACCCGGTTGAAGTAGAAATTTAGGATTGATGTTCTTCGCTTCACTCTATTAAGCCCGGCATCTCATAATTTTCAACAGATACTACACGTTTTTTGCTATCGGACAGAGAAAATGCAATGGGTCGAAAAGAAAAAGACAGAAAAAATCCAATAACCAGTTCCTAAATGGGAGCTATCAGATGCAGGTAAACTCCCATATCGCCATGGCGGGTAACAGAAAATTCTGTTCTGAAAACTTTATCATAATAGGTAACCAGATCAAGCCCGATACCGCTTCCGCTAAGAAAAGAATTTGAATAAGGGTTACCTTGAAAGAAATAGGTATCGCGCACATATCCTATATCCGTAAAAAAATTGATATAGAGCGCATAATGAATCAGAGAGAATTTTTCGTTGTTAATAAATCCTATTCGGGTAACTGTATTGGGAATCAGTTCATATTTGAAGTTTGATTTCAATACTGCAAAGTGTTGTCCGTCAATAACAAAGTTTTCGTATCCTCTGACAATATCTCCCTTAAATCCCAGTCCACGCTGCATATAATAGGGTTGAAAATCGCCAAATGATACTTTGGCATTGATACCTGTTGCAAAAAACCACCTCGGATGAAGTTGCCAAAATCTCCGGATAGAGGTTTCGGCTATCGTCATATCCATTTCTTCATTGTCAAGCAAACCCAATCCATTGCGCTGAATACGAATATCAAAATAATGCCCCCTGAGAGGATAAGCCCTAATATCACGATAATCATTCTTAAACTCATATCCAATTGAGAAAAAAGGTGCATGAGTTTTTGACCCAGGAGAAAACTGGGGGTTAAGAACGAGTAATGAGTCGGCAAATCTGTAACTGTTATATCCCAGCATTAAATTGTGTGTGCGATGAATCCCATCACGATACAATAATCGGGTATTTACATAAAAATGTCTTAAAGCATTGATCCCGTCTTCCGAATAAAACAACTGAACATTTCCCAGGGTCATATATTCTATTTCATTGCGAATATTCATACCCACATTGAAGCCCAACCCCAGTTTTTGTGCCTGATTAATATAGGGTATGGTATAATTGATGCTGTAATTTTGGCGGTAGCCGGCCCTGGCAAGTATGCTGATTCTCTCCATGCGGCCGCGGAAATTTTCTTTTACAATATATGCCCCGTAATTGGTGCGATGGAAACTGGGGCTTCTCAACCAATCATTCAGATTCCTCTCGGCTACTTCAAAAATGGGAAAAGGCCAAACATACCAGCGTTCAACAAAAGTAAACCTTACATTTGCTGCAGGTAAAAAATCATGCACAAAAAGCGAAACATTGACGAAATTGAATAATGAGGTATTCAAAAGGTTTTCACGGCTTTGCTCAAGAATACGCGATAAATCTTCTGCGTAAATTGTATCTCCGTGAGAAAAAACCAATTCTCTTTGAATGATATGTTGACGGGTTGATTCGTTTCCCTCAAACTCTATATCCTGAATGACAATATAATCTGAAGAAATAATACCTTCCGGAATGGTTTCTTTAAAATCGTGACGGCTCATAAAAGTGCCTGACTCAAGTGATGCCAGTTGCACTTGTGCTGCGAGAAGAGTGGGAGTAAAAAATACTGATATGAAAAGTATAATCCGGTAAAGCATAAATCCGGCAAAAAACTAAATGTTTAAATAATTCATTAGTGAACCAAAACGTTCCTTCAGCAAATCTTCGTAATTGTTTTCCTCTGAGAATGATGCCGAAACCTGATAGTTAAACCTGTAAAAAGTTTGAATAACATTGGAAACATCAATTTTATCCAGTTTTAGAGTTACTTCTATCATATTGGTGTCTTCGAAAGTGCGCATGCAACTGCTCAGAATCCTGGCATCATTAGATTCAACCAATCGCGAAATTTCATGCAACGAATAATCAGAAATATTCATCCGCAATACAATGATTCCGCCCGGTTGACCAATAGAGCCTGTTTCCGCAAATTCCTTGACAATACGTGACAGGGTAATGCAACCCATGTAGTTTTCGTTTTCATCAAGTACAGGGATCAGTGTCAAATCCATGGAAGCCAAAATACGTATCACTTCAAATAAGTGCTGATCATCAAATACATAAGGCCTGGCCAGTGAAAGCTGATAACTTCCCAAAGGCTCATCAGGGTCGTTTAGATTGTAAATGTCCTTCTCAGAAACCAACCCGAGAAATGACTCATTATTAACAATTGGCAAATGAGCTACGCGCAATTCATCCATCCAGCTTAAGGCAGTATTACCTGTATCTGAAGTACGAAGAGGAAGTATCACATCACTTATGAGTTCATTGGCCAACATAAAAAAGATTTTGGTCTATAAATTTAATCAATTTGTTTGAAATAAGTCAATTTTATAACGTCTGATTTCATTTTGTTAAAAAAAATGACTTTTATAATCTCTTTGCAAAGCTACTCGTTTTTTCATCATCAATATCTTAAAAACTTGTTGTCAAATAGTTAAAACGCCATAATATCCAAAATTGTTGGTAAAACAAATTTATCCACAATTTCATGAATGTTTAATAGCTTTGTAAAAAAACGTAACTATGACCCGTTTAAGTGTAAATATAAATAAAATAGCTACAATTCGCAATGCACGGGGAGGCAACTTACCTGATGTTGTCAAAGCAGCCCTTGATTGCGAAAGATTTGGCGCACAAGGCATTACGGTTCACCCCAGGCCTGATGAGCGACACATACGGCGCAAAGATGTATATGATCTCAAACCCCTGTTAACAACAGAATTTAACATTGAGGGATATCCTACCCGAAAGTTTATGGACATGGTTATTGAAGTACAACCTGCCCAGGTTACCCTCGTTCCTGACCCGCCAAATGCACTTACTTCCAGTGCGGGATGGGATACCATAAAGCATTTTGATTTTTTAAAAAAGGTAATTGCTGAATTCCGGTCAAATAATATCAGAACTTCTGTTTTCATAGAAACGGACCCTGAAAGGATTTTCAAAGCTGCAGAAACCGGTACAGACCGGGTGGAATTATATACTGAACCTTATGCAAGTCAGTTTATTAAAAATAAGGAACAGGCAATTGAACCCTTTATCAGGGCTGCAGAAGCTGCCCATAAGGCCGGACTTGGAATTAACGCAGGTCATGATCTGAATCTGGACAATTTAAAATATTTTGCTCAAAATATTCCCCATCTGCTGGAAGTTTCAATTGGGCATGCACTCATTTCAGATGCACTGTATTTTGGTTTGGAAAATACCATTCAGATGTACCTCAGGGAATTGAAAGTAAATTAAGGGAAGATTGAGAGGCTGAGCGAGAGAAAGGTTGAACGAAGTGAAATCCCTAGACCAAAGGAATTCGGGATTGAAAGGCTGAGCGAGAGCGAAGTCCCGAGAGCTAAAGCGATTCGGGATTGAGAGGTTTAGGTATCAATCTATTGAGAGAGAGAACTTATCCAAATTACCGGAATTAAACAACATTCTTTTTAGCTTGTTATTTTAACCGATTCAAATCATTTTTTTCATTATGGAATTAAATTATCAGCAGGAAGGCTCTGGCCATCCGTTAATCATACTTCATGGCCTTTTTGGCATGCTCGATAACTGGGTCAGTATTTCCCGAAAACTGGCAGAAAAATATTCCGTTTATATAATTGATCAGCGCAATCATGGACGCTCTCCAAGGCACAATGTTTTTAATTACCCTGCTATGGTTGATGATTTACTGGAGTTTATGGAAGGGTATGATATCAAAAGTGCATACCTGCTCGGGCATAGCATGGGAGGGAAAACGGCTATGCAATTCAGCTTTGATTACCCCGAAAAAGTAGATAAGCTTATTGTTGCTGATATAAGCCCCGAGGAATACGACCATAGGCATGACACCTTAATTGAAGCAATGATGTCAGTTGATTTGTCAAAATATGAATCACGTGCTGAGGTTGATGCTGATTTAAAAGAGAAGATAAAAAGCTCACGCATTCGTCAGTTTTTATTGAAAAACCTTTACTGGAAAGACCGTTCATCTCTCGGCTGGAAAACCAACCTGGAGGTAATTCTTGATAATCTTCAGGAAATCTTTAAAGAACTAAAACCTGACGACTCTTTTAAAAAACCTGTTCTTTTTATCAGGGGCTCAGAAAGCCCTTATATTACCGATTTGCATATACCCAGAATAAAAGAACTTTTTCCAAATTCTGAAATTGAAACCATTGATGATGCATCACATTGGTTACATGCTGAAAAACCCCGGGAATTCATAAAGATTACCGAAAACTTCCTTCAATAAGATCAATTTAATTGGGAAATGCTTTTATGTGAAATATGTCTGATAACATGACAAGCAAATGATATTCAGGGCAAACATTTGAGGAACAGAACATTTCTTAAAAAAACCAAAATCATTTCTTTTGCTTGCAAATCAATCGATATTGACTTTTCTTTGCCACTTTGATTTCTCAGATATGCATATGTTTTTAAATTACTGAGATGTTCAAATTACCAGAAATTCTCACTATTATTTACTTATAAATAGTTTTTTACCAAAAACTCATAAACATGAACAAGCTAAAAACTTTATTGACTCTGATTTCTGCTTGTGCAATAATTTTCTCTTATGCACAAACAGAGATTTTTACCGCAGAAAAAATGTGGCAGATGGAGCGTATAGGTGCCTTTGATGTATCACCCGACGGCAAATGGGCCGTTTTCCCGGTAACGGAATATGATATTGAAAAAAACACCTCATCCTCTGATCTTTATCTTCTGAATTTGGAAGACGGAACCACTCGTCAGCTTACTTTTTCAGGCAGGGAAGGCTCACCGGTTTGGAGCCCGGATGGGGAAAGAATTGCATTTGTATCGCGCCGACATGATGGCCCGGGACAAATTTATATTTTAAGCATGAAAGGTGGTGAAGCCAGGAAAATTACCGACCTTCCGGTAGGTGTGTTTTCCATCAAATGGTTTCCTACAGGAGACCGTATTGCCTTTGGAGCCAATATTCTACCTGAATATGACGGAGATTTTGACAAGCTGAAAAAGCTGATGGATGAGAAGAGAGAAAGTAAAGTAACAGCCAAAGTAACTGAAAACACCATGTATCGCTTTTGGGACCGTTGGCTTACCGATGGTTACTACCCCAGGCTTTTCAGTGTGGATGTAAACAGCAAAGATGTTACCGACCTCATGCCCAATACAGTTAATTATTTCAATATGATGGGCGGAGTTTCCTATGATATATCACCTGATGGAAATGAAATTGCTGTGAGTATGAATTCAACCGAGCCTCCTTATGACAGGTTAAACCATGCAATATTTCTGCTGGCCACCGACGGCAGTGGCACAATGAGAAATATTACAGCCTATAACGAGGCAGGTGACCACAACCCGGTATACAGCCCCGATGGTAATTACATTCTTTACGGGAAACAAAATATCTATCATTTTTACGCTGATAAGGTGGAGATGGTGAAATACAACCGCAATAACGAATCATTTACCAATCTGACTTCTGATATCGACCTATCCTGCGCAAACTGGATATGGTCGCAGGATGGACGTACCATATATTTTCATGCTGAGCATAATGCACGTAATGCTATCTTCAGCATTCCGGCCAATGGTGGAGAGCCAACCAAAATTTTTGGTGAAGGTACAAATGGCAATGTGAGTATTGCCGGGCGTCGTGGCCGTGACCTGGTTTTCACCCATCAGAATTTAAACCAGCCGACCGAGGTTTACAGGATAGATAACCGTGGCCGCAACTTAACACAGCTTACAGGATTTAACCAGGAGCGCCTGGCCAATCTAAATTTCGGAAGAGTTGAGGATGTAACTTATAAAGGTGCCGATGGGGCAGACGTTCAAATGTTTATTGTTTATCCTCCCGATTTTGATTCCAATAAAAAATACCCACTTGTGCATATGATACATGGGGGGCCTCATGGTACATTTGGCGATTTCTGGCATTATCGCTGGAATGCCCATTTGTTTGCTGCACCCGGCTACGTAGTAGCCATGTCAAACTTCCATGGCTCAACAAGCTTTGGGCAGGATTTTGCCATCTCCATACATGGAGAGCATGCCAACAAACCTTTCCGCGATATAATGAAAGCAACCGATTTTATGATAGAACGGGGCTATATTGACAAAAACCGTATGGCCGCTACCGGTGGAAGCTATGGTGGCTATATGGTAAGCTGGATCGCAGGACATACCGACAGGTTTGCTGCTCTTGTAAACCATGCCGGTGTATATGATCTGCATCTTCAGTTTGCTTCCGATTATGCCGGCAACAGGGCCTATCAATACGGAGGTACTCCCTGGGAAAACTTTGATATACTTAATTCGCAGAACCCATCACAATTTGCACATAATTTCAAAACTCCCATGCTTATCATCCACGGGCAACTTGATTACAGGGTACCTGTAGCACATGCATTCCTGGTTTATGGCATTTATAAAGGAATGGGGCTGGATGCCCGCCTGGTTTACTTCCCCGATGAAAACCACTGGATTCTAACCCCCCAGAACTCCATATACTGGTATGAAGAACTGCATAACTGGCTGGAGAGGTATTTGAAGTAAAGGCAACATCTTTATCTTTACAAACAGAGAAAGGCTGCATTCAACCCGAAATGCAGCCTTTTCTTTTTCTTAATTTTAAAAAGTGAAAATCACCTGTTCAGTCTGAAACTCACCGGTACAGTGTATCTTACCCTTACAGTTTGTGTTCCCTGACGGCCTGGTATCCAGTTTGGCATGTTTTTCACTGCCCTGAGAGCTTCTTCGTCACAGCCCCCGCCAATTCCTCTCATTACATGAACATTGCTTACGCTACCGTCTCTTTCCACAATAAAACTTATAATAACTACCCCTTCGAGCCCAACCTCCTGGGCCATTCTTGGATAATGAATAGTGCGACTAAAGTATCTGAAGAGTTCTGTCTGTCCGCCCGGAAATTCGGGCATTTGCTCTACAATGACATGAATATCGTCCGTAGGATCAGGCTTCTCATCAATTATCTCAACAGGAAAATAATGCGGAACTTTCAAATCGGCATGCGCATCGACATCCACTTCCGGAAAATAATCTTCCTCGATGAGTTCATCAGGTGCCGGGATTATTTCATGTGACTCAGGCGGAGGTGGCGGAGGTGGCTTGGGAATATTGGGCGGTATATAATCATGATCCACAAAATCCCGAGCATCTTGTGGAATAATAGTATTGTTTCTTTCTGTTATGCGATACTGAAAGGCAAGCAATATCATAGCCAGCACCAGTACAAATCCGATTTCCAGAAACAAGCTTCTCTTGTTTTCCAGGTTTTTGCCTGGAGATTTTTTTGTGTTCATAGCATCAGGTTTTGGTTTATAAATCTATTATAAATGCTAATCAACACTTTGCGCGCAAAGAGCGAAAAAAACCGGTGTTTAGTATAATAACGATATGTTTTTGTAAAATATTGTTAATGCAAAATCAGAATATATGTCTTTTTTAAATTCTGAGTATACGAATAAGAAAGGTTAATTAAACCATTTGGCGGATATCATTGTTGGTTATCCTAAATAACAGGAAAATCTTCCTGATACAATAAATTGTTTTCACTAATTTTTTTAATAATAATGCACGAATATAAAATTACTGAACGCGGCGTTCCACTTGATAAGGCAGAAAAAGCTATCATTTTAATTCATGGCAGGGGCGCACCCCCGGAAGATATTCTGTCGTTGGCAGATTTTTTTGAAACCCAAAAATCATATATCGTTGCACCGGAAGCAACCCATTATGTGTGGTATCCGCTTAGTTTCCTTGCCCCGAGAGATCAAAACCAACCCTGGCTTGATAGTGCTCTTGAAAACATTAACAGACTCATAAATGATATCCAAAAACACATTACCACCGAAAATATCTTTATAATGGGCTTTTCCCAGGGTGCTTGCCTTACGGCGGAAGTTACCTCACGGAATGCTCAGAAATACGGGGGTATTGCAATTTTTACCGGTGGCCTGATTGGAGCCGAAATTGACAGCAAAAACTATGAAGGAAACTTTGACGGCACCCCGGTTTATCTGAGCAACGGAGATAACGACCCACATATCCCCTTGAAAAGGACAGAAGACACCTTCGAAATTCTCGGGCAAATGGGGGCAAAGGTTACCAAAGAAATCTTGCACGGCCGACCACACACTATCCAGATGCAGGAAATTGACAAAGTAAAGCAACTTTTCGGCTTATAAATTTTTCATAAGCTGAAATTAATAACTTGCCTGAAGAGGCTTATTACCTTTTGTTTTAGATTTTTTGAATTTCTCGCCCGGCTATAATTGCTATCTTTGCGGCTATTCTTTTGATTTTTCAAGGAATTATTCAAAAAGGGAGCCGGTAAAACTTACATTAATTAATCTCGTATGTCAAAAATTCTGAGAATTTCATTCATAGTGCTGATTTTCATATCTGCCTGCTCCACCCCCAGGCAGTTAACTGAACTAATTGTCAATGCCGGCGAGGCATTCAAATCTGAGGATTACAATGAATCACTCAGGTTGTTCGAAGAATTTATGGCAAGTCAAAATAATGACCCGTTGCATATTCCCGACAGCATCTACAGGGGAGCCGGATTATCTGCTTTCAACCTTGAAAAATCTGACAAAGCACTGCGATATCTCAATCAGATCAGGCACTCTGAAGTTGCCGACTACAAGGTGCATTTTGCCCTGGCCCACCTTAACCGCGAAATTGATAATCTTTCAAGGGAAATAACTGCACTTGAATCTTATTTTGAGACCAAACCCGCTGATAAGCCTGACCGGGAACTAAAAAAGAGACTTTTTGAAACCTATGTTGAGAGTAGAAATTATGAAAAAGCCCTCGAAGTGTGGGCTGAAATAGAAACCTATGCCTCAAAAAATGAAAAACTGCTTAACCGGTATTTCAGCATCAATCAGGCTTTGGAAAATGAAGAAAATCTTGATTATATAGCCCGGGATTTACTGGCTTTAAATCCCAATAATACGGATGCATTGTTTCATCTTGCAAAACATTATTTCTGGCGGGCAGAAAACCGATATCAATCAGAAATGGAAACATACGAGCGTAACCGCACACACAGGCAGTATGCACAATTATTAAGGGCTTTTGAAGTTTTAAATGCCGATTTTCATACTTCTCTGAATTATTTCCTGCGGCTTTACAAAATGGACCCAAAACCCAGCTATGCCCGCTACATCGGAAATATTTACCTGCGATTTGATGATAAAAGCAAGGCCAGATATTATCATGGCAAGGCAGAAGGGTGAAAGACAGGTTAAGATCAAGGTTGAGGTCGGGTAAAAGTTGAGAATGAACCCTATCTGTTTTACTGAATGTTTCTCTTCACCGGCCATTTATGCATTTTCTCCGACTCAATTATGTTCATGCCCGAAGGGGCTTTCTTCATAGTATCAATCATACAGCCTGCAACCTGCGAGGCATGAATTCCCCTATAACGCTTTGGGAAAAGAAACCACAATGCCCGAACAAAGACTTTTCCGACTTCCTCTCCGGTACGGAATTCCTTTCTTGGCCCAAGTAGCATGGATGGTCTGTGGATTTGAAGTGAACGAAACGGAATTTCCTGAAGCTTTACCTCTACTTCGCCTTTTACCCGGTTGTAAAATATCTTTGATTTGCTGTTAGACCCAATGGCTGTTACAATACTGAAATTCTGAGCCCCTGCTTTTTGCGTGCCCTGAGCTATCTGTAACGGATAGTCAAAATCAACTTTTATAAAAGCTTCTTTTGAGCCTGCGTTTTTGATGGTTGTGCCCAGGCAGCAGTATACATCATCTACTTTCAGTTTTTCAATTTCAGGATTTTCATAATCATATATGATCTGCTCCAAAGCAGGATGATTCAAATCAACCGGCTTTCTAACAAGAATTTTCACCTTATCGTAATATCCATCATCCAGAAGCATTTTTACAAGAAAAGAGCCTACCAGACCGGTGGCTCCTGAAATTAGTGCGGTTTTCATATTATATCACCTGATTGTTATCACTCTATTTTCAAACGAAAAAAGAAAGCTTTGAAGTTGTTTAAACCTATGTTGATTAGAAAAGTTTCTTTTCTTCAACCTGCAGGATTTCCATACTTGAATTCATTACATAAACCACCACGGAACAATTCGCTGCAACCCAGTCCGAATCGAGATTAAAATTATAATTCCGGTGCTGTGAATCATCAACACCAAACAATCCTTCACTGATCTTTTCACCCCAAATATCAGTGATACCCTTTCTAAGCACATGATTATGCACATAATCCAGTATTTCGCCATCAGGATAATCGGGGTGATTGATTTTCTGCGGTTTAATAATTCCGTCCTCAATTACAAGAGCCACAAGATAAATTTCACCTTCCTGGTCTTTCAGGGATGTAACACCGGCATCGAGCCTGTAATTTCCTCCCGACATATTGGTAATTCCGATATCCAGTCTGAAACCGGGTTCTGCATCCTCTATTACCTGCATTGCTGAACCCCATGATGCCGGGGTCAGCAGCAATGCTCCTTCAAACTCGGTGCGATTTACCATACCAATAGGATTCTGTGTAATTCCGAAGTGATTATTCAACGCAGTTCCTTCCGGTGTTCTGAAATCATAATTAAAGGGTTCACTCATTGGGTTGGCAAAAAAACCTGCATGAACAGATACAATAACTAACCTGTCGCCATAAAAATTCTTCAGCGTTTTGGCAATTTGGCTTCCTGCAGGACAATTTGGGCAGCGATGCCCTGTAAACTCTTCCAAAAGAAATTTATGAATTACTTCCACTTCGCCATTTTCACCGTTGTCACCATTTTGTTGTGTGGTAGTCATATAGGGTGGTTCTATGATATCGCAACTAACAAATAGCAGGATAAAAAAAAGAACTCCGGGAATTACCAATTTAAAGAGTTTCATATTTCAGGAAATTTTTTCATTAAAAACTACTTGTAACGCTCAAAGTAAATCCTGTGGATGCCGGAACAACTCTGCACACTCCACCAATACATATGATTCCTTCGCGCTGGCGACCCCAGCCCAGGGCAAATCGATTGGCATTTTTGTTATAACCCATATTTATGGTATAGTAGTGCAATTGCCGGTCGCTGTCATCATTTCCATAGTTGTACTGGTCCGATACTGCAAAAAACCAATTGGGAGAAATATTGTACTCAAGCAGCAACATGGCCCAGTTGCCATTATCCTGCGCGGTTGATAAATGCTGAACTTCCCACCTGAGTGATCTTCTGCGCTCAAGCCTCAAAGTCATATCGGCTACAAAAATATGTGCCTTAACATTTTCCTTATCCAGGTACCCTTCAATCACATTCTGGTTGTAAAACAAATTCATATAAGTAAAAGTACCCCTGAGATTTCTGCTGAACCTGCGGCTGACCTCAATGTTAAAGTCCTGGAAGTATTTTTCGTCACCCAGGGCAAAAAACCGTGAAGTGTAACCATCGGTTCCCGGCTGGCCAATTGCGATAGTATCACTAATGGGTTGCTTATCAATAGAATTTGCAATGCTTGAATTGATGGTGATTGTGGTACCAAAAGGTCCGCCAAGCAAGGATTCTCTGGGCAACCTGAACGTGAGTTCAGCCAGAGCACCTATTTCGCCGGTTGGTTGGGTAGCATAGGGATACATCCCTGTAAGACTGTAAAGATGTTGCCGTGTCATTGCCGGCAGATAATTGATGTGCAGGTCATTTACTGTTGCATTTCTGTTGGACCGGAAACCCATATTGTCAATTCTTTTAGCAGAGAGCAGCAATCCGAACCCAGTGAAAGAATAGGAGCTGCTAACCATCAGAGCTTCACCATGGCGGTAAATAAAATTATTATCAGCTGATGGGTCATTGGCCTTCCAGGCGTACTCTGAATTGATATTAAGTCCGCCACGGGTAAAATTCAACCGGCCTGCAAAAGCTGCTACATTCTCAGGTAAAATAAAAATAGGATCCAAATCTCTCTGATATTTGCTTACACCACTCAGACCTACTATCCATTGATTTTGTATTTCTGAAAGCCTGCCGAATGCCTGATTCAGATGAATCTCAGCATCACCTCCCCTGACAATTCCCGGCCCTTTATCCCAGTAAAACCTTTGCTGGCCTATAAGCGTGCGGAGTGTAACACCGCCAGCCGGACGATAGAGCAACCTTATGCCGTCAAATGAATTATCAAGACCCAGATTGGGTTCCACATAACTTCTCAGCACCATCCCGTTTCCGTATTGCTCATAAAAATTCCCCAGGGTAACCTCCAGGTTATCCTGGGTATAGCTGGCAAACCGGTAAGGAATTCCGCTGCCACGGAACCGAGAGTCAAAACCCAGCAATGGATTCTGGTAGCTTTCATATCTCATACCCACTGTGAAACCCCGGAACTCAGCGTTGATGTTAGCGAAGGCATTCATAAGTATTTTTTCCGGTACTTCAGGTGCCCCGATAAGAGTATCGCTTTGGTAGTATTGAGCGTCCATCTGAAAATTTCCCCAAATTCTTGTGCCCGGAAGTAATTCCTGCGCCAAAACAGTTGTCCCCATAAGCATTCCAACCATCAGGATCAGAACTGCAAATTCCCCTCTTTTTATCATGATTTTATTCGTTTTCCAAAAGCTCTATGAGTTTATCAAGCATTTCCCATTCCATGCCATCGGCAAATGATGTATGTTGGCTTACGATTTCACCTTTTCCATTAATTATGAATGTGTGGGGCACCATATTAACACCCATGGTACGTCGGAAATCTCCGTTTTCATCATGATAAAACTCATATTCCCAGCCACGCCCGTTTACCATGGGCAGAATGTTGGCCCGTGTGCGGGCATCGTCAGTGCTGACAGCAATTACTTTGAAACCCATATCCTGCCATTCGTCATAGATCTCGGCGATGGCGTTGAGTTCTTTTATACAGGGCCGGCACCACGTTGCCCAGAAGCTTAAAACGAAAGGCTTACCATCATTTTCAAAAGCTGATGTTTGGAAATCACGCCCGTCAAGTGTTTTGATTGTATGATCAGGAATAGTGCGCGCACCTGTTCCTTGAGAAAAACTGTAGGTTACAATCAGTATCAGGGCGAACCCTGTAAAAAAATGTTTAAATTTTGCTATCATGTTTGATATCGATTAAGTTGATTGATTTAAGCTTCGGTTTATCTTATTATGGAGATTTTTTCCCTGAAGATCTGGTTCCCTGATTCAATTAATAAATAATAAACCCCGGCAGAAATGTCACTGACATCAATTTGATATGTATTTTGCAGGGTTTTAATAAGTCTTCCCTGCAAATCAAATACCATAATTTGTTCAGGTGTCACAAAATTCATATCGCCCCTGAGTCTGATGAACTGGTTTGCAGGATTGGGGTACACCACAAACGGGTTTTTTTCAGAAAGTCCTGAAATATACGTAGCGTCATCTCCATCATCATCTTCAGGTGCCTCATATTCAAGCCTTAAAACCTGCGAAATCTCTGTGGTACCCATTTCCTGGACAAAAGCTATCAAACTCATATTTTCCGTTTCAAGGCTTTCAAACCAGGGCATAACAAAATCTTTTGAAAAGGTTGTTTTATTCTCTTCAGCAACAAGTTTTGTGCCTTGTGCATCTGGTGCAAAAAACCTCATTACATGATAAAAATCCTTCTCATGATTTGAGCCTGGCGGTTCATCAAAATGCACACTCTCCTCAATACCTGCAATCAAGAGTCTATAATCTTTATCGGTTGTATTAACAAATATTTCTCCTTCAAGGGTAATAAATAAGGAATCGTTTTCCACATACCAGTTTCCATCCAGAGAGAAACCTGCCCACTTCTGCAATTCCAGTTGCATAAGCATTTCTTCAACTCCTTCACTTCCTCCCTTATAAAGGTTTCCTATGGCTGACCAGGGTGTATAAAAGACATCGTAATAGTCACGCCGGATATTTTGATCTTTTGGGTTAAAGTTATACAATGGGCTGTTCTCATAATGCAATGGATGATAATAGATTTTAACAAACTTATCATCATTTTCATCCACAATCTTTCTTAATGCCGGAGTAACAGTGGCACAACTCCCGCAATTGATACTTGAGAAACTCTCAAGCAGGGCCATTTGTCTTTCAGCCAGATGATCATAAACCTCCACAAAAACACTTACTGTATCACTAACACCCTCATCAGGAGCACCCCCGTTAAGTTCAGTAAACCAAATTTTGATTTCATGCTCACCTTCGTTTTCAGGAATCCACTTTTCACTTACTAAATATCTGAATGGTACATAAGGATTAACATTAATATTATCAAATAACTCAGAAGCCGGTTCTTCTCCATTTACCTGATAATGTATCCTGATTGACATCAGGGGATTGTTCCCCAGATAGGCTATCTCTCCACGCAGTTCATACTCTTCATGGACTTTGTGAATGGGACCGCCAAAGAAATTGTCAATCCTGATGACGTAGGTTTTGTCACCGGCAATGGCAAAACTCAGGATAAAAAATATTGTAAATAAGGAAATTGTGATGCGTAATATATTATTTTTCATAAATGTAAAATTTAATCTAAACTGATGACAGGGAGAAAATCCAGTTTTGTCTGGCACCCCCTGTCACCATGTTTTTCAGATATTTGACTTTTATGAAGTTACGAATTATTTCCTTTTTAATCAAATATCCGGACTATTGCATCTCTTAACTTATTGAACTACAGTTATTTTTTTCCGTGCAATCTTTCCATCAGCGAATATTTCAACAAAATAGATGCCTGCTGAAAACTGCGAAGTATCAATTTTAACACTTGATCCCTGTGTACGTGTTTCATAGGCAAGCTGCCCGTTTATATGGAACAGCCTGATGTTTACATCGCTGTGAACCGGAGGCAACTCAATGAATATATCGCCTTTGGCGGGATTTGGGAAAATACTTATGGAAGCCGGATCAAATTCATTCACAAATAAAGCTTCTTCCGTTGTAAATGAGATGTAAACCGGTTCACTGATTTCATCATCCACTCCCATTAAAGCATCTATACCAAGAACATATAACTGATTGTTAGCCAGATTTGCAAGAGGGCTAACAGTGATTTGGGTTTTTTCGCTGTTTATGGTTGCAGTATAGTTGACCGCATCACCGTGCATGTCATCTTTACGGAAGGTGAGCAGTTGCCCGATATTCAGGATAGTGATATTCGAACCATCTGCGTGACGTACAGATTGATTGAATTCAATGGTAAATGTATGATTAACAGGAACATCTGATTCATGGTCCATTATATCAAACGTGGCAACCGGTGCACCCAGGGATTCGCGCGTAGTAAAGGTTATACTTACAGGTTCGGATATTACTCCATTTGCTCCTAAAACCGGTGAAATTTCAATAAAATACTGGGTATTGAAATCAAGAATTACATCCGGAATAATGGAAATAGTCTTCTTATCTTCACTAATTGTAGCAGTGAATGCTACCGGAGTGCCTGATTTATCAATTTGTGTATAAGTTATGAGTTCATGAACATTGGCATTGGTGATTTCTGTTCCGTCGGTAAAAGTAACTGGTAAGCTAAAGGTTACATTCACTTCTCCATCAAGTTCTATTCCCTCACTAAGGTCGTCAACATCAAAATTGATTAATAAATCTTCTTCCATCACTCTAAACTTTCTGGATGCAATAAATGTAAAACTGTTACCTGGTATATTTAACAGTATTTCTCCATCATCAATTATCCTTATATAACCACCTCCAAGTATCCCATCACCGAAGGAGTCATTTATAGTTAATTTGTAATTACCTAATGGAAGTGAAACATCATGATTATGGGTATTTGTAGCGTTTGGGTATGGCCCTCCATTGGCAACAACTGCACCCTCTTGCGTCGTAATGTTCCATGTAGTTTCACTACCATACTGATCTGTTCTAACCTGCACGACAAGATCATTATTTGATGTGCCGGGTGCCAGAGCAAAATTAACAGTAATACTGTTATCCTCTGGGCTGTCGTCTTCATTTAAGATGTTAATTACCAGCTCATTCTGTTCAAGAATATCAAACTGTATCTCAGGCAGAGTAACTTCTTCAGTTTGTCCGAAATTTAACGAACCTGTCCATTCATACGTATGAACACTACCATCATTTACGTAATATTCTATATCAAGTGAAGTAAGTTCCTGGCAATAGCTCTTAATCTCAAAAACCGGTTCTAGTATACCATCCCATAGTTCGGAAGGAATAGAATGGCCTGAAATAGCATATTCAAATTCAGGAGCATTAATAAAAAAAGGTGAAACCTGAACACCGGAAATTATTACCTGTGTATTTTCAGCCACAAATACTGCAACTCTCATATTTTCAAGTTCAGCAGGTACTTGATTGTAATTATCAGGAATAGTATAATTAAAGGTTTCTGAATGCAGTGAGCCTTCCGTTGTAGTGGTAATATCAACACCCCATTGGCCGCTTATTAAGTGTACGAGGCGATTATTATGCTCGTAATCGGGGCCACCACCAGACTGAAAAGCATAAGTCTTGTCCTGAAGAAGGGCTACGTTAAGTTTATTGGTAGAAAAAGGGCTGTTTCCAGTGTAATAAACTTCCACATTTACTGTCAATTCACGGGTTTCTAAATCAATTTGTGCTTCTGCACCCACATTAAGATATGATGGCTGAGCCAAAATCTGATTGGAAGCATTAGTCCAGTTTCCTCTTCCCATGCCTGTTCCACCTGGAGTCATTTCAAGACCGGGAAAAACATGCCTGTTTACTGTTCCTCCAGGAAATCCGGTTATTCCGGTTTGCGCTAACAATGAAGGACCAAATGGAGTTCTGAAATCAGGTTGTCCGGCCTGGGGATTCGCAAACCCACCTGCATGCACTGCAATAACAACAACACGATCGGGGTTTGCATTGTAAATCTGGTTGGCAATGGTTGAACCTTGTGGACAAAAAACACAGTTTATTCCAGTATATTGCTCAAGAATAACATTTTTATTTTGTGGTTCAGTATCAACAATGGTTTGCCCGTAAACAAACAAAGGTAAAACTAATAATAGAGTAGAGATTACTTTTTTCATTATTAATTGGTTTTGGTTAAAACTGATTGTAAGATTTTTTTCTGATCATGCAAAGTTAAAACAATTTAAAAATATTTATAAATAAATGATTAATTAAAAAAAAGTATTAATATCTGCCGTTTTTATATCAAGCTGATTTTTAATATCTTTATAAAATTACAAATTTGAAATTTTAATTTTCCGTATCAGTTATTGGTCTGATTATTGCTTGAAAAATTATAATTGTTAACTTTGCAAATATTACGTTAAGATAAAGTAAAACCATAATTTAGGTACATTTTATCTTTTAAATGAAATCACCAAATATATACGACTATGAAGAAATTAATACTACCGCTTTTATATATAATGCTATTTCCTTTTTTTGCACAAGCGCAATTAGTCATTCTTGACTCGGAAATGGATGACATTACAGATCAAACCATTACAGTGGATGGAACACTTGAAGATTCTTATTTTAAAGTAGATGTATTCTTGAAAAATTCCGGAGATGAAACCATTGAAATCTTTGTGCAAAAGATTGAAATAGATGTGATGGATGGGGCTTATATCACATTTTGCTGGAAAGAATATTGCTTTCCGCCGGAAGTATTCAATGTGCAGGAACCTATAATACTGGAAGGTGATCAAACTACACGTGATACTGATTTTTACATTGAGTTTCATAATGGTGAAACTGGAGGAATATCAGAAGCAAGGTTTGAATTCTACAGCGAAAATGAAAGTTTTGATACCGTTTCTATAACTGTAAAGTTTGATATTTCTATACCAACTTTTACAGATGATTTCGCTCCTCGGAGTAGCTTTCATCTCTCCGATGCCCAACCCAACCCTGCCCGTGGTCATACATGGATCAACTATTCTGTTCCTTCTCACAACACAAATGCCCGGATTGTAATCAGAAACCTTCTTGGCAAAGAAGTTCACACTCAAAATCTTGATATTAATAGCAACCGGGTGCGCATTGATACCCAAAGATTTACAAACGGAATTTATATTTACTCACTGATGATTGACAACCAGATTGTGGAAAGCAAACGGCTGGTTGTGGCTAACTAAACACCGAAAAAATCTTTTACGGCCGGAACAATCCGGCCTTTTTTTATGTTTCTTTTTCGTTATTATTTCCTAAAATAAGAATCAGATGCAACTCAAAATACCATTTGTTAAAAGCTTTTTGCTCGCAGGCCTGCTATTTTTCAATACTCTGATTTTTGGTCAGATTTCGCAACCCGCTACACCGCCAAGTTTCGAACTTATCAACCTGAAAGAAGAGGTTCAGGCCATCCAAATGGAAAAAGTTGATGTGGAAAGATTATTACAGGAAGATCAGATTTTTGATTCCATTAAAGATATACCCTGGCGATTTGGAGAAAATCTGTATGTAAATATAAATCCTCAGAACTCAGGTAATTGGGACATCCTGGAGAACGGAGATAAGATTTGGAGGGCATCCATTCATTCAGAAGGAGCCTACACAATTAATCTTACATTTGATCAATACAGGTTACCACCGGGTGCTCAGCTATTTGTATACAACAAAGATCAAAGCAGGATACTTGGTGCTTTTACAGATTTCAACAACCAGGAGGACGGATATTTCGCTACTACGTTAATTGAAGGTGATTATATTACCATTGAATATTTTGAACCCAAAAATGTAAACTTTCCCGGAGAACTGAACCTTAAGATGGTAACCCATGCCTATCGTGATCCTTTTAAATTCGCCAAGGGATTTGGAGATAGCGGCTGGTGTAACCTGAATGTTGCATGCCCCGAATCTGAAGGATGGGAACAACAGATAAGGTCGGTAGTAATGCTGGTTTCAGGAGGAAATGGATTCTGCTCCGGAGTGATTATCAACAATACGGAATTTGATCAAAAGCCCCTTGTCCTTTCTGCCAATCACTGTTACCGAAATCCGGCAACAGTTGTATTCTGGTTTAACTGGCAAAGTGAAACCTGCGATAATCCCACATCACCTCCCCCTTATAACTCTATGTCGGGCGCTACTCAAAAAGCAAGGCATTCATCGTCAGATTTTTGGCTTATGGAACTTAATCAGGCCATACCGGATGATTACAACCCCTATTTCGCCGGATGGAATCGCACGAGTGAAGCATTATTGAATGAAACTATTACCGGCATTCATCATCCACGTGGAGACATAAAAAAATTCAGCTATGCCACTGGTGGTGTTCAGGCTGCCGCTTATGGCGGAGCACCCGGCTCAGGCACAACGCATTGGCGAATAGTTTGGAGCGGTGGCACAACAACAGAGCCTGGTTCCAGCGGCTCTCCGATTTTTGATGCTCAGGGCAGGATCCTTGGGCAGTTGCATGGCGGAGGAGCAGCTTGTGGGAACACCCTGCCTGACTGGTATGGAAGATTCGGTATATCATGGGTTGGAGGAGGAACACCGGCTACCCGGTTGAGCGACTGGCTTGATCCTCTCGGAATGAATTTTACAGCAATAAATGGCCTTGATCCATTTGCACCCGGAGTTCTTAATCCCCTGGATTTCACAGCTGAAGCAAACTCAGAGAACGAAGTCTTGTTACAATGGCAACTCAATGTTCAGGAAGATTTTGTAATGATTGCGGTGAACACCGAGCCTGTTTTTGGTCAACCTGAGGGTAGTTATACATTGGGTGAGGAAATAACAGGCGGGGGAACGGTAATTTATATGGGAAATGAAGAGGATTTTTTACACATTAATTTGCATCCATCAACAGATTATCATTATGCAATCTGGTCGTATGCCAAACCCGGGCCGGTTTATTCTGAAGGGCTAACCACTTCCGCAACTACATTTTGCAGCGAAGTAGTTCAGTTTCCTTATTTTGAGGGATTCAATAACTCTGAAATTTCAATTTGCTGGACACAGGAATACGTTGTAAATGAACTTAACTGGCAGGTAGGTGTGGGTAATAATGATGGTTATCCGGTTTCGGCCTGGGAAGGTGAAAGCAATGTGTTTTTCAGAACTACAGAAATTTCTGAAGATGGCAGTAGAACCAGCTTAGTAAGCCCTGAGATGAATCTTTCACTTCACGACCATGCACAACTTTCATTTTATTTTGCAAATCCATCATTTGTTGGCAGGCAGGATATACTTAGGATTTATTACAGGACCGAACCTTCACAGGAATGGCAGATTCTTGAAACTTTGGATTTCAACCAATTTACCTGGACAAATGTAATTCTTGATTTACCCGAATTATCTGACCGTATCCAGATTGCATTTGAAGGGCAGGCAAACCGGGGCAGGGGGATTTCGCTGGACCAGGTTGAGATCTTTGCCGGGTTCGAACAACAAATCCCCAATCCGGTAAATCTTTCCTTTAATATTGTGGAAGACAATTTCACAGAACTTAGCTGGGAAAATGTTTTTGAAAATAAAGGAAATTTAGGAATACAAATAAAATCATCAGTGGCAGGTATAAATGTATACAGGGATGGCAGCCTGATTTTTGCCGGGTCAGATATTAACCAGACCAACTATACCGATGGTCCTCTTGCTGTGGGAGGTTATACATATTATGTTGCCGGTCGTCAGGTAAATGGAGAGTTATCCGAGCCCTCCAATGAAGTAAATGTAAATATTCCCGCTCAGGGCAATGAGCATTTGCTCAGCATAGGCAAAACCGGACAGGGTAATATCAGTATTCCTGAAGGTGAATACCATTATAAACCCGGTACGACAATAGAGCTTGAAGCCATACCAGACGAAAACTGGACACTCCAGCAATGGGTCATAAACGGAGAAGAATCAGGCAACTCCCAATCCATAATGATCACCCTCGATATGGATAAGGTAGTTGAAGTAATTTTTATTGCAGATACATGGGAGATAACCGTAAATGCTTCTCCTGAAAACGCAGCCGATGTCCTGGACGGAGCCGGTATTTATGAACATGGTGAAATAATAACACTTTCTGTTATCCCAAACATTGGTTATATTTTCCTGCACTGGCTGGATGATGATAAAATCATATCCACAAAAGAAACAACACAGATCATTGTTAATTCCGATAAAGAATTTACTGCCGTACTTGAATCCCGGGATTTTACAGTGGATGTTAAAATAAAACCTGAAGGCAGTGGTTCAGTAACCGGTGCAGGCACCTTTGGTGCAGGTGAGGAAATAGTCCTTACAGCTACTCCTGAGCCGGGTTGGTTATTCAAAAACTGGACAATTGATACCAATTCTGGTGGGTCAGAAGTATCAACCAATAACATTTACACCTTCACCCTAAAAAATAATATTGAACTTACAGCCAATTTTGAGGCATTTTCACCAACTCTTACCATATCGACAGAAGGACAGGGAACAACTGACCCGGAACCTGGTGAATATAGTTTTGATTACGGACATGAACTTACTTTGATCGCAACAGGAACTCATCCATGGGTATTCAGCAAATGGATAATCAATGGCAATGACTTTACAGATGATCAGATCAGTTTGAGTATGATTGAAAATAAGGACGCAATTGCAGTTTTCGCTGAAACAACCCATACAGATAACTTCGCATTCATTGAAGAACCTAATCTTTATCCAAATCCTGCTTCCGGCAGATTAAATATCGTTTTACCCGAAAACGGAAACTGGCAAATTCACATATTTGACATTACGGGGCAATTGCTTGAAAACAGAATGATGGAATTTTTAGCAGGAACTCCGGTAACTTTGGATATATCAAATTTAAGGAGTGGGGTTTATATCTTCAGGATTCAAAACGAGGGCAAAGTATTTAACCGCAGGATTCTGGTGGAATAAACCCAAAGCTGAAATGATTTTCACCCGGACGAATCATAAGTAATAAATGAGGCTTTTATAATAAGAAAAGGCTTTTGATTCAGCTAATTCTTACTCACTTTTTATAGCATCTACAGGGTTACTTTTTGCCACCTGTAATGTTTGGCCTGATATGGCTATAACAGCAATGAGTAATGAAATAACTCCGGCAACCAAAAGGTACAATGGGGAAATATTAATTCTGTAAGGAAATTCCTGCAACCACATTTGCATAAAATACCATGCCACCGGCCAGGCAATAAGATTAGCCAAAAGCACCCATCTTATAATATCTCGTAACAATACCCATGAAACCTGCAACCCGGAAGCACCCATAATTTTTCTTACCCCAATTTCTTTTTTACGAGACATAACCATATAAGTAGAAAGTCCTAAAACTCCCAGCATAGCAATGATAACAGCAAGTGCTGATGCATAATTCAGGATTTTGTTGTTACTTTCTTCCTGCCGGTACAAATTAAGGAAATAGTTGTCAAGATAAAACTCCCGGGCTTGATAACCGGGATCAAAAGCATGAAAAGTTTCAGCAATATGATGTAATGCATCTTCAAACTGATCGTCACTTAGTTTGACAGAAATAAAAAAAATCTGTTGCGAATATGCTGTTATTACCAAAGGAGTAATAAGATTTACCAATGAACTGATATGAAAATCTTCCACAACCCCTATAATTCGTCCTCTTCTTTGCCACATGAACACTTCCTGCCCTATAGGTTCATTTAATCCAAGTGCTTTAGCAGCTGTTTCATTTACAACAAAGTTTTCCCTGTCAGTACTGCTGTCAAAATCAAACCACCTCCCCTCTTTTAGCTTTAATCCGAATGTTTCCATGAATCCATCATTCACCCTATACTCTGAAACAGAAATGTCAACCCCCAGCTCATCCTCTGCCTTTCTCAGAGACATACCGCTTCCGGATGCTCCCGGATAAGCATGGGAAGATGTAACAGCCTTAATTCCAGGGTGAAGAAGTAATTCATACTGAATAGCATCCCATGAATTTATTATGCGGTTTGTGAGGCCTGAATACACAAGGACATTTTCGGGAGAAAACCCAAGGTCGGAAGTTTTCATATGGTTGATTTGCCTGTTGAAAACAATAATGGCCGTAATCAGTATTACTGATATGGAAAACTGGACAATAACCAGTATAATCCTCAACAATGGGTTTCTTCTTCCACCGCGGGCTTTGCCCCTCAGAATTTCTGCCGGCCGGTATTTTGAAAACATAATAGCCGGATAGGCTCCGGCAAGGAAACCCACAACCGGAGCAAGTAATATAAATAATAATAACCGATTAATACTTAACTGACCAATAAGGTCAAGATCTCGGCCCAGTAAATTTGAAAAAGGCCCCACAAAAACCTCTGCCAGCAAAAGAGCTATTAGCAATGCAATCATACTTACCAGTATCGCTTCCCCGAGAAACTGAAATACAATATTGATTCTTTTTGCACCTGATACTTTTCTTATGGCAGCTTCTACAGCTCTTTTTTCAGAACGTGCTGTTACCAGGTTTATAAAATTGATTATGGCTATGAAAATGATAAAAAATGCCAGTATTGAAAATACGTAAATCAGCTCAATATTTCCTCTTACTCCTATATCATAACCATAATTCCGGCCAAAATGAATATCATGCATTGGCTGAAGATCAAAACTTATTATTTCCCGGAATTCCTCCCCATAAAGACCCAGCGCATATTCTTTTATTACATTGCAGAGATTTTGTATATCCTGTTCCGATAGAATATTATTTGTTTTAAAATAAACAAACACATCATTTGCAAAACTTGCGGAATAATGCGGATCGTAAGAATCATAAGATTTCAGGACATCAAACTGTAAATGTGTGTTTAAAGGAATGGGTTCTAAAACCGCACCCACTTTAACAGAAATATATTTTCGGGATAACCGTTGCAGTTCTTCATCAAAAAAATGGTGTTGCACCTCCATTACCTTACCAACAGGATACTCATCTCCAAAAAGCTTTTCTGCCATATTATCGGATATGGCCACTGATAATGGATCAGATAAAGTTTGGTATAAATCTCCTGATTTCACTTTAAAATCAAACACCTCTCCGAATGAGGGATCTGTCATCAGGAATTTTTCATTTCTGTATTCTGTGTACCCAAACCTGATATCCTTCCTTTCCGGTTTAAACCTTACTGTTTCTTCTACTGCAGGAATGCTCTCTTTTATTACTTCCGCTGCCCCGGGCAGTGTTCTTGGAAGCACATCACTAACTTCACCTCCAAAGCTTGAAATAATCCTGTAAATTTTTTCTCCATCCTTATGAAAATGATCGTATGAAGACTCATGCTGTATGTAGAGAAATAACATAATAGCCGCCGCCATACCTATAGCAAGCCCGAAGATATTGATGAAACTGAACCATTTTTGTCTCACCACATTTCTCCAGGCAATCTTTAAATAATTTTGAAACATCTTATGGAATCATTTATGCAGTTTTGAAACAAATTCAGTTATTATCAAATACTCTCTTTTAAAAACTATCAAACAGGGTTTTATAAAATTATTCAGCCCTAAGTGCGTTAACCGGATTAAGTGTAGCAGATTTGTAAACGTGAAAACTGACTGTTATCAGGGCAACAAACAGGGCAAGAACTGCTGAAATTATAAAAGGTTCAGGCAGGATATCAATACTATAAATAAAACTTTCCAGCCAGCGCTGAAGCAGATACCAGCTAAACGGGATTGTAATAACTGTAGCAATGATTACCAGCAAGGAGAATTCTTTATAAAACATCCCCAAAATGTTTACAATCGAAGAACCCAGTACTTTCCTAACACCTATTTCTCGTTTCCTTTGCTCGGTTAAATAAGATGACAATCCAAACAACCCCAAAAATGAAATGATTATACAAATCAGGGCAAAAACTGCAAATATCTTCCCCAGTCTTTCTTCAGCTTCAAATTGTTCTCTGTATCCTTTATCCACAAAACTAACTATGGGATAATTTTCAGGATCGAGCTCCTGCAACGTTGTTTCCAGAAAGCTGACAATTTCACGGTCCTTTCCAGGTTCAAATTGCACTATCAGATGCTGATAAACATTACTCTGCTCAGGCAGAATATACATGACCGGCTCCACCGGATGATTGAGGTTGAGAAGGTTATGATCTTCCACCACCCCGATAACCCTTGCACTGATCTGTGGATTTCCTATGCTATCAAACTGCCATTGAATAAGTTGCCCCAGGGGCTCATCATGCCAGCCAAAATAATTTGCAGCTGTTCTGTTTATAATAACAGAAGAATTTGCGTCAGAAACCATATCTTCCTGAAAATTCCTTCCCTCAGTAATTTCTATTTCAAAGAGTTCTAAAAACTGATGGTCTATATGATTGGTAGTGATGGTAGCCTCAGCCATCTCATTGCCTGACTGAATAAGTACAGCATATTTATTAAACCCTCGTCCTGGTACCGACATGGATTTGGTAGTGCCGATAACATCAGGTTTTTGTTGAACGATTGTTTCGAGTGTTCTGATTCTTTCTCTTAATTCCGGACTTTGCATTCTGACAGCAGCACGGTTCTCGGCTTTAAGACCCAGATCTTTATCCTGTAAAAATTTCAATTGCCTCTCAACTGTTAAAGTTCCAGTTATGAGAGTAATGGAAATGGCAAACTGAAAAACTACCAGTGCTTTTCGCAAAAGACCTGAGCCCCCACCGGGCAATCCCTTACTCCCTTTAAGAATAAGTGCCGGGTTCATTCCACTGACAAAAACTGCCGGATAAATACCTGCCAGAATACCTGTAATTAAAACAATAAGAGGGATGTATATTATTAGCGGCCATGTAAGTAATTGCGACAATGAGAATGACTTTTCAGCCAGAAGATTAAATGCCGGCAAAACAATTTCTATTAACAAAAGAGAAAAAGCCAGGGAGATGAATGCAACAAGAATGGACTCTGACAAAAACTGCGTAAAAATCTGTATACGCGAAGCACCTGATGCTTTTCTTACACCAATCTCCATAGCACGCACGGATGCCCTGGCAGTGGCAAGATTGGTGTAATTAACAGAAGCTATAATGACTAAAAAAACTGCTACAATGCTTAACACCATCAGAGTTGAAGCTGAAGTAGACTCAGGAGAGAAAATAATTCTGCTGAAACGAACCTCTTTTAAAGGGGTGTAAGTAAAATCCATTGTACCTCCAATCATCTTGCCCACGGGTTGAGTGTATTTTTCATGGAATGCATCCATGTCTTGAAATATCTCTTCAATATCGGCCTCCCCATGCATAAGAATGTATGTGTAATTGGAATTTATATTCCAAAATAATCTCGGAGAAAGAGAATACACTGTTTGGTTATCGAGTGTAATCATTGACAAAAAAGCCTTAAGTTGTAAATGGCTATTAGGTGGTGTATCCTCAATAACTGCAGTAATTTTGAAATTATCCTGGTTGATCTTCAAGGTTTGTCCTACAGGATTTTCATCCGGAAAGTATTTATTACTTAAGCTGCGTGTCAATACAACAGTATTAGGTTCACTAAGAGCTCCATGCGGACTTCCGTGCACAAATTCAAAGCTGAAAACATCAAAAACCATTGAATCGGTAAAAGCCATATAATCTTCAAGGAATCTTCTGTCATCAATACTTACCGAAACCTCCTCCTGAAAAAAGAATCTTACATATTCTTTTACTCCACTAAATTCTTCCTTTAGGGCAACTCCCAATGGAAATGCGGTTATTGCCAGATGATTATCATTACCTGCAATGGAATATTTACCCTCAACACGATAAATGTTTTCATGATTTTCATGAAAAGTATCATAAGATAATTCGTGATTGACGAAAAGTGTGATAAGGATGGCCCCGGTAATTCCCACCGAAAGACAAAAGATGTTGATAAGCGTATACAGCTTGCTGCGCTTCATATTTCGCCATGCTGTGAGAAGATAGTTTTTAATCATAGTAAACCGGTAGTTTAATAACCTATATATTTTTTCTACTCACGGGTTAATTTGCAGTGCATCCAAATAGATTTGGAATACAAAAAATATTCTCGTGGAGAAACTCACATCAGCCAACAGGAACAGGTAAGACACTTTCTTTTTAGGAAAATAAGCATCTTTCCTGCCCTGTCTGAATAGTAGAAAAATTATTTCGAAACAGAAGTAAGCACAAATTCTGTTGTTTTGTCTTCCGTAACAATCTGCCCGTCAAATAATCTGACGATTCTCTGGGCATATGAAGCATCACGTTGCGAGTGGGTAACCATAATTATGGTAGTTCCGTTTTTATTCAGGTCTTCAAGGAGGTTCATCACTTCATCACCGTGTGTAGAATCGAGGTTACCGGTAGGCTCATCGGCGAGTATTAAGTGTGGACGTGCAACCACTGCACGACATACAGCAACCCTTTGTTGCTGACCGCCAGAAAGTTGAAGGGGGAAGTGGTTTTTCCGATGCATGATCTGCATCTGATTTAATACTTCTTCTACTCTTTTTTTGCGTTCAGATGAGCTGTATCCCAGGTAAATCAGAGGTAACTCTATATTTTCAAAAACACTGAGCTCATCAATGAGATTAAAATTCTGAAATACAAAACCAATGTTCTTCTTGCGCAAATTAGCTCTTTGCTTTTCTGAAAAACCGGATACTTCGTTGTTCAGAAAATAATATTCTCCATTGGTTGGATTGTCAAGCAAGCCAAGGATATTCAGCAAGGTGGACTTGCCACATCCTGAAGGTCCCATAATGGCCACAAACTCACCTTCATTGATTTCAAATGACACCTCATTAAGTGCAGTAGTTTCCACTTCTTCTGTGCGAAACACTTTGGTTAAATTAACAGTTTTAATCATGGTTGATTTATTTTAAAGTTGCAATAATATAAATATTGGATCATTTTTTCAACATTATTTATCTGAATATAAGACGTTCACGACCTCCGAAGGCATCATAAGATGAGGTAATAACTTGTTCACCAGGCTCAAGACCCTCAAGCACTTCGTAGTGATGAATATTCTGACGACCGATACGGATTCTTCTTTTGGTAGCCTGGCTTCCTGATGGGTCAAGTACATATATCCAGTTACCACCGGTTTCCTGGTAAAAACCTCCGCGTGGAATAATTAATGCATCAGCGACTCCGCTGAACTGCAGTCGTAATTGAATGGTTTGTCCTCTTCTTATGCCCTCAGGGTCATTACCTGTAAAGTGGAGGTCTACCTCAAATGCTCCTCCTGTAATATTACTATAAATTTTCTGAATTTCAAGCTGAAAGTTTTGCCCTGCATAATCAAACTGTGCCGGTTGACCTAAAAATGTTCGGTTTATGTATCTTTCGTCAATTCGTGCCCGTAATTTGAACCCATCCAGGACGTCAATCTGACCCAGGTTTTCACCAGAATGTTTTGTTTCGCCCCTTTCAGCATTAAATGAAGATAGCTGCCCGCTTATGGGAGCCGTAATGATTAAATTCTCAAGATTTCTGTTAAGCATATTCAGGTTGTCCTGCATACGTTCAATGGATTCCTTGATCTGTATCATCTGGGTTTCTGTATAAATAGAATCATGCTGCATAGCACGATATGCTATACCGTACCTTTTATTGGCAAACCGGTATTCCCTTTCTGCATTTTCAAATTCTTCCAGTGAAATATGGCCACCTTCAAAATATACCTTTTTCCTGTTAAAATCTTTGGTGGCAACCTCTCTCTGATAGAGCAGATCGGCCATTTGCCTTTCCAGTGTAAATTTATTTCTTTCAAGATTCAAACGGGTATTCTGGTAATTATTCAAAACTTCCAGAAGATTATTTTCCCGATACATGTAATCCATCTCAATGCTTGCATTGGATAATCTTAAAATAGGCTCTCCCTCGTCAACAAAAGCTCCGTCTCTGACATATATTTCTTCTACCCTGCCTCCGAATACAGCATCCACGTAAATGGTGAGTATTGGTTGTACAACACCGTCAACCGGAATAAACTCCTGAAAGCTTCCCTGTTGAACTGTAGATATGGTCATCCGGTCCCTGTCAACATACAATCGGCTGCTGTTATCGCGAAAAAACAAAAGATAAATAACGAAAAAGCCGAACAGCCCAATCAATGCAGTAATAGTTATGCGAGCGGGAGTCCATTTTTTCTTTTTTATTATGCGGTCCATATTTTAAAATTACTGTGGTTTTAAAAAAAATAAGCCAACATTATGCCAATAGCCCCTTAACTCTTATTTCCAGAATGTTACAAATTAGCAAATGCAGGTTTTACTTATAAAGTGTCCGCATTCGACCAGTGCATGTATCATAATAGGACAACATTGGATTCCGTATTTTTCCCCTATGCAAAATTGGTAAAAACCCGAGGATTCATACTGTTCTATTTTCATATATTTGAGAACTTTAGACCGGTATTTTTATATTTCCTTAAAAAAAGAAAATTTTTGGTCAGGAGCCCAAAATTAAAGATAAACAGGAAAACAGAACAGCAAAAAGTTGGAAAGTGTTAATAAAAGCCTGAAAGCACAACTTATACTTGAAATCTCTGAGTTCTTATCAGAGACGGATAGCTCTGTTATAAAAGATGCGATAGTAAAATTCCTGGGCAAATTTTCATCTTTGATTGAAACAAACAGAGCCATGCTGTTTTGGGTTGATCCTACCGGTGAAGAATTTACAGCTGATTTTGAATGGTATTCAGAAGGTTCGAACCCTTTGAAAAGATCTTTAAAGAATCTTCGTTTTGACCAATATGCTTTATGGGAAAAATTTGCCCACGACAGGACTACGCTTCAAATCACTGATACAGAAAATATTCCCGATAGTTACACATCCTGCAAAAAACTACTAAATGCTATGGAGGCGAAAGCGTTTTTGCAAATTCCCATGTTGCATGGTAACAAACTTGTGGGATTTCTTTCATTTTCCAAAAACAAAAAAGGAATAAGCTGGGATGAGCAGGATATAATGTTTGGGCGAACAATTTCTGAACTTTTGGTTTTCTTAAAAATGAAAATCAAACAGGGTGATAATGGTTATGAGTCTTCCAAAGCTATTGATATTAAAAGTGAAACTTTACCATTTCAACGCCAGGGTGAAGCGTTTTTTAATGACCGAAAACTTAATAAAAACATACTTGAAAGCCTAAATCATGGTATTGCAATTTTTGATACACAAACAGAGCGCTTCATATACAGCAATAGAAAATGTGCTGATTTATTGAATATCAAAAAAAGAAGTTTACCCGATAAAGAAAAAATTTTCAGGCTTTTTAAAGATAATGGCTATAAAACCAGTGATTTCTTCATATTTGATGAAAAAATTACAACAAAAGACTTTTCACTCTATTTCGAACAGAAGCATCTTAGCGGCACTATTATACCTGTTGCAGAAACTGAATGGGTTTCATTAAATCTATATGATATTACACCTATCATAAAATATGAAGAGAATGAAAAAACTCTTGGTAAGCAATTAAGAACCTTGTCCGAAGCTGCCATAAAACTGCTTTCCATAAAAGATGAAGACATTTATAAATTTATAGGCGATACTGCTAACTTATTGCAAAATGATGCCATTGTATGCGTAACAAGTTATGAGAAACAGGAGGGATACCTGAAGCCCAGGTATATAAAAGGCATCAGCAACTCATGGGATAGAATTATCAATCTGCTGGGCAAGCACCCTTTAAATAAGAAGTTCCCCCTCGACCCCAAAAGTGATTTGTACAGCGAAATCTCCTCCTCAAGAGTAAAAGAAATAAAAGGTGGAGTTCTGGAACTTTCATTATACACCCTTTCTAAACCCGTAGCATCAAAAATTGAGAAAATTCTGAAAATAAAAAAGTTTTACGGGTGCGGGCTTTTTTCAGATGGCAAACTTTACGGCACTATTGCAATACTAATGCCTGAAGATTCCTTTATTCATCCTTTCATATTTGAAACATTTTCACAACTTGCATCCAATGGTATACATGCTTTGAGAATGAAGCAAAAGCTTGAGACCACCAAGACTGCTTTATGGAACGCTGCAGCAATTGCCAGACTCGGTTACTGGCAATATGAATTTTGCTCCCGCACTATTACCATTGATAAAGGATTATTGAGAGATTTTAATGATCAGGAAAGCGATGAAAAAATATCTATACCTCTCGAAAGGTTTTTAAACAGATATGCCAGTGAGGAAGATAAAAAGAAAATACTTGAGAAATTCAGGAAAGCTGCCGAAAACCTGAAAAATGAAAACTATACAGCTGATTTTGAATGGAAGTTTATCAGAAAAAATAAGCCTCCTTTACATTTGTATACAAGAGGTGTAATGAAAAAGGGAGGTATAATTACAGGAATAGCCCAGGACATCAGTGCAATCAGGGAAGCTGAGCAGAACCTCTGGGAAAGTGAAAGGAAGTTCAAAAACCTTATCCAGCAATCACTTGATCCTATCATTGTTATTCAGGATGATGGCATAATAACTGAATGGAATTCCAGTGCTGAAAAAAACTCAGGTGTTAACGCCGAAGACGCGATTGGTAAATTTATATGGGATGTGGAATCGGAAATAACTTTCAAACCTGCAGAAAAAAAAGATTTTATTGAATATCCTAAGGAAAAATTCAAAGAAAATTTTTTCAGGTATTTTGAAGAAGATGAGGCTAAAAAGCCCGTTTCCAAGGATATTTCTGTAAAAACAAGTTATGGTGATATACTGCATCTTACTGTCACCAGTTTTATATTTATTGACAGTAACCGAAAATATCTTTGCCGGATATTCAAGGACGTAACACTTGAAAAAGAAAAGCAGGAAAGAGAAAAACAACTTGAAATCAAGGCAAGGGCCGAGAAAGCAAAGGAACTGTTTCTTGATAACATGAATCATGAGATGCGCACTCCATTGAGTGGTATAATAGGAATGACTGATATTTTACTTCGTACAGGATTGAATGAACATCAAACCGAATTGCTGAAAGTTTTGAAAGAATCATCTGACAGCCTTCTGGAACTCATTAGTAACATCCATGAGCTTTCAGCAATTGAATCTGAGGGTATTATCATCAGACGCAACCGCTTCTCGCTTTATGAACTACTTGACAAATCCCTGGGTATGTTCAGGGCATCAGCCATGCAAAAGGAGATAGACCTGGATTCACAAATCAATGTAAAAGATGAAATTTTTCTTCTGGGTGATGAATTCCGTCTTCAGCAAATTCTTACCAACCTTATAGCCAATGCAATCAAATTTACTCCTTCCAGGGGAGAGGTAAAAGTCATCACGGAGGTTGACCCCATCCCGGACAACCAGGTAAACCTCAGAATAACCGTCAAAGATACTGGAATTGGTATCCCAAAAGACAAAATACCTATTCTGTTTGATAAGTTTACCCAGGCCGACAGTTCCTATACCCGCGAACACGAAGGCGCCGGAATAGGGCTGGCTATCTGCAAGGACCTTATAGAAATGATGGGAGGACAAATTGGGGTTTACAGTGAGGCTGAAAAAGGTTCAACTTTCTGGGTAAGGCTTACTCTTCCTAAAGCATAATAATTAAAATTTTTCAAACATTCTATTGCGGCATATTTTTTGATTTTGTCGCTGTAGTTTTTACTGAATTATTCTTTTACTAATTACATTTGCATACAGTTTCAGAGAAATAAACATTAACCTTTAAATATGTTGAATATGAAAAAGATTTCATTAATCGTAATTCTGGCCGCTGTTGTGGCCCTTGGAAGTTGCCAGAGAAGAACCGTTACCCGGGTAGATACCGATAGAACTATTGATTTGAGTGGCCGCTGGAATGACTCCGACTCGCGAATGGTTGCCCAGGAAATGATAAATGATGTACTGAACAGGCCCTGGCTATCAAGGTTTGAATCGCGTAACAACCGCATTCCTGTTCTTATTGTTGCCGATGTAAAAAACCGCACACATGAGCACATTGATGCGGAAACCTTTATGCGTAATATGGAACGTGAACTTCTGAACAGTGGTATGGTTCGTATTGTACAAGGCCGTGAGTTTCGCGAAAGTATACGTGAGGAAAGAGCCGACCAGCAAGAATTTGCCGCTCCGGAAACAGTAGCCCGCTGGGGGCGCGAATTGGGTGCCGATTACATGTTTACAGGTACGATTAACTCAATTGTTGACCAATACAGAAGACAAAGAGTAATTTTTTACCAGGTAAACCTTGAACTTACCGATATGGAAACCAATGAAAAAGTTTGGATTGGCGAAAAACAAATCCGTAAAGTGGTTACTAACTAAAATATCATAACCCCGGTGTTGTATCAAAGCCAGATTTTATTCGGACGCTGAGCTTATCGAAGGGGGTATCTGGCTGGTAATCAGATTTCGTTTCGGCAGGCTCAACGACCAACTCGCACTTTTGAGACAGCCCCATTTTTGGTTTAAACCCATTGCTTAAAATGATCCGGAAATTTACAATTCCAATAATATTGCTCTCTTTTCTGTTGAGTGGATGCCGAACCTACTACCAGCGGCAGCAGGAGTTCAGTCAACTCTTCCGCACCGGTCAGATTCAAGAGGCTGCAGACGTTCTTGAAAGGGATCGCAGAGGTGCAAAAAGGCGAACAAGATTGTTGCACCTGATGAATATGGGTGTTGTGCATCATATGCTGGGGAATTATACACAGAGTAATGAATTTTTTGAAGAAGCTTTTATTTTGAGCGAGGACCAGTTGAGAAACCCTCTTGATGAGGCCCTTGCTCTCTTTTCCAACCCCAATATGACAGAATACCGGGGCGAAGATTTTGAAATTCTGATGATCCATTATTACAAGGCCATGAATTTTATCCAGTTGGGTAATTTTGAAGCTGCCCTTGTAGAATGCCGGAGACTCAATAACAGGTTGAGTGTACTTGCCGATAGATTTCCTTCCGATAACAGGTATAAAAGAGACGCATTCATCCATAACCTTATGGGGGTAATATATGAGGCTGCCGGTGACCATAATAACGCATTCATTGCCTACCGAAACGCCTACAACATATACCAGGATGACTTCAGCAGGCTTTTCGGCCTGGGGGCGCCTGCCCAGCTCAAGAAAGACTTGCTCAGAAGTGCTAACAGAATGGGCTTTCGCGACCAGGTTGAATTTTATGAAAGAGAGTTTGGATTCTCCGCTCCCGCCACTATGCAGCCAGGACATGGTGAACTGGTGTTTTTTCTTCAGAATGGACTGGGTCCTGTAAAACACGAATGGAGTGTGAATTTTACCATAGTCAGGGGCAGCGGCGGACGAGTCGATTTTGTGAATGAGGAGCTTGGACTTTCCTTCCCCTTTTATTTGGGAGCCTCAGGTCAAAGTTCAGGCGATCTTGGTGATCTCAGAATCGTAAGAGTAGCATTTCCCAAATACCTCGAACGTAAACCGCTATTTACAGGTGCAAATGTAAGAGTCCAGGGCAAAGTTCAACGACTTGAAAAGGCTCAGGACATCAATGCCATCGCTTTCAGATCGTTGGAAGATCGCATGCTCAGGGAAATGGGAAATGCTTTGCTCCGACTTGCCATCAGGCAGGCTACCGAGCAAGTTGTGCGAAGAGAAAACCAAAATGTGGGAGCAATATTAGGTATCTTGGGGGCAGTGGCTGAAAGAGCCGATACCCGCAACTGGCAAACACTTCCGCATAGCATCCACTATACCCGGATTTCTTTACCCGAAGGAAATCACAACCTGGCCCTTGAAATGCTCCTTCCCAATAACCATACAGGCAGAACTGTAAATCTTGAAACCCAAATCAGAACGGGAAGAACTTCTTTCATAAATTATCATGTCCTGGATAGCAGACAACCGGGTGCACGCTAGTTCAAAACTGCAAATCATTTACCTTATCTGGTAACCCACTCCCCATTCAATAAATTCAGCCTGAAACAAATGTGTTTTTAAGCTAATATTAAGCAAAAAGTTACCGGTTACATTATACCTGAAACCGGCCCTGTGGTAGTAAATATATCTTCGGTAATTATTGGGATCCCAAAGATAAAAACCGCTATGCAGCACAAAAGCAAATCTTGAAAAATCCTGTTGAAATGCCAGATGCACTCCATGATTAATAAAAGGAGATTTTTCGTGACTAGTATTACCTTCAGAAGGAACAGTTTTTTCAGGATAACTGTAAAAGAAATCATATCCAAGGCCCAGCCTGTGTTTTTGCCTTATGGGAAAATGATACGTTGAAGTAAGTGAATAACGTGCACTCTTTTCTAAACCCGGTGGATAGGACGAGGTAAAACCTGCAGAGCCAATAATGAGCAATTCACTTACTCTGTCGGGCCGCGTATAGACAGGTGTTTCCAGCAGGCGGGGCGAATCTCTGAATGCATACATCATCCCAATCTTGACAGATGGAATATTCAATCCTTTGTTGGGTGTTTCAATTTTGCCATTGCTGTAGTGGGTTAAAGACAGTCCTGTTACAAGCTGCCATGCATCGGCAAGCTGCCATTCAGCTTCAAGCGACATATTGGGTGCCAGATTTATTGCAGTTCCAATAGCTATGTTCTGATCATTGGTTTCACTTTCATATACACGGGTAAGGTAAGCCAGTCCAAAACCATGCTGCAAACGCAAATTGAAAAAACCTGACTGGAGAAGATTAAGTCTGATGTGCGGGAAAAAGGCAAAAGAACGACCAAGTACTTCAGGATAACCAAGATCACCAAATACAAAATCAAATCCCAGTGATGGGAAGTTATAAGTATGATGCCACTCACGATTCCCGTTTGTTTGTCCGGTAAGTGTAAGATGAAAAAAGGGAAAGGGATCGCGCGAAAGATGATTCATCTGTGAATCGTGTGGCATAACATAACCCCGGTGCACAGCGCCGCCAATACGGTTGAAGAATCCGTTATCTGCCTTAAGTAAAAAACCTGAGTGCATTACAAACAATAGTAACAGTATTTTTTTAAAACCAAGCAAAATCCGCATTCCCAAAAATATTTATCTCAATTTCAAACAAAGATAAAACTTAAAAATTGTGTAAAACCCGAAATACCCTGATAAGGATTCCAAACTATAGTTTCTTACCTTTGCAAAAAATAATTCTGATGGAAAATTCTACACTGCAAACCTTTCAGCAATTGCTTGATATCATGGATGAACTCAGGGCCAAATGCCCCTGGGACAAAAAACAAACCCTTCAAAGCCTTCGCCATCTTACCATAGAAGAAACCTACGAGCTGGCTGATGCCATCCTTGAAAACAATCTGGATGAAATTAAGAATGAGCTGGGCGACCTGATGCTTCATATTGTTTTTTACGCCAAAATAGGACAGGAAAAAGGTGCTTTTGATATTAAGGATGTGTTGGAAAATATAAACGAAAAGCTTATCAGGCGCCATCCGCATATATATGGAGATACAGTAGTTGAAAATGATGAGCAGGTTAAGGAAAACTGGGAACAAATCAAACTGCGCGAAGGGAAAAAGAAAGTGTTGTCAGGCGTACCTGCCTCACTCCCCGCCTTGGTAAAAGCTTACCGCATCCAGGACAAAGCCCGTGGTGTAGGTTTTGACTGGGAAAAACCTCACCAGGTATGGGATAAGGTGCAGGAAGAACTCAGTGAGCTCAAACACGAAGTTGATAATAACGCTCCCCACGAAAAAATTGAACAGGAATTTGGCGACCTGCTTTTTGCACTCATCAACTATTCCCGCTTCATTGATGTAAACCCCGAAAGTGCCCTGGAACGCACCAACAAGAAATTCATCCGCCGCTTCGAATACCTTGAAAACCAAACAAATGCTTCTAACAAGGACATGAAAAAAATGTCGCTCGACGAAATGGATGTGTTCTGGAATGAGGCAAAAAAGCTTGAAGGAAAGAAGTAGGGATGTGTGATCTCAATTTCAAAATCTACTTTTAATTTGTAACAAACCCATTTTTGCTGCGACTAACTTCGGAGTAATCAAATTTTATCTCATCAATTAAACTGATAAAATGATCGAAGTTAGCAATCTCTGTAAAGAATTTTCTTTAAATAAAAAGCAGATGCAGGAAATCGGGGTGAAAGAAAAATCCCTGAAAGTGCTGCATGATGTTAGTTTTACTTGCCAGCCGGGCAGGGTGTACAGTTTGCTGGGACCCAACGGTGCAGGCAAAACCACCACACTGCGCATTATTGCCACAATTTTGCGGGCCACATCGGGTACGGTAAAGGTTGGTGGCATCAACCTGAACGAAGATCCGTCAGCCGCAAGGGCCAAAATGGGTTTCCTTACCGGAACAACCGGGCTTTACGAAAGGCTTACCCCCAACGAAATGGTTAAGTATTTCGGGAAGCTCAATGGCATGGACGACAAACTTATCGAAGACCGAAAGGACCGCCTTTATTCCCTGCTGGGCATGCACGATTTTGCCAACAAGCGCATCGGTAAACTTTCTACCGGTATGAAACAAAAGGTAAGCATTACCCGCACCATGATCCACGACCCGGAAGTTGTGGTTTTCGACGAACCCACATCCGGACTTGATGTCATTACAGCCAAAAATATCATTGAACTCATCCGCGACTGCAAAGACCAGGGCAAGACCGTAATTTTTTCATCGCACATCATGAGCGAGGTTGATTTACTTTGCGATGATCTTGGTATCATTCATGACGGCCGCATCCTTTTCAATGATACCATGGAAAACTTCCGCAAACAAATGCAAACCGAAAACCTCACGGAAGAATTTATCCACATCGTTACCCAAAACGAACCGGTATAAATCCATCATTTTAAGAACCCACGAAATCGAAAATATTATGTTCAGAAATATTCTCACCATCATCAAGAAAGAAACCCTTGATACATTAAGGGACAAACGCACCATCATTGTAATGGTACTGGTGCCGGTGCTTGTTTTCCCGGTATTATTTATTGCCTCCAGCCGGCTGCAGATGTCGGTAATGGAACGCGAGCAGGTAAGGTCTTTAAAGATCGGATACGTTAGTGAAGATACCGATACACGTCTTGAAGATTTCCTTAAAGCCCGGGAAAGACTTGAACTGGTGTATATGGATGATGCCAACGAACTGGAGTCATTGATACGCTCCGATAGTTTGCAATACGGACTTTTTATTCCCGATGGTTTTGCCGGTGCACTCGATAATATGGAAGAAACTTCACTCAGGGTTTACTTTTCAGGTACCCGCATTACAGGTAAAGATCGCATTGACAGGCTCCTTGCGCAATATGAAAACACAATCGTAAACGAAAGATTGCAGGAGAAGGAGCTTACCCAATCCTTTATCAAACCCTTCCGTACCGAGTCAGTAAATATTGCCACAGATCAGGAAATGATAGGCAAGCTGGCCGGTGGTTTTCTGCCCTACCTGTTTATCATCTTCTGCTTTACAGGTGCCATGTACCCGGCCATTGACCTTTTTACCGGCGAAAAGGAACGCCGTACCATGGAAACATTACTCACTGCTCCGGTTTCGCGCATCGAGATACTGGTGGGAAAAATGTTTGTGATTGCCCTTACCGGACTGATTTCTGCCATGCTGGCCATACTCGGTTTATTCGTTGGTCTGCAGGTTTCTGCCGGGCTGCCCGATTTTATTATGTCGGTGGTGATGGGAATTCTCACCTTGAGTTTTGTAATGTATCTGCTGCTGATGCTGATCCCGCTCACTATCTTCTTTGCCGGGTTGCTGGTTCCGCTCACCATCTATGCCAAAACATTTAAGGAAGCACAAAGCATTGTTACACCGCTCACTTTCATTGTAATTATTCCGGCAGCCCTGGGTCTTATCCCGGGCGTGGAATACAATGCGGTTACTGCTCTTATTCCTATCGTAAATATAACGCTTGCTACTAAAGAAATTATTGCCGGAACCATTCATCTGCCCCATTACCTGCTTACAGTAGTTTCTCTGGTGGGATTGGCAGCTATTTCGGTGGTCTTCTGCGCCAAATGGTTTGGTAAGGAAAGTAATGTTTTAAGATGAGCAATAATCAAATTATTTTATGATGTCAGCAGAAAAAGTACTTGAGGTAAAATCACTGCATAAACGTTTTAAAACCGTTCATGCAGTCAATGATATTTCTTTTGAGCTTGAACCCGGAGATATTTTTGCCTTTTTGGGACCCAACGGGGCAGGTAAAACCACCACTTTGCGTATACTCCTTGATATTATCAAAGCCGACCAGGGAGAAATCCACTGGAATTTAAACGGTAACCAAAGTAAATTGCCTGAATCTTCGCTGATAGGTTATTTACCGGAGGAGAGAGGTCTCTATACAGACTTACCCGTTCT